>CAXPUM010000063.1:0-47685 GCA_964220295.1 Flavobacteriaceae bacterium | reverse complement strand
AATGGTTAAATTAGCATCCACCACCGGAACATTCAAATTACCAGTAATTTTCGCATCCACATCAACGATCGCTTTTCCGTAGAAAAGATCGTTATCTTCTGCAGTAGAATTGAGCAACTGGAAATCGATTGCCTGTAGGTCCAGATCAAAACCAGGATTCAACAGACTTTTCGTTGTAATCTCTCCATTAAGCACAAAGGAATTATTGTTGCTGTCATCAATATTAAAATTGTTGAAATAAACACCGTCATTATCGAGGTTCAGCGTTTCATTGGGCAATGTAAATTCTGAATTCAACATGGCCACGTTGAAACTTGCCTGGTTAAAATTTAGTTTCCCGGAATACTCAGGTTCCAGCACTGTTCCTGTCAGGCTGATATTTCCTGAAAAACTACCACTGCCATCTTTCACCGCGCCAAGAGTAAAACCTTTCAATGCCTGCATCTGGAATTCATTGATATCCAGATTCATATCCAGTTTTGCAGATGGATCTGCTGCAACGTATGATCCGGTAAGATCAAGATCTACCGCGCCGCCTTTCAGCATCATTTCAAAATCATAATTATTGAAACCTGCTGAATTTCCTTTTAAAGCCAGGGTATTGAGATCAACATTCATCACTTTGAACTGGTTCACCTGCATATCTGCAAGTATACCGGTTTCCCCGAAAGGTTCTTCCAGCACGACTTCGCCATTCAGGTTTCCTTGTGCGAGCTGATTTTCAGGATTGAGATAGTTCAGAAGCGCACCCAGCTTAAATTCATTGAACGCTAATTTTAATGATTTTTTCTCGCTCTCGGGAGCATTGTTGCTCACCATCATTTCCTGCTCATTTCTAAATAACCTGAAATCGCGGAATTCAAGATAATTCGTATCGTAGCTAATCAGGTTATTATCAGAAATATTCCAGGGATTTTTATTCAGAATCAGTTTTTTTGGTTCGATATGAAATTTTAAAGTTTCACCCTGGAAATTCAATTCAGAATTTACATGCGCCAGTGTATCTTTCTCATATAATGAACTGAATTCTAATTGCAGTTTTCTGTCAACCACTCCCCCATCAAACTGGGTTCGTTTAATGGCTAGCGGGCCAGCGGTCAAAGCTTTAAATCCGAAATCGAAATTAAGGTCGGTATTATCTGAAAACAATTCCAAGTTCAAGGAATCAATCTGGCTGCCCATATATTTAACCGAGGGTAATTTTACGAACGCATCCAGCTCCCTGTCTTTTTCACGAAAATCGATATCGATATTTACAGTATCCAGTTCTTCCAGATTCGGAACAAATACCTTCGTAAGTAACGGTGCCTCACTGATCTTAGCATTCAGTTTAAGGTTTACAGGATTTATAATGGAATCTTCCTGGTAATTTTCAGTTACATATCGCTTAAAATGCCTGTTGATGGCCTGAGTAAAAGCTACGGGGCTTGCATTAGATTGAAGATCCAGATTTAGGATCCTGTTTTTAATATTAACGGCAGTAGTATCATCCCGCACAAAAGCATGAGACTCAAAACTACCTAGCAGATAAGTTTTATTGTTGTAAACGGCCACACCATCAAGAATGTAGGCTTCAACTTCATACTGACTGCCATTACCTTCAAACCAGCCTTCTAATGTAAAGCCGGTTTTTATGGTTCGTTGGGTTAATTCAAGAGCTCCAAGATCAGCACCGTCTAAATAAATTGTATAATCAATTCTAGGAGAAACGGAATCCAAGGTTACGATGGTTTGTGCCTCCATATCTAGGTTTTCATCCTGGTAGATCATATTCACCGGGCCTTTCCCGTTCTCCAGCTCTCCGTTAATATCAATGTTTTTAAATTCATAACCATTATAACTGAAAGATTCGATTCTGGAATCCAAACGGGCGTTCAGGTTGTTCGCGTTACTACCGCTACCTTTGGCCTGTATATCCAGCTGAATGCTTCCCAGAGCATCATTTTGAAGCAGGCGTCCCAATGCGATACTATCACCGCGCACCGCTGCATCAAAAGATAACAACTCGCCACTGGAAAAATTACCATCAATTTTAATGGTTCCATCAGTGGTGACTAATGTTGAATTTGTTTGAATATCAGTAGTATTTCCCTTGAAACTTCCTTTGAGGTTGATATTCTCCGGAAGTTTTATTCCGAGATCCTGTTCCTTTACAAAACCTAGCAGATCAGCTCTCCTGATCTTCATTCTAACATTCGGAAAGTTAAAGGCAAGTTTTTCAGGATCGGTTGCATTTACCAGGCTACCGGAACCATTGATACTGGTATTTTTCCAATACAGATTTACCGGTTTAAATTGTAAATTATCCAGGCGTCCATTCACCGTCACGTTCCCCGAAACCGGAGCAGCGGCTAAAGTTTTGAAATACTCGTTCTTTTTTAGATCCGGTTGGAATTTATAGACATCCTGCAGCTGCAGGCGAATGTTGGATAAACTTCCGCTTAAATAAATGTTTTCAGGATTATTGATGAGCTGGTCCACGTTCTCATAAGCCAGCCTGATATTTCCATTCAGTGAATTTGAATTGATCACGGCCTTGAAATCCTTCACATTCAGTTCTTCATTGGTCATCGTAGCAGTAAAATCAAAGCTCTTCACGTTTATTCCCGAGCTTTCCTGCAAGCGTAATTCATTAATTGCCAATTGGGCATCTCCTCTCTGATAGGAAATTTTCCCGGTGTTTAAATATAAACTGTCAAGACTGATGTAATTTGGATCAAACTGGTCTGATTCTTTAGCGCTGTCTACTATATACTGAATCTTATCCTGCTGAAAATCGGTTTTTGAAATATTGATTTTCCATCCTGGCCATTGAAAAGGTTCCGGTCCCGTTTCAGCACTGTCAGAAGATGGTGCAGGCGATTTCATGTTCAATACAACTTCTGACCTTTTCAGAGCAATCTCGTTAATATCGATGATGCTGTCTTTCAGGTCGATATCGGCCTTAGTAAGTAGGAAATCTGAAATATCCACATCAGCAGTGATCGTATCTCCCAAAGAGGCATAGCGGGCTTTGACATTTTCCAGCTTCAGGTTTTGCACGCCCAAGAGAGGCATTGGCGTAGGTTCGTTATCAGTTGGAGGTGCAATCCCGGTTTGCTCAAATCGAATATCGGCATTTTTGAGAATAGCGTCATTCAGGCGAAAAACCATTTTTTGCAGATCGGTTTCCAGAAATTCCAGTTGTAAATCTGAAAATTTTGCTTCCGTATCAATTCCGCTTACGTCATCCCGGTAAGCAACTGAAATATCCTGAAGGTCAAAATCGCCAAGATTGATTTCCATCGGTGCGGCAGTTGTATCGGCCGGTGTACTGGTTTGTGTAGTGTCACTGGCGAAAGCATCCATCAAGAATTCATAGTTGAAACCTGAAATAGAATCATTCCTATAAATATTAGCCCGCACATTTTTCAGATCCAGGTCATTAATACTGAAGGAATTTCCTTTGATGATGGGTAAAATGGGAATATTAGCAGAAAGACTTTCAGAATAAATTAAGGTGTCTCCCTTTTCATCTTCCATGTAAAGATTGTCCACCTGAATTGCACCATTGAATTTTATGAAAATGCGATCAAGGCTAATCTCGGTTCCGGTCTTTTTGGTAATGGAAGAAATAAATTTATCCTTTATGATGTTCTGGCCCCATGGACTTCTTACAAAAAGAATAATCAACAATAGGAATATAAGGATGCCCAGGACGATTTTGCCCAGTATCTTCAGAATTTTAATAAATTTCTTCTTCGTATTTGCCAAGCGGAAAGATTATTAAAAGCCAAAGTTATTGTTTCAGCAGCATAAAGGGAAAGCATAATAAACCAATTTGTTGTAAACTTCTGTTAAAACTTTGATGCTGCAGGCGATCATTTACTTCTGATAGACCTACGTTAATTCAAATTTGATGGCGATTGTGGATTTCATTTGCTGACTGTAGAACAAATTCCACACTTTTTTTAACATTTTCAAACTTTTATTTAGGCTTGTATTTTCTCTAAAAAGAATTCAGAATACAGAATTGCATCACTCAAACCCCTTGCCATTACTGATCTAAGAGTCAGCCGATAGTTTATTAACCCGAATAGAATGAAAGCAAAATGACGAAAACAGATTCCACTGGCATTATTGTAGCATTACCCACGACATCTGAATAACAGATCTAAAAAAACCATTTTTATGAAAAAAGTTATAACCGTATCAGTCTTAGCAGCAACAATGCTAGGTTCATGTGTATCTAAGAAAAAATATGTAGCTCTAGAAAGTGAGCTTAATGATACCAGAAGTACACTTCAGAAAACAAGAGTAGAAAAAGAAGAAATTGAAGGTAAATACGCAGCTATTGAAGCTCGTGTTGCCGATTATAACGCAAAAATCAATTCCCTTAGAGATGAAAATGAGGGAATGATGGAGATGAACGATCTTACTGTGATGTCTAAAAATCACAAGGATAAAATGCGAGCTACGATCGCGAAAATGGATCCTGAGAAAGTAAAAGATGCTGAAACACTAGAAGATTCTATTAATCTAGCGGTGTCTTATAACCTTAAGAAAAACATTTCTGAAGGTGCTGACGATGAAGATATTGATATCAATGTGGATGAAACAGTAGTAATGATCAATGTTTCAGATAAATTATTATTTGGAACAGGAAGTTACCGAGTTACTCAACAAGCACAACCTCTTCTAAAGAAATTGGCCGAAGTGATCAATAGCGAACCAGCTATGGAAGTAATGATCGAAGGGCATACTGATGATAGAACAATGGTAAAAGATTCCTATTTAAAAGACAACTGGGACCTTAGTGTACGTCGTGCAACTTCAATTGTAAGATTATTACAAGATAAATACAATGTTGATCCTTCTAAACTGATCGCAGCTGGACGTAGCAGCTACCAACCTTTAGTAGATAATACTTCGAAAGAAAATATGGCGAAAAACCGTAGAACAAGAATTGTGATTATTCCAAATCTTGACAAGTTCTTCGCAATGATGGAATCTAGCGACAACGTGGCCGCTGTTAAGCAATAAAAGTTTATATAGAGATCTAGAGAATAATTGGTGAAATGATTTTCTTTAGCGTAAAAAAGTGGAGTTACGGCTCCACTTTTTTTATTTCTTCAAATTAAATAATTACCCAAAGTAAGAGACTCATACCAAGACCGGCAAAAGCAATAATGCTGGTCATCACTGTCCAGCTTTTAAAGGTTTGTTTTTCAGAAAGCCCCAGGTATTTCCCAACCAGCCAAAATCCGCTATCATTAACATGAGAAAAACCGGTCGCACCAGCTGCAATGGCGATCACTATTAAAGAAATTTCAGCAGTGCCTAGGTTACCGTTGGCAATAACGGGTGCTGTTATCCCCGCTGCCGTGATCATGGCAACAGTAGCAGAGCCTTGCAAAATTCGCACTAATGCAGATACCAAAAATCCGAATAACAGCGGATTGAAATTGCTGCTATCTAATGCATTCGCCATGAGTTCTCCCGCTCCCGTTTCGATCAAAATCTGTTTAAAAGCGCCGCCTGCTCCAGTTAGCAAAATGATTATTCCGGCAGATTCAAAAGATTTGGTTCCAATCTTCTGAAGAAATTCTTTCCCCATTCCTCTTCTGATTCCGATAAAGTACCAGGCCAGCAAATTGGCGATTATTAAAGCGGTAAACGGATGCCCCAATAGATTGATCAGGTATAAAACGGAAGAGTTCTCTGGTAAGTTAATTAGAATATCGCTGCTGAATAAGGTGTTCAATACGATCAATAAAATCGGAACAAAAATAATGGCTAATATTAGTCCAGGTGATGGCGGATTTTCAACTTCTATATCTTCTCCTGAAAATTCTAAAGGTTCAATTTCCATACGGGAAGCGATATACTTGGCGAACAACGGTCCGCCGAGAATGGCCGCTGGAATACCGGCTAAAATTCCGAAGACGATAACCCAGCCAAGATCCGCTCCAAGAATTTCAGATACGGCAATAGGTCCAGGAGTTGGTGGTATAAAAGCATGCGTAATTGCGAGCCCCGCTAATAATGGTAACGCATAAAGCAATAAAGATTTTCCCGTTTTCCGGCTGAGTGCATAAGTCAGCGGAACCAGAATAATAAAAGCCACATCGAAAAAAACCGGAATTGCTACCAGGAAACCGGTGAAGACCATCGCCCACGGTGCATTCTTTTTTCCGGTCTTTTCCAGTAAGTAATTTGCCAGTCTGCCGGCACCTCCAGATTGTTCTAAAATACCACCAAAAAGAGCGCCCAAACCAACTACGGTTGCCACAAATCCCAGCGTACTTCCCATACCATCTTTCATGGTATCGAGAATTTCAGTTGCAGGCATACCCGCAAGCATTCCAACGATGATGCAAACTATGAGCAAAGAAAGAAATGCCTGGATTCGCAGTTTCAATATTAGAAATAACAAAAGGGCAATTCCGAATAAAACAGCAAAAATGATCTGGTAATCCATCAGGAAATTTTAGTCCAGTCGGTATGAAAAAATTCTCCTCGAGATTTGTCTTTCCTTTCGTATGTATGCGCCCCAAAGAAATCGCGTTGTGCCTGGATCATATTTGCAGATGACTGACTGGAACTAAGACCCAGGAAGTAATTTAATGCAGACGAAGAAACTTGCATCGGGTATTCTGCTTCCAGTGCTTTACCAACAACGAAAGACAATGAGTTCTTATTTTCGTTTACTTTTTTGGCAATTTCCTTATTCAACAAAATGTGCACAGAACCATGATCTTCCAGCATTTCTGAAAGATCTTTCATAAGCTGCGATTTGATAATACAACCGTTGGTCCAAATCCTTGCGATTTCTGAATAGTTCAGGTTCCAGTCGAATTCGGTGGAAGCGGCTCTTAATAACTCAAATCCAACCGCATGATTTATTATAGAAGCTGCTTTATAAGCCTTAAAAAGCTCTTCTTCGGAAATATTTATTTCATGTTCTTTGTGTGCATATATATCAGAAGCCTCTAACCTCATAGTTTTATCAGCTGAAATATTTCTGGCCATTACAGCTGCTGAAATCGTATCAAATGAGACCCCAAGATCAAGAGCCGCAATACTCGACCAGCCACCGGTTCCTTTTTGTCCTGCGACATCGAGGATCTGATCCAAAAGCAATTCACCGTTTTCTTTAAATTTTAGTATTTCTACAGAAATCTCTAATAGAAAGCTGTCCTGTTCCTTATTCCATTTGGCATAAATCTGGGAAATTTTTTCGGGTGAATATTTTAAACCGAAACGCATAAGGTGGTAAAACTCCGAGATGAGCTGCATTTCTCCATATTCGATCCCGTTATGCAGCATTTTTACAAAGTGGCCTGAAGACTGCGGCCCTATAAAAGCACAGCAGGGATCTCCATTGCTGTCCTTTGCTGATATTGCCTCGAGGGCGGCACCAATGCGATCGTAAGCTTTTTTATCACCACCGGGCATGATAGAAGGACCTTTCAGAGCTCCATCTTCTCCTCCACTTACGCCGGTTCCTAAAAAGAGAATTCCTTTGTCGTTTAAGTATTGAGCTCGCCGGTTAGTATCAGTATAATGAGAATTTCCACCATCAATTAATAAATCACCAACTTCCAGAAATGGCAGAATTTCATCAATAACGTAATCCACAGCCTTTCCCGCATTGACCATTAGGAATATATTCCTGGGAGCGGGAAGAGATTTTACAAATTTCTCCAGGTCATCGAACCAGGGGAAGTCATAAACATCCTGGTGATTTTCAGCAAAATCTTTAGCGACACCCTCTTCTTTTCCTTTTACTTCTCTATTAAATACAGAAACCGGAATGCCTTTAGAAGCCATATTCAATGCCAGGCTTTTACCCATAACTCCCAAACCTACCAGTCCGATTTCGGGATATTTTAAATGATTCATAATTTTATTGAATGTATTTTGTGGTTGTGCATCTACTTTAATATGTATTCCATAATCAGGCTTTTCCAGAGTGTCGAATTGCGATTTTAGCAAATCAGGTTTGAAATAATGATTTTTTCTTTCTTTCAAACGTTGAAGAATGACATCATAAGTTTCATATAAATAGATCCAGACAACCTGATCATTACTTTCAGCTAAAAATTTCCTGTATTTTTCTTTTAAAGCCGAACAGGCCAAAACCGCACCATCATCCTTACCCCATTTATGAATGGCATTTTTCAAATTTTGTAACCAATCAGCACGGTCTTCATCTGTAAGAGGAATACCATGACTCATCTTTTCAATATTTTGAGCGGAATGAAAATCATCTGCATCGTGGAAAGGAATATTCATTTCTGAAGCCAACATTTTCCCCAGAGTTGTTTTTCCAACCCCACTAACGCCCATTAAAATATAGATTTTCATAAAATAGTATTGTTTGATCTTGAACTGTTTCCTTTATTAAAAGTAATTAATAAATCACGCAACTAGAGAAATACTACCGAATTTTAAAGATTACAGCCGATTACAGTATGTAGGAATATTCTTTTAGTCTAATTCCTTTTTCAATTTAAACCTAGTTGACTAGTATAATGAGAGTTGAACCTATCTAAATTGTTAAAATTTCAGCTAATTAAGGGGTCATTTGAAAATAAATGTTAAATTAAATTACCATTCGTCGAAATTTTAATGCATTTCACCGAATATTTTAGACCATTCGTCTATTTTTGAAATATGATCGAGAGAAAATTAAAATATTTACCGCTTATTATTCTGATGTTTTGCATTCAATTTCTGGGATATTCTCAGAATAGTGCTTCAGCTAATTTCACGGCTAGTGTAACGATTGTTGAACCGATTGAAATAAGAACTGTAGCTGATATGAATTTTGCCAGTATTGATGCTGCTAAAGGTGGCGCTGTGGTGCTTACGCCAGATAATATTAGGAGATCAGAAGGAGAAATCATCCTTGATAATGCTGCAGGACAGACTCCGGCGATATTTGAAGTGAGGGGCCATGACCAATATTCCTATAGTATTAGTATACCCGAAAAAGGATATCTGGTTTCTCAGGATGGTGAGCCGATTGTGATAAAAGATTTTAATACGATTGCCGATTCTCAAACATTTAATAAGGAATCGCAAATGATTCGATTGGGAGCAACCTTAGAAATCAAGCCCGGACAAAAACCTGGAACTTATCGTTCGGCTAGTCCGCTGGAAATAACTGTTTCCTACAATTAAATAACTTGTTTTCTTCAATTAAGTTTCAATCTCACTGGAATAGTGGGATTTTTATTTTCCATTCAACTTTCATTTTTTACATTTCAACGATGTTTAGGGACTGCTGAACGAATAAATTTGGTGGCTATTCTAATTTAAAGTCATATTTACGCTCCAAATCAAATCTACTAAACAATGAAAAAAATTACCCTACTAGCTACATTTTTACTATCAGCAATCGGTTTTTCTCAAAATTCAGCCGAAGGAACTGCGACAGTAAATGCTGAAATTGTTGAGCCGATTTCAATTACTTCCTCAGGAGTGTTAGATTTTGGACAGATTGCCCAATCTGCTTCAACAGGTGATGTGGTACTAACTACCGGAAATGTTGTAAGCTATACCAATAGCGAAATGGAAATTGCAGGAACAACTACTTCTATTCCTACATTTGAAGTTTCTGTTCCTTCAGGATTAACTTATTCTGTAAGTATTCCAGATGTTACTTTAAATGATGGTGGCTCTAATGAAATGACTTTAACTGACTTTACTACAACACTTACATCGTTGACCGGAGCTACTGCCAGTGCTTTTGATCTTGGCGCAACTTTAAAGGTTGGAGCAAGCCAGGCAACTGGAGCTTACACTGGTACTGTAAAAGTAACAGTAAGCTACGAATAAGTTTCCGCTTTAGTCCTTTACTTCCATTTCAATCGTTTCATTAATTAATGATCAGAAAATTCATTTTCTTAATTGTGCTTCTATTGTCGCTAAGTGGTTTTTCGCAAAATACTTCTTCAGCGGCCATAAATAGTACAGCTACGATTGTTGAACCGATTGAAATTATTAAAAATGTTGATCTGCATTTTGGAAATGTAATTAGCAGTATCAATTCTGGTCGTGTTGTTTTGGCGCCAGATGGAAGTAGAACGGCAGTTGGAGTGGAACTTTCACCTGCTAATCCCGGTGAAGTAAGTGCTGCGGAAGCGGTGGTCACCCATGGTGATTACAGCTATTCCATAACCTTTCCTGATAATTTCAGGTTGTTCAATGAAAATAATCCAAATCAATTTCTAATTATAGACCAGTTTCAGGTCGCTCCATTAGAAGAAGGAACAGGGACTGATATTTTAAAGATCGGAGCAACACTTAATTTACAGGCAAACCAGTTACCAGGTTTTTACACCAACGCATCAGGATTTAATATAACTGTAACCTACAACTAGTAATAGCTAAACCAAATGCCGAAGTTCTCAAAATTTGTGCTTTCCCTTCTGCTATTTTCATTCATCAAAATTTCTGCCCAGGGAGACTTAATGGTCATGCCCAAACGGGTGGTTTTTGATGCAAATGAAAGATCGCATGAGGTAAATATTGCCAATACTGGAAATGACACCGCAACTTATGCTATTTCATTTATTCAGTATAAAATGGCGGAAGATGGTAATTTCATCCAAATAGAAGAACCTGAAGAAGGCCAGAAATTCGCCAGCGAATATTTAAGATATTATCCAAGAAGAGTGAGTCTTGCTCCCAATGAAGCACAGACCATTCGGTTGCAGCTCACCAAAACCGGTGAAATGAGTGAAGGCGAACTCCGATCTCATTTTTACTTCCGCGCTGTAGAAAAGGAAACTGCGCTGGCAAAAGAAGATCTACAAAAAGATGCTGACGGGATTTCTATCAATATTAAAACGGTATTTGGAATTAGTATTCCGGTTATTATCAGGAAAGGCAACACAACAGCCGAGGTCAAACTGGAAGAATTAAAGCTGGATCTGGAAGAATCTCCAGTATTATCCCTGGATATTGTACGTTCTGGCAACCGCTCGGTTTATGGCAATTTCCGCGTCTCTTACATTTCTGATAATGGTTCGGTTACTGAAATTGGTAAGGTGAATGGCATTTCAGTTTATACGCCGAATACCAGGAGACATTTTAAATTTCCGTTAGAAAATTCCGAAGATATCAACTGGCATCAGGGTCAGTTAAAAATTGAATATGAAGATAAAGAGGCTAAAGCTTCCGCGTCTTCTACTCTGGACTTTCAATAAAGCCGGTATGAAGAAACCGAATTACTTCATATCATTTTTTACATTCCTATTACTAGTACTAACCTCAATTTCCACTCTCGCCCAGGGTGGAAATTTGACTATTGACGCCACTTATGCGATTGCTGAAGGGACTACTGAAGAATATAATGGGTTAAGCGTAACTAATAACGGTAGCTTAAACGTTAACGGAACCCTCATCGTGAATGGTAATATCTCAATGGGAAATCAGGCCGAATTCACCATGGGGCAAAATGCCGTGGTGATTGTTCGGGGCGATTTCGAGGCAGGAAATAAAGTGAATATTTCGGTTTCAAGCTATTTAATTATTGGTGGCAGTTTTACCAAGTCTGGATCGGCCGGTAAGGAAACGATCAGTATTGAAAATGGTAATATTTATATTTTGGGCGAAGTCTCTGGGTGGGAATCCATCGAACCCTGCCCGGCTTATGATGGCTTAACCGAGTCGGAACAAAATGATTGCCAGTATGGCGATGAGAGTAGCTTAGAAGAGAATTACGAGTGGCTACCTCCCGAGATTTCTGAAAAACTGAATTGTTTCAATGTGGATACCCCTGAAGATATTGCTGCTTGTGATGGCGCTACCGTTAACTTTTCGGTTTCTGAAATTGAAGATGTGAATTACCAGTGGCAATTTAAATCGTCTGCTTCGGCAAGTTTTGAAAATATCGGTACCAACAGCAATATTCTGGAGGTAAATGTTGATTCTGGAATGGATGGTTATCAATACCGGGTAAAAGTGAAACCTCAAAACACCCAAAGCACCTGTAAAATTTCCTTTTCGCAACCTGCAGTTTTAACGATCCCTGCGGGGTTTACCTGGACCGGAAATTCAGATTCGAATTGGAATAATTCAGCGAACTGGCTCTGCGGAATCCTGCCAGACATTAATAGTTCAGTGTTGATTCCCGCTACAGCCATTAGAACACCAACCGTTTTTAATGGAAATTTTGCTGCCGTAAAAAATATTGAAATCGAAACAAACGCGTTCATCACCCTCGCAGGCGGTACTCTAGAGGTGGCTGGCAACATAACGGGTTGGGGGAAAATCGATGCTACTCATGGTAATTTGATCTTTTCAGGAAATTCGTCACAAACAATACCTTCAGCTTTATTGCTGAATAATACCCTTGAGAGCCTTGAAATTGATAATTCGGCTGGCGTTATTGCAAATTCTGAGATTGACATCATAAAGAAATTGAAAGTCACTCAGGGAGTCTTAAAACTCAATCAAGCATTAAGGCTGATTTCCAACGATACCATAACTGCCTTAATAGATGGCTCTGGAAATGGCAGTATTGATGGAGCAGTCACCATGCAACGCTATTTGGATCCCGCTTTTGGTTACAAATATTTCAGCTCTCCATTTTCAAATTCTATAGTTGGTGACTTTGCCTCATACGTAGACCTTACCTCAACTTTTCCACTTTTCTATACTTATGATGAAAACAGGCAGGATGGCGACAGCAACGATCTAAGTGGATGGACCGCGTACACTTCAACCCATGATGCGCTGGAACATTTGAGCGGTTATGCTTTAAACTTTGGTTCGGGAAACTCAGCTAAAACGATCGAATTAACCGGAATGGTTAATAATGGACATTTTTCAAGGATATTAGAAAATCATGATCGCACTTTCACCAAAGGATTCAACCTGGTTGGGAATCCGTATCCTTCACCGATAGACTGGGATAAAACTGGTTGGACCAAAACGAATATAGACGATGCAATTTATTTTTTCCATTCTTCTGGTGAGCAATTCTCGGGTTCTTATAGTTCTTATGTTAACGGTATTTCAAGCGATGGCAACACCAGTTCGATTATACCTAGTATGCAGGGCTTTTTCGTTCATGTGAGCGATGATCCTGCTGGTAATTATCCGGTTTCAGCAAGCCTTGGAGTGACCAACTCAGTGAGAGTGACAAATTTTGATCAGGAATTTCATAAACAGCAGGTTTCCTCCAAAAGTCTTATCAGACTCGCTGCAACAATTAATGGAGACCAGAAAGATCAGCTTGTTTTCTACTCAGGATTTAATAGTTCGCCTGCTTTTGATTCGGAATTGGACGCCTTGAAATTATTCAATACCAACCCAGCTATTCCTAATTTTTATAGTATTAGCGGTGAACAGAAAATTTCCATCAATTCTATAGATTTTAATACTGAAAATTCAGCTATTCCTTTAGGATTACAGATTCAAAAAGATGCAACAGTCACATTTGATATTAGCGAATTGGAGAATATCGATCCTTCGTTAAATATCTACCTGAAAGACAAAGTGACCAATCAGATTAAAAATTTGAGAGAAGCTGCACTGGAAATCCATCTGAATAAGGGACAATATGACCATCGCTTTTTTCTGATCATTTCTTCGGAAAGACCTGAAAACATCAGTTTGCAGACCGAAGCATTCAGAAGTTTCAATAGTTCAGATTCTTACAATATTCAGATGAATTTGAAAAAAACTGATTCGGGTATTCTTAGTATTGCCAATATGAACGGGCAGATTATCAAGCGATACGAGGTTTCAGGAATGGATTCCATTTCTCTCAAAGGCATTTTGAGTAGCGGTATTTACGTGGCGACGTATAGCTCTAAGAGCACTACTTTCACTAAAAAAATTATTATTCCATGAAACAGCTTATAAGAATTTTCTTCGTTTTGAACTGTTTTTTGGTTTTACTGTTTTCAGTAGAAATACAGGCACAGGAGTTGCCACCAATTCCGGTTGATGTACAGGTAAGCACAGAACAATTTCTGAATTTTGGAGCATTTACCGTTGGTGACGCTGGTGGTTCTGTGGTGGTTGATTATACCGGGACTCGCACCTGGACCGGCGATGTAACCTTATTAAATATGGGCGCGCCTATTACTCCTGCCCTTTTCGATGTGTATGTTAATCCGGGAACGCTTATCACTATAACTCATCCTGAACAATTTGAGTTAAGGGGCGATAATGGAAACAAAATATACCTTCAGATTAATAGCTATAGCCAGGGGCAGAATTTCGTGAGTACGAATGCGGCGGAGGTTCCAAATTCAGTTTATATAGGAGGCACTTTATTACTCGGGAATCCATCGGCCAATCCTCCAGGAAAATACAGCGGAACGATCACCATAACCTTTAACCAACAATAAGAGTAAATGTTTCAATGGCATTTCCTAAAAACCTTATTTAGAAGAGGTTGCTTGTTTTTATTTTTTTTATTCTGCAGCGCTCTAAGCTTTGGCCAGAAATATCCTGAATACGATGAGTTTTCCGTTGAAATGAACGTTCCCAGGATGGGGATAGTGGAAATACCGGTAGCCATAAAGAATGAGAAGGCCTATATTTCAGTCGCCGATCTTTTCAATTTATTTAACCTGAAAAGTGAAACGAATCTTGAAATTGGCCAGGTTTCAGGATTCATTGTAGATCCGTCAAGAAATTATGTGATCGATACAAAAAACAATTCGATTTCCTATAACTCGGAAAGTTATCAGTTAAATGAAAATGATTTCATCCAAACACCTACCGCACTCTATCTAAAATCAGACTTATTCGGAAAAATTTTCGGTCTATATACCGATTTCAATTTTCGGGAATTAGATATCCAATTCCATACAGATTTACAACTTCCTGTTTTTACCAAACTCAGACAGGAAAGACTTAGAAAAGGCATCGGAAAAACCACCGTTTACGAACCGGATACGGTGATTACAAGAGATAATCCGTTTTTAAAGGGTGGAATGCTTGATTGGGGCGTGATCTCTACGCAACAAACGAACGGTCGAACCGACAATCGTTTCAATCTCGGTTTTGGTGGTATGGTATTAGGCGGAGAAACCAACGTACTCCTGAATTATTCCAATCGCATCCCATTTACCTCAAGAAATCAATTCTACCAGTGGCGATATGTAAATAACAACAGCAAGCTTTTTAAACAGGTCACGGCCGGTAAGATCTTCACCAATGCGACTTCTTCCCTGTTCGCACCAGTAGTGGGAATACAGTTAAGTAATAGCCCTTTACTGAATCGCCGGTCTTACGGAACCTATGTTTTAAATGATTATACGGAACCAAACTGGACCGTGGAGCTTTATGTAAATAATGTTCTGGTAGATTTTGTGAAAGCAGACGCATCTGGTTTTTTTACGTTCGAAGTGCCGTTAATGTATGGAACCACCAATGTGAATCTTCAGTTTTATGGTCCTTACGGAGAAGAACGCACCGAAGACCGGATCATCAATATTCCATATAATTTTGTTCCGAAGAATCAACTCGAATACACTTTAAGTGCCGGGGTAGTTGAAGATCGCGATAACCGGAAATTTTCAAGGTTTCAGATGAATTATGGTTTATCTCGTAATGTCAGTATTGGTGGTGGGGTAGAATACCTTTCAGAAGTGAGCAGCGGCGAGGTGATGCCTTTCATTCAGTCATCTTTTAAACTTTCTCCTAATTTATTATTGACCACCTCCTATAATTTAGGTGTTAAAGGCGAAGGGCTGCTCAGTTACAGAACGGTTAAAGGTCAGCAATTTGATCTCACCTACGCGAAATACCATGATGACCAGACGGCGATTAATTTTAATTACCTGGAGGAGCGAAAATTCAGCTTCTCCTCTCCTATTCGATGGCCAAATTTTTCAGCTTTTACTAGGTTCAGTATTGATCAGTTAATTCTGCCAAATACCGAGTTTACTACTGCGCAGTGGCTTATTTCCGGGGTGCTTTTCGGTGTGAGTACCAATGCCACCACTTTTGCCATTTATAATGACCGACTCTCGCAACCAACTGTTTATACCAGTCTGTCCCAAACTTATCGTCTTCCCGCAAGTTTTATGTTTACGCCACAAGTACAATATGATTTTAGTGATAACGCACTGCGGAATATCAATTTGGAGTTAGAACGAGTTATTTTTAATAATGGTTTTCTGAATCTCTCTTACGAGAATAACCTGATTCGAAATGTTTATAATTTCGAAATTGGCTTACGTTATAATTTTGACTTTGCACAAACATCGGCTACTGCCAGAATTGGAAATTTATTTTCTTCGTTTATTCAATCTGCTCGAGGTAGTTTAAGGTATGATGATAACCTCGGAAGGTTGCATACCAGCGATCGCAATGCGGTTGGCCGTGGAGGAATATCTATCATTCCATTTCTGGATGTGAATAGAAATGGTAAAAAAGACCCGAATGAACAACTAGTAGCCGGATTAAAACTGCTTTCAAATCCTGGAGTCGTTTCAAACGATAAAAACGAGGAGATCATTCGTATAGATAATTTGCAGCCATATATCAAAACTTTGATCAAACTGGATGCAACCAGCCTGGATAATATTGCCTGGAAAATTGAAAATCCTTTCGTTGAAATTGAAATTTTACCTAACCAATATTCACCAGTATATGTGCCAGTAACCGTGATGGGAGAAATTTCAGGGATGGTTTATTTAGATAACAATGGAATAGAAAGAGGCCAGGGTCGAATCAAGATCAATATTTTCGACGAGGATGAAAATTTGGTGAAATCTGTACTTTCAGAAGGTGATGGATATTTCAACTATCTCGGATTAAAACCTGGAAACTACATAGCAAGAATTGATCAACAGCAATTAAAAGATCTCAATTTACAATCAACACCACAGGAAATTTCCTTCCGAATTAATTTTGAGGAATACGGAGATATTTTTGATGATTTGAAATTCAATTTGACTTCCCATCAGGAATAACTTATTTCCAGAATTTTCAGTTTTCGCATTTCATTGCCCAACTGAAAATCAACAACATCATGAAGCTTTGCACCGGTAATCGCTTTGGCTATCGGCGCCACAAAAGCTATTTTCTGCTTTTTAATATCTGCTTCATCTACTCCCACGATTTGGAATTGCTGGATTTGGCTGGTTTTGATATTCTTTAATTTTACGCTCGCTCCAAATCGCACTTCATCTTTCGCCTGTTCTTTTGGATCCAGCATTCTAGCAGTTTGAATTCGTTCGGCAAGCAAATTTATTTTCCCATCGATCAGGCTCTGGGCTCTTCTCTTTTCCGTATCATTTTCAGCAGTAACATTTGCTCGCTCATCTTCGAGCTCTTTCATTTCGCTTTTTAGTTCTTCCAGGCCATTCGGCGTGACATAATTCGTTACACCATCTGGGATGGCAGCTCTTGGCGGCACCACTATTGGCTCTTCCTGATCATCTTCTTTTACAAAGCCTCTGCTCATTTTTTTGGTTTTAGAAACATTCAATTTAAAAACATCCCGGCAATAACAAACCAATTAATCATAAATATTTCAGAAAGCTTCAGGACTAATAAAACTTCCGATTAATTTTAATTGCTCAAAACAGAAGTATGAGTATTGAGATCATGGTGCTTTTCGGGATTATCATCACGGTGATCGTCTTATTTGCCTTAGAGGTTTTTCCTGTAGATAAAATCGCATTCTTTATCATGATCAGTTTACTATTGGCGAATTTTGTTTCGCCGGAAGAAGCCATATCCGGCTTTTCGAGTCCGGCGACGATCACGGTCCTGGCTTTGATGATTATCGCGATCGGACTCGAGACCAATGGTGTCATTGACTGGCTTGCAGGAGGACTTCGGAAATTGGAAGGCTTGCCCCTGTTCTTTATGGTCCCGGTTTTTATGCTGATTGCCGGGAGTATTTCCGCATTTATCAATACTACGGCTGTTGTGATCGTTTTTGTAAAGATCATCAACGAACTTTCCCAGAAATACGACATTCCGCAGTCAAAATTGTTGCTGCCTATTTCTTTTGCCGGGATTATCGGTGGTAGTTGTACGCTCATGGGAACTTCTACAAACCTGATCGTTAATTCCATTGCCATGCGGCGGGGAGTAGATCGTTTCGGCTTTTTTGAATTCAGTTGGTATGGTTTAATATTTATGGCCATTACCGTGGTGGTTGTGAGTTTGCTTGCACGATTTCTTCCGAAAAAATCAAAGACAGATATCTCAGATGCCTATGATCTGGACGATTACATCACGAAGATCATTGTGCCTGAAGAGTCGGAGTTAATTGGTCAAACGCTGCGGGACTCATTTCTGAAAGATGGTGATATTGAGATCATTCGTTTGAAGAGAAGCGGAATCATTAACGATCATCCCGGAAAATATACTACGTTGAAAGCGGGAGACCAGCTTTTGCTGCGCTGCGGAATGAAACGTTTGATGCAACTCAAGGAATCTGAAGATTTTACCATCATTAAAAATTCAGACCATTCCGCAAAACCAGATAATGAAGAAGAAAAAGAAGACGATATCCAGTTAATAGAAATCCTGATGTTGCCAAACTCCCCACTTATAGGAAAAAGCATCAGGACAGTTGGATGGTATGACCTGCATGGGGCGCTGCCGCTGGCAATAAGGAAAAGAAGGAATTTTAGAAATCCCGGAAGACGTATTTTTGATAAGAAGCGTGATGAAATTGAATTGCGTGTGGGTGACCGCCTACTGGTTGAAGTTTCTAACGATGCGCTGGGACAGCTTCAGCAAATGGATAATATTGCGATCCTGCAGGAGCATCAGGATGTACAGGTGAGCACAAAGTTTAAAAGAAACCTTTCACTGGGAATCCTGTTACTGGTTATTGCTCTTTCAGCATTTTCGATTTTTCCAATTTTGAAAAGTGCCCTTTTTGGAGTTTTCTTATTAATATTTTTCAAGTGTATAGACCTCGGCAAAGTTTACAGCCAGGTAAACTGGCAAATCATCTTTTTACTCGCTGGAATGATTCCAATTGGCGTGGCGATGAACAATACCGGTGCCGACCAGTGGCTCGCTGAGAATTTACTGGCTTTTTTCGGCGATAAGGCTAATTTTATCATAATCGGATTTTTATTCCTGGTAACGATGTTCTTAAGTGGATTTATTTCTAACAATGCAACGGCGATCATCATTGCCCCGATCGCAATTACCATCGCTCTATCACTGAAATTAGATCCAAAACCTTTTGTTCTGGCAGTACTTTTCGGTTCCAATTTCAGCTTTTTTACACCAATAGGTTACCAGACCAATACCATTATCTATGGAATGGGAATTTACAGGTTCAAGCATTTCTTCCTTATTGGAGGGGTTTTATCACTAATTCTCTGGGTGGTCGCTACATTTTTACTTTCTCAGGCTTTATAGTATTTTAGCCTCATGCCCAAACTGCTTGTAATAGGTCACAATTTTCCGGAACCAAATTCTACCGCTGCAGGAAGCCGGATGCTGCAGCTGCTTCAGTTATTTCGTGAAAACGATTATAAGATCTTTTTTGGATCTGCCGCTTCGAGAAACGAAAATTCGGCTGATTTGAAGGAGTATGATGCAGAAATGATTCAGCTGAAGATCAATGATCCTGAAGTCAATTCCGTACTTCAAAAAATTGATCCCGACATCGTTATTTTTGACCGATTCATGACCGAGGAGCAGTTTGGCTGGCGAGTAGATGAAAACTGCCCGAAAGCCCTTAAAATTTTAGATACGGAAGATCTTCATTTTCTAAGAAATGCAAGATTCCAGGCTTTCAAGGAAGAAAAGGAAGCGTCAGACTTTTATAATACTGATCTATCTAAAAGGGAAATTGCCGCTATTTACAGGTGTGATCTTAGCCTGATCATTTCATCTGCTGAAATGGCTATTCTAGAGAGGCATTTTAACATCCCTGAAAAGATACTCTTATACCTGCCGTTTTTAATTGACGAGATTTCTAAAGAACACTCCGGTTATAAAAAACGTAAAGGCTTTATGTCTATCGGAAATTTTCTTCATAAACCAAATCGCGATGCGGTGATCTATCTAAAAAAGATGATCTGGCCTAAAATTAGAAAGCAGCTGCCTGAAGCAGGTCTTTACCTTTATGGCGCCTATCCAGACGATGTTATGATAAAATTTCATGATCCAAAAAATGGATTTATTATAAAAGGGCACATCCAGGATACCGAGCAAATTTTTGAGCAACACCGGGTTTTGCTGGCTCCGCTACGTTTTGGCGCCGGACTTAAAGGAAAATTTTTTGACAGCATGAAATATGGTATGCCCAGCGTTACTTTTCCGGTGGGTGCAGAAGGTATTTCTGAAAAGTCTTTCTGGAATGGCGCTGTCGCTTCTTCTGAAGAAGATTTTGTAGATCAGTCGGTTGCAATTCATGTAAACGAGGAAAAATGGAAGAAATCGGTCCAAAATGGTTATGAGATCCTGAATAACAATTTTAGAAAAGAGAAATTTTCCGAAGAATTCATGAGTAGAATTCAAAATACCAAGATTAACCTTAACGAACATCGGTCTCAAAATTTCATTGGTGAAATGATGAAATACCATCTTTCAAGAAGTACTCGATTTCTCTCCAAATATATCGAAATCAAAAATAAATTTCAGCAATAAAAAAACCGCCGGCTGAATACTCAACCTGGCGGCTTTTCACTACACAAAAAACAGTTTAACCAAATATTAATTAAGCCTCTGCGATTGCAACCAGAGGATTGACAAATAATTTTTCATTCAATTTTTGTAGCGCTTCTATTTTGTGATTGGTATCCACCAGAAGCGAGATATTATTTTTGCTACCGCCGTAAGAGATCATCCGTACAGGCACATCCTGCAAAATCTCGAAAAGCCTGGAAGTATTGGTGTCTTCAATGAGCCCCTCGCCGACCACACAAATGATACTATGATCACTATCTACGCTAATTTCTCCATACTCTTCCAACTCTTTAACGATCTGATCCAGGTTCTGAACATTATCGATGGTAAGTGAGATGGCAATTTCTGAAGTAGTAATCATATCAATTGCTGTTTCATATTTATCGAAAACCTCGAAGATCTTTTTCAGAAAACCATGAGCCATCAGCATTCGGTTACTTTTAATCTTGATAGCCGTGATCTCATCTTTCGCTGAAATCGCTTTTAACCCGATATGTTGCGCTTCTGCAGTAATACAGGTCCCTGCTGCTTCAGGAGTAAAAGTATTTTTGAGATAAACCGGTATATTTTTACCAATTACCGGAGAGATGGTTTGAGGATGCAAAATTTTAGCACCGAAATAAGCCAGCTCGGCAGCCTCTTCAAAACTTAATTGTGAAACCGCATGCGTATTTTCAACAAATCTTGGATCGTTGTTGTGCAAACCGCTAATGTCTGTCCAGATCTGTACTTCTTCAGCATTTAATGCAGCTCCCAGAATAGTAGCCGTGTAATCACTCCCCCCGCGTTTCAAAGTGCTCACTTCATTTTTGGCATTCAGCCGAACAAAACCCTGGGTGATATACAGATCATTTTCTGAAGAAATATATTCGGAAAGAAGATTGCCAATTTTGGCCGTATCAGGATTTTCCAAATTGTCTACCTGCATGAAATGCTTAGCATCCAGCAATTTATTCTTAACTCCTTCCGCAGAAAGAAATGCGCTGAAAATATAAGTTAAGAGCGTTTCACCAATAGTGATAATTTTAGCTTCCAATTCGGCTGAAAATGGCGATTGGCAGTTCATAGACAATTCCTTTAATTGCTTATCTATATAGCTCTCGGTTTGCTTTGCCAATGCTTCATCGGCAATTAAGTCATTGATCGCCTCAAAATGCTTGGTTCGCAACTGTGCGATTGGCTGTTCAATTTCCTGCCTGCGATCCTCTTTAACAGCTTTGGCGATTTCAACAAGAATATTCGTTACTCCGCTCATCGCTGAAAGTACGAGTAAACGATCTTCATTCATCAATTCCACGATATTCCTCACATTCCTGATACTACTTGCCGTACCAACAGATGTTCCACCAAATTTTAAAACTTTCATTGCCTTAAATTATCTGGTACATAATTAGGATTAATGCCCGCAAGCCCAAAAATTACCTGCTATTTTATATACATTTGTACAAAATGTTTAATAATTAACAATGAAGACAATTACTACCTGCGTTCACGATATCATCAGGCACCAGCCTTTTCTGGATGATGCGATCGCCCGTGATATTGTAAACTTTAGTGGATTAGCTGCAGACATCCAACCTGAGGTTGAAAAGGAAATGCGGAAACCGGTAAAACTTGGCAGTATTATCATGGCGCTTAGAAGATATGCTCCGCAGCGTACCAAGATCAATATGAAAAGTCTCCGGGAAATGGGAGATATAGTCGTTCGCTCCGGTATCACCGAATATACCTTCCTGAATTCCAAGACCATTATTGCCAATAAGGCAAAACTACTGGAAGAGGTTAAAGATCAGAGCGGGGTTTATCTTAATATTTCCAGCAACTACCAGGAGAGCAACATTTTAGTTTCCTCCACTTTAAAAGATGTGGTGGAGAAATACTTTAGAAATGAAGTTCGGGTTACGGTGAAGGATGAACTTTCCTCCATAACTATTGCGCTGCCAAAAAATAGTTCTCAGACCGTTGGCCTCTATTTTTATATTTTTAAACTATTGGCTTACGAGGGAATTCCTGTATTTGAAATGATTTCCACTTCCAACTATTTCGCGCTTTTCCTGGAAAAAGAATACGTAAACAAGGCATTTTTATTGATGAATGAGATCAAGAAGTAATCTATATATAATCCAAGTAAACGCAAGACATAGCGATGATGCTTGCGAGAATGATCACGGCTATGGTAAAGTATAGAGATTTCCGTTTGCCCCGGTCTTCTGCTTTTTTGATAAGTTCATCAGCTTTTTTTGCTGAACTATTCTTCCGATTCATGCCCCTTGTTTTCGGTATAAGACTATAAATATATAAAAATCAAGGTTTTAGCCCAAAATTAAATTTTTCATAAAGTCAAAATTTCTATGATGTAGCGAGTTAATTTTATGGAAATCAATCAACTATGAAAAATATAATCAGGGCAATTTTAGCCGGATGGGGAGCGAAAAAACTTGGAGGAGGTTGTGGATGCATCGGTGTCATTGTAGTATTCATCATCCTTTGGATCCTGCTCGGTTATCTCGGTCTGGGAAGCTAGTAATAATTTTTAGTAAGCGTGGCCCATTCCATGGTTTTCAGCATATGAACAAGAATAGGATTAATTTTGGGTAGTAATTTGGAACCTTTCGGAAAGGCATAACTATAATAGTCTTTTTTGAGGCTCTGTTCCAAAACTTCAACTTTATCAGTTAAATCCTGTCTTTCGATTTCGTAAAAGAGAATCGGCTCATCATAAACAAAAAGCGAAACATCACCATCAGCGACAGCTTTTACGCCTTCTGCTCCATTACTTACCAGCTTGTTATCGATATTGTATAGCTGAAGAAGTTCCTGAGAACTAGAACTTGTAACCGTAACTACATCAAATCGTTCCAGGTCCTGTATTCCGGAAATCTCTTCATTAATTGATTTTACGGTTAAGGATGAGGCAATACCTGCAGTAAAACTGGAAATAATAATTACAGCCATAAACATCCAGATCAATCCGATAATTCTACCACCAGTGGTCCGAGGTGACTTGTCACCATAACCCACTGTGGTCATCGTCACGGCGCTCCACCAGAAACCCTGCATTATTCCTTTTAAATTCCCTCCAAACTCTTCTCGATTATGCTTCCTTTCAAATAACCAGACCAAAAATCCAAAAATAAAAATCACAACGATGAGTAATAAAATAACCGATAGGAAATCCCAGCTAAAGAGGTTTTTTAGATGTTTTAGAACTGTCGACTCTTTTTTTTTGGCAATGCTGGTATGAGAAATGAAATAGGGCTGGGAAAAGTCCATACGTTTCATTCGGTTATCGGTAACAGTAATGGGATTAATACTGAAATCAACTTCTCCCGCTTCAACGGCATCTAGTAAATTGCCAAGATTATCGTATTCCTTAAATTCAAAATCTGCCTGCAATTCGTTATTAACAAGGTTCCAGGCCTGTATGCTTAGACCGGAATATCCACCAGGAACTTTAGAGATAAACGGTGGCGTTTCAGTAATTCCGATGACATACGATTTGGACTCTGGAATACTATCGTTCTGAGATAAAACAACCTGAAAGGGTAAAATGATAATCAGCAGAAAAAGCCGAAATTGAAGCATGGAATTAATTTTATAAAGCCAAAATAATGGAATATTCGGTTTTATAAAAATCTATTGAATACTGTCCTTATGAAAGATGTAGGCGATATTGATCTTTTTGCGGCCGAAAGTTCTTGCCCTTTCAACATTTTCACCCATATAAATATCGATACGATTACGCCATCGATAATGCATTTTATCTTTTACCAGAAAAATGCTGTCAAAGCCTTCAATTTTTATTTTAGAATTATGATCAAGACCCATTCGTAGAAGATCCCGGGAGACTGCAATAGCATTCATGCCGGGTTTTAAGGTATCTCCCCAAGCTGTAACGCGGGGATCATGCTGGGTTTGATAATGAACAGAATTATAGGCCGTGGCGGTGACACAAATAGTATCCCAATCTATGTCTTCCTCACCAAACCTATTATCACCGCAGGCAGCAAGAGAAATAAGCATTGAAAAAACGACTAGTTTCTGGCCAGATCTTCCAAGCTTATTTCCCAGTGCTTGCAGCTTTTTAATCATATTTATAGCGTATACCCGTCACGATACTGTCTTTTTACAAATTGATTTGCTTCATCAAAATTCTTCACTTTCATATTCTCTGAATCCCACACCATTTTGATGTCACGACCTGGAAAAACTATTCTTTCCTCACCCTTATCATTTGTAACTTTTCTTTGTACATCGTAACCTCTAATAGCTAAGTTAGCGATTAGCAATGATTCCGTCAATGGTCCGGCGATTTCAAATGGAGAACTCACTTCTTTATTACCATAACCGGCAATTGCCGCTTCTACCCATTGAGCATAGTGACCATTAGCACCACCAGGTACTCTATCGAATTTCTTCGGAACACTAACTTCAGAAGTTCTCGAAGTTGGTAACAACTGTGGATTTTCACTATAAGTTCCACACATCATCTTTCCTTTTGTACCGATAAGTAAAGCTCCGTTTCCTCCATCACCAAAAGTTTCTTCTGGTCCTAATTCCTCAGGTCGGGTAGGTTTAATTCCACCGTCCATCCAGTGAACGCGAATATCTTTATTTGCTTTGCTATCGAACGTCATGGTGACATGACTAGATGGCGGACAGCTTTCTGGGAAGTATCCCTGCTGGAATTCATCTACATAAACGGTTCCAACACTACATTCCACATCTTTAGGATATTTTAGGTCAAGAATATTAAATGGTGGTTCAATTAAGTGACAGCCCATATCTCCCAACGCTCCAGTACCATAATCCCACCAGCCACGCCAGTTGAAAGGCACAAGACCGTCTACGTATTCTTTATAAGGAGCAGTTCCTAACCATAAATCCCAATCTAATTCAGAAGGAACCTGGTCTGATCCTTTAGGCCATGGAATTCCTTGTGGCCATACCGGTCTATTAGTCCATACATATACTTCCTCTACATCTCCTATCAATCCCGCTTGGTACCATTCTTTCATCAATCGGGTACCGTCATTAGAAGCTCCCTGGTTCCCCATTTGGGTCACTACTTTGTTTCTTTTTGCGGCTTCCGCAAGCATTCGTGCTTCGTAAATATCGTGTGTTAGAGGCTTTTGAACATAAACATGTTTACCAAGCTCCATCGCCGCCATTGCCTGCACTGCGTGGTTATGATCTGGAGTAGAAACTGAAACAGCATCAAAATTCTTGTGCTCTTTCTCGATCATCTCACGATAATCTTTATAATACTTCGCTTTAGGAAAACGTTCACGAGATTTAGCTGCTCTTCTGTCATCTACATCACATAAAAAAGCAATTTCTGCCTTTCCGCTTTGATAAAAATTCCAAATATCACTTTCCCCTTTACCACCAACTCCAATACCGGCAATAATAAGTTTATCACTTGGCGCGATAAAGCCCGGGCCACCCAGTACGTGACGTGGTACAATGGTAAAAGCTGCCGCCGCGAGTGCGCCAGATTTTATAAAATTCCTTCTGGAATTCGGTTTTTGTTCTTCGTTATTCTTTTCTTTCATAAGGCAGAAATAAGTTAAAAATTAAGAGATTATGCTGAAAAAAGTTATTTAAATCTATTTGATCGTCAACTAATTTCCAATTAAATAATGAATTTACAAAAATATTCAACTAAATCGTTTAAGTTTGTCAGGTTTTGTAAGATGGCAAGGTCCTTGTTCCATACCATGCTAAATGGCTGGAAATGAATTTAAAGCCAAAAAATTAAACTGAAAAAAACTTTTTATGAGTCAAGTAAAGCAAAATGACACCGTTAAGGTACATTACACAGGAAAACTAGAAGATGGTCAGGTTTTCGATAGTTCAGTAGAGAGAGGTGAACCAATCGAATTTACTCTTGGTCAGGGACAGTTAATTCCTGGTTTTGAAAAAGGCCTTATCGATATGAAAGTAAATGAGAAAAAAACTATCAATATACCAAAAGATGAGGCTTATGGTGAGCCAAAAGCTGAATTGATCCAGGAAGTAGAAAAAAATCAGCTTCCAGATGAATTGAAACCGGAAGTTGGAATGCCATTGGTTTCAAAAACTCCAGATGGACGTGAGATCAATCTTACAGTGACTGAAGTTAAAGATGAAACGATTGTGGTAGATGCCAATCATCCACTTGCTGGAAAAGATCTGGTATTCGATCTTGAGGTTGTTGAGATCAAATAATTATCCTTAATATAGAATACTATAAACCCGGTTTAACGACCGGGTTTTTTTTATGGTTAAGATTATTATAATTCTTTCGCGCTCTGTAGAATGCTCCTTAAATTAGAGTAAAATCAATAAAAAGTTATGAAAAGAAAAGGATCAGCCGTTTGGAAAGGCTCACTAAAAGAAGGAAAAGGAACAGTTAGTCTGGAAAGTGGTATTTTAAAAGATACCAACTATTCTTATAAAACTCGTTTTGAAGATGGTAAGAATGGGACCAACCCTGAAGAGCTAATTGGGGCAGCCCATGCCGGTTGCTTTACGATGCAACTTTCCGCAAATCTTACAGAAGCAGGACATGAGCCTGAAAAACTGGAAACAACTTCAGAAATTACATTTGAAGATGGAAAAGTGACAAAATCTCATTTAATCCTGAAGGCAGAAGTTCCGGGAATCGATAAAGATAAATTTGACGAAGTGGTGAACGATGCAAAAAACAATTGCCCAATTTCAAAATTACTAAATGCGGAAGTTACACTAAAATACGATCTCAATTAATTGAGAAAAATAATGTTTTACATGCCTTCCTCCGGGGAGGCATTTTTAGTTAATATCGATACTACCCCATTATATACTACTTTTTTTACTTCCTCAGGAAAAGCATTGCCTGATACAAGCTTTTGATTTAGTTCCAGTTCTATACCATAGTATTTTTCAGGAAACTGTTTTCTCAAGTAAGTTGTAAACCCATCAGCTTTTCCCAAATAAGGATAATTTTTCCGCAATTTCAAATCAGTTCGTTTTTTAAAAAAGGCGTAAAGGTCTGCTGAAATGACTTTTTCAGAAGTTCTTGAAGTGTCATACAAAAGACCGATTTCTGCATTTCGTTCAATTGAATTTAATACGGGAGTGAAACTATGGAGTGACAAATGAAAAACTTCCTCGCCAGAATCGATTATTTTTTGAACGGCCTTTTCGATCTCATCTCTGTAAGCCGAATAAAAATCCTGAACCAAATCAGCTTTATCCCTTTCACTCAAACTGGTGGAAAATCTGGAAAACAATTTTGAATGATGCCGGGAGCGATTGGTTTCAATAAGCAACCGACTGATTTTCTGATCTAATGAAAATTCAGCTAGAGACTGTAGATAATGAAAAAGGTCTAAAGTTCCTGGATCATATGCTTCATGCGTTTGCAATACATCCTTTTCAATTCTAAAAATTTCAACGTATTGAGGCGGAATAAAATTCGTTGCATGCTCACAGGAAAGCACTAATTTCATGGCCTGAACATTCGGTTATTTTGTAGGCATTTTGCCAATTTCCGATAGGTTTTTTTAATATTATCTTCGGAAAAGTCATTTCGAAGCGACTTCAAAATTCGAGTTGAAAGAGATCCATTCTGTAATAAAAACTCAATATGTTTTTGATGATCTGGTGTCATCTCCTTTTTTACTCTTTCGTAAAGTTTCTTCCAGATAAATTTGACGTCAGCTGCTTTCGGAATATCGAAAATGGCTAAATATTTCTTATTTGATATCAATGTATTTTCGGCATGCTCGATCACATCATCAAATATTTCAAATAGCTCATCTTCATGCCAGCTCTTCTGATCTGCCAGAGAAACAAGTTCTTCACTAACCAATAATTTCAAAACTTCGATGATCAAAGATGCGATCGCAATATCAGCTGATGGATTTTCCTGGATATCGATCACCCTAATTTCGATTGCGTTTCGGTCAAAACGAGCAATAGCGCCACGAGAATTCAGAAAATGTTTATCAAGAATCTTTTCCGAATCAAATGGCTTGATCGCTTCGCTGATTGGTTCTAAAATCTTTTTCTGATAATCTTTTTTATTAAAAACCTGTTCCGGAATCACTTTACCGGTCATCTGCGGAATTTCCTTCTGATTGGTTTTGTAAAAATGCATTCGAGCATCTTTCTTTCCGAAATAATTGCCGTCAAGAACCGGTGAGCTGGCAGATAAACCAGGTATAATCGGTAAAATTATCCGAATAGCGGCATGCAGTTTTTCAAATTCCTGATCATCAAAAAACGGCAGGTTGATGTGCATGCTTTGCACATTACTCCAACCATGACCACTGCAATCAAAAATGCGATTGTAGAGCGAATAGATCTTGCTGTAATGATGCTTCCAAAGCTGTGTTTCCGTTTTCGGATCCATCAAAGGATGAGAAGCGGAAGGTAATAATTCACTGTCGAGACTTTCTAAAAGCTGATTGATCTCCTGAATATTCTCATGAAATTTTCTGGCAAGTTCACCAAGATCTGAAGTTGGACCATTCGTTTTTATTTCCACCACGTGGGCCACTAGTTCATTGCTCCATTCAATTTCACCGTTTGAAATATCAGAAGTGATCTCTCCATTTTTTTTTATGAATAGCTCGTCCACAACCGGCTTCACCTTGAAATTCGATTTTTTGACGAGCATATATTCCAGCTCAATCCCTGCAACCTCAAATAGATGATAGCTCATATTATTTATTTTCAAGTCGATCTTTCAATGCCGTTAGAATATCTGTATAAACTTTATCACCATAATACGCATCTTCCACCCCGGCATCGATATTAGGATTATCATTAATCTCGATCACCAAAGCTTCGCCATCTACTTCTTTGATATCAATTCCGAAGAGGCCTTTTCCCATCAATTTTGCAGCTTTCACAGCATTTTTGAGAATTTTGGCAGGAACCTTTTCAATTGGAAGACAATCGGCATTTCCATCCTGATCATCTTTTTCTTCTGCCGCCCAGTTATAAATTTGCCAATGATCTTTTGCCATATAATACCGGCAGGCATAGAAGGCTTCTCCATCCAGCACACCAATTCGCCAGTCATATTCCGAAGGAGAGAATTTCTGCGCAATGACCAGCTCAGATTCCTTCAACATTTCAGAAACTGTCTTTTCATATTCCTCCTGGGTTTCTGCTTTTTTAACGCCAAAAGAAAAGGTGGAATCTGGAGATTTTAAAACTACAGGAAGTCCAGTGATTTCCAGCACATCCTGCTTATTATCTTTATGTACAATCACGGTCTCAGGTGTTGGAATTCCGGCATTCCGTAAAGCTTCTGCCATAAAAACCTTGTTACAGCATTTCAAAATCGCATCAGGATAATCTACCAAAGCGATTCCCTCCTGTTGAGCTTTTCTGGCAAAGGCATAAGCTTCATTATTCACTTCAGTGCTTTGACGTATCAATAAGGCATCAAAAGAAGATAACTGAGAAAGATCTTTAGGCCCTACAATTTCGGTGTAAAATCCCATTTTTTCTGCCAGTTCCATAAACTTTTTCAAAGCCTTAACGTTGCTTGGTGGCGCTATATCATTCGGCTGGACCAGAATTGCCAGGTCATAATCGAAATTTGTAGTTCTTGGCGTGTCATAGCGTTTTTTTCCAAAGTATTGTTCAGCAAAATAGCGCATGCTCTCTTTATGCTCCTTCGGAATTTCAGATTCAGAAATAGCTTTTATACTGCGAATATTCCATTTAGTAGTATAATTGAAGCGAACGCGTAGGAAAGGAATTTGAAAATGACGAAAAAATATAGCGCTTAATTCCCTGTATTTTGCCGCAACGTTTTGCCCAAAATAAATGCTCAAAGTAAATTCCTGTGATTTGATATTCTTCAAAGATGACTGTATCAAATCATCAAATTCATCAGAAACAATTTTTACCAATTTCGGCTCACCTAGGTCAACAATATTTTTGACCGTTGGAATGGCGAGGTGCCCTCTTGCTTCGGCCAGCAGCGATACATAATAACCTTTGCTCTGATAGCTGTAATCTTTACAGAGATTAAAGATTCTTGCTTTTTTTAAGGTGGAATATTCGGAATGTGTAAGGTATTTTTTAGAAGAGATGATCTCTATATTCTTAATACCTAAATTCCAGTTTTCTGGTTGGTTAACAACTATTATTTTTTTCATTTAAAAATGACATTCTTGTTCAAATGTAGATTAAAATCTTATTAGATAAACACTAGCAGGAAAGTCTTAAATATTAATTAGTAAATTCAGGGCAAATTTTAACCAAACATCTATGAAATTTACATTCAGCGGACTCCTATTTCTTTCCACCATAGCGATTGCACAGGCTCAAACAGATGGTGACCTGATCGAAAAAGCCAAAAAAATTCATGAAAAGGTCATCACCATCGATACTCATAATGATATTAATGTAGCCAATTTTACCGAGAATAAGAATTACACGATGGATCTTGATACCCAGGTAAATCTTCCGAAGATGGAAAAAGGAGGTATGGACGTGACCTGGCTAATAGTTTATACTGGTCAGGATGCTCTGACTCCGGCGGGTTACGATAAAGCATACAAGAATGCTGATGAAAAATTTAAAGCAATTCACAGATTATGTGAAGAAATAGCACCTGATAAGATCGGACTGGCCACCAATTCTAAAGAAGTTCGAAAACTGGTTGCTGAAGGGAAAAAAGTGGCGATGATCGGGGTGGAAAATGCCTATCCAGTAGGAGAAGATCTTGGCAGAATTCAGGAATTCTATGAGCGTGGTGCACGATATATGTCATTAGCGCATAACGGTCATAACCAACTTAGTGATTCGAATACCGGTGAGGCAGATAATGTATGGCTGAACGATGGATTGAGCGAACTGGGAAAAAAAGCAATCGCCGAAATGAACCGGTGCGGGATCATGATTGATGTATCCCATCCCAGTAAAGAAGCGATCAAACAAATGTTCGAATTATCAAAAGCACCTTTAATCGCCTCTCATTCTTCTGCCAGGGCCTTATGTAATCATAGCAGAAACCTGGACGATGATCTATTGGAATTGTTCAAGGAGAAAGGTGGCGTAGTTCAAACCGTTGCTTTCAGTTCTTATGTGAATACAGCCAAACACAACGCATTTAATGCCGCTCGAGAAAAAGTCTTTCAAGAGACAGCAGAAGAAATGAACTTTGTAATAGAGCCTTGGGATAGTGTTAGAAATATGCCACAGGAAGCGAAAGATGAATATTACGCTAACTATTACGAAATGAGAAACCAGGCAGCACCTGCTGTGGAAGATCTGAAAAAGACGGTAGGCCCGGTAGATGTTTCAGATTTTGTAGATCATATCGATTATTTAGTGGAAAAAATTGGGATTGATCACGTGGGCATCAGTAGTGATTTTGATGGCGGCGGCGGAATTGATGGCTGGGATGATGCATCACAGAGTTTGAACGTAACGGTGGAATTAGTGAAGCGTGGATATTCCGAAGAAGAAATAGCTAAATTATGGGGTGAAAATTTGCTTCGGGTGATGGACGAAGTGCAGGCAGTTGCCGCTGAATTAAACGAAAATTAATTGAAGTTTACCTCCAAAATATTGGGGTCCCCTCCTTTTCCTTCATTAGCGATATAGATAACTCCGGCCGGTGTAAAGCATATGCCTTCCGGCTGGAAAAATTCTGCCGGATCCAGTTTATGGATCTTTTTTACTTTTCCGTAGCGATCGGTAATGACCAGTTTTGGTTTTTCGGCATCCAAGATATAAATATCACGAGTTTCCGGCTGGAAAGTCACATCTGCAGGCATTAAGAAAACATCGCTATCATCAGTTTTTATCTTTTGCCAGATTTCCTCGTTATAATCAACCGTAATTTCCATGTCCTTATAAATTTCCTGGCTTACCGGATCATAGGTATATAACGCTCGGTAGGCATTGTCGCTACCCTCCAGGTTTTTATTTTTTACAGCGATTAATAAAAGGTCATCAAAACCTCCGGCTATCCCTTCAATATTATTTTCACTTGTAAATGGTGTTTTTAGTTTAACCGTTTCAGGATCCTGATCCAGATTTGCATTCATTCTGAAAATGGTCCCGTCACTACGAGCGATATAGAAATAGTTATTTAAATAGGTAAGCCCTTCATAATCCCCGGGACCCGCAAATTTTTTCTTTTTTATAATTTTTTCCTTGGCAAGATCATATACAAAGAGAATTCCGTCTTCATCCTGTATACAAGCAAGCTGATTATTTCCCAACCAGACGATCCCAGATATTTCGTCAAGCGCATTCGGAATATTCCATTTCTTTACAATTCGGTAAGTCTTGTTAGCAGAGTCAAAATCTTCGTGTTGTTGTTCATAAAGATAATAAATGCCCCCGGCAAGAAGCAGCACAAAAATTACGATACCTACGGCCCATCTAGTCATTTTCGGTGGTTTGGAAATAAAATTACGTGATGGATCAAGCTCGACAAAAAGATTAACAATACTTTCAGCATCAAGATAACCTTAAATAACCTGTAAAAGTTAAAATAGTGTTAATTAGATCCTTTCATAGCAGAGTACCGTAACAAATCATTTTTCGCCTCGTCATTAAAATAGAAAGCATCAAAAAACAATCATCAATTAAAATTAATTCATCATGACAACTTTAGAAAACATCATTCAGGATTTCGGATTTGGAAAAGAAGGTTTGACTCATCGAAAAGCATTCTTAAACGCTAAATCAACCACCAACAGATCTAGCTGGTATAGTCGCCGCAGATTTGTGTAACATCATCATTTATCATCAATCAAAATTTATCATCATGTCAACTTTTGAAAACATCATTCAAGATCTTGGTACGGGAAGAGAAAATGGTCTCACTCATCGGAGGCCGTTTTTGAATCTCAAGAGCACTACAGGCAGGTTTACCTGGAATGCTAATCATTAGTAAATTTAATAATCAATCAAAAAATTCATCATCATGACAGCTTTATCAAACATCATCGCCACTTTTGGCTCTGGCAGAGAATCAGGTTTAACGCATAGGAGACCATTCTTAAATTCTAAAAGTGATTCATCAAGAATGTGCTGGTGTACTCGCAGACATTTTTGACAGTATGAAAAATTTAAATCAAAAACTGAAATTTTAGCCGGCAGCATCCTTGTTCGCCGGCTTTAATTTTTGGTTAAAAATCATTAAAATAAGCTTAAAGTTTTGCCAGCTGCATTGAAACATTTGTTTATTTGTGTGACTTATTTTTAACAAATGTTCGCAGCTTTAAAAAAGCACCCCAAATTAAAATGGGCGCTGATTCTCATTGGTGTACCAATAATACTTTTCCTGGTATTCTTTACAAGTATCTATTTTGGCCTGTTTGGTCATATCCCTACCAAATCTGAACTGGCAGAACTTCAGCAAAATAAGGCAACCCAGGTACTTGCCAGTAATGGAAAATTAATTGGGAAATTCTATATTTTCGACCGGCAGCCTATCAAATTTGAGCAGCTTCCACCCTATTTGATCAATGCCTTGATTGCCACCGAAGATGCACGTTTTTATGAACATGATGGAATCGATAACCGCAGTTTGATGCGCGTTTTCGTGAAATCAATATTGTTACAGGATGAAAGTTCTGGTGGTGGAAGCACGATCACTCTTCAGCTGGCAAAAAACATATACGGGCGTAAAGATTACGGAGCTCTTGGGATCGTAATCAATAAAATGCAGGAAGCGATCATGGCCAAGCGACTTGAAAAAGTCTACAGCAAAGATGAAATTATCGAATTATATTTTAATACGGTTCCATTTAGTGACAACACCTACGGAATCGAAAGCGCGTCGCTGAAATTTTTTAATAAACACACGGCCGATCTAAGCCTGGAAGAAAGTGCTGTTTTGGTGGGAATGCTGAAAGCCAGTCATTATTACAATCCGAGGATCTTTCCAGAAAGAAGTCGCCTGCGTCGCGACGTGGTGCTGATGCAGATGGCTAAATATGACTATCTATCTGAAGAAGAAGCAGAACAGGCCAAAATGAAACCGCTGGTGTTGGATTATAAGAATTATAATCCGAATAAAGGGATGGCCATGTATTTTCGGGAACAGGTTCGGAAATATGTTAGCGGTATCCTGGATACCTTGAAAAATAGCAAAGGTGAAAAATATAATATTTACCGTGACGGACTGATCGTTCATACTACTTTAAATTACGATATGCAGAAACTCGCTGAAGAAGCGATGAAGGAGCATATGGCAGAACTTCAGAAACAGCATGAGCAATCATATGGAAATTCTGCGCCCTGGATCAGGAATAAGCAATTGCTTATGGAAGCGGTTAAAAAAACGCCGAAATATCAGTCCCTGGCAAATGATGGATTGAGTGACGAAGAGATCATAAAAAAACTGGAGCAAAAACATCCAACCGAACTTTTCGATTATTCAGGTATAGAAACGAAGAATGTCAGCACCATTGATAGTGTTGCTCACTATTTAAAATTTCTGAATTCTGGATTATTAGCTGTTAATCCTGAAGACGGAGCGGTTGAAGCCTGGGTTGGCGGCGTGGATTTCAGATATTTTAAATATGACCATGTTTCTCAAAGTAAAAGACAGGTTGGTTCTACCTTTAAGCCGGTAGTATATTCGGCTGCATTGGAAAATGGAATGGATCCGTGCACCTATTTTTCGGTTAGAGAAGTGACTTATGAAGATGGCTGGACGCCTTCCAATTCATCTTCGGAAGGAGATGATCCTTATATGAATTATAACCTGAAGACCGCTTTGAGTAAATCGATGAATACCATTGCAGTGAAGGTTCTAATGGAAACAGGTATTCCGAAGGTTATTGATGAAGCAAGAAAAATGGGTATCGAATCGAAGCTGCCTGAAGTACCCTCTATTGCCTTAGGAACAGCTTCTCTAGGTTTAGACGAAATGACAGAAGCCTATACTTCTTTCGTCAATCATGGATATCACTCCAAACCATATTATATCACCCGCATAGAAGATGGAAATGGCAATCTGCTGGCCGAAGTCAAGCCACAGGTTTCTGAAACCAAAGCGTTTTCCGAAGAAACCCGCCAGACCATGATCAATTTCATGCAGGAAACCGTAAATGGCGGAACTGCCTCCCGTTTGCGCTACACCTACGGACTGAATAATGACATCGCCGGAAAAACAGGAACTACACAGGATAATAAAGACGGCTGGTTTGTGGGGATTACTCCAAACCTGGTTTGCGTGACCTGGGTTGGAAGCGACGATCAGCGCATTGGTTTTAGAAATACAGCCATTGGGCAGGGAGCAAATACCGCGCTACCAATTTTTGCCAAATTGATGCAGAAAATGAATGCTGATGCGCAATTTAATGAGATTACCCGGGCGAGATTTACACCACTTTCCAGCGAACTTGCTGCTGCTTTAGACTGCGAAGCGGAACAGAGAGATAATTTCTTCGAAAGATTATTTTCCTCCAAAAAGGATCGTAAAAATTCCGATGAGGACAAGAATCAGCGAGACAAAAAGGAAAAGAAGAAAAAAGGTTTTTTCAAAAAATTATTCGGCGGAAAAAAGGATAATTAAAATTCCTTATTGATCTGCATGCGTAATTTTCTGGAATAATCTTCTTCTAACCAGTCGCGATAGTTTTTTGTGCTCTTGCTTATACAATACGAATATTGTTTGATGCGTGAAGAAATATCGTCCTTCAGCTCTTTCGCTAAAATTCTTGCATCAAAAACATCTTCACTGTTTTCCACACACATTTTTACGTGCTGCTCCATGGACCATTCTAATACTGCTTTAGATTTTAGCCCTCTTTTGATCACATCGTCATAAGCTGCTTCCACATCAAATTTGACATTTTCAGATTTGGAGAATTTTTCCCTGATCTCAGGAGGCATTTCATACTGAAATTCCCTCTCGATATCTTCGTCGCTAAGAAGGTTTTCAAAATAAAAATCTGGAGAACGAAAGATCTGTTTCCAGTCTACCGGACTACTCCAATGACCAAAGCGCGCCATATTATTACCAAGATCAATAACTGTAAAATTCTCTTTGTCTTTCAGAACACGAGATCCACGACCAATCATCTGGAAATACAGCGTTAAGGATTTGGTAGCACGATTAAGAATAATGGTTTCTACAGTGGGTTCATCAAAACCGGTGGTAAGAATACTTACCGAAGTTACGATGGCATTAGGCGTATGCTTAAACCATTTTAGGATATCCTTACGATCCTGCTTGCTGGTCGTATTGTCTAAATGCCTGATAGGCAAACCAGCGTTTTTAAAGGTATGGTATACTTCAACAGATGTATTGATACCATTATTAAAAATCAGCGTTTTTTTGCCACGGGATCTTTCATAATAGGCATTCAGTAGTTTTTCCTGCATGGAATAATTGGAATATAACTCTTCCGAAGATTTAACGGTATAATCCCCGTTCATCCCAACTTTCAGGTTAGTTAATCCAACATTATAACTGTAAATATTCGCTTTCGCCAGAAAACCTTTTTCGATCAACGAGTTAATGGAATCACCTACGATCAATTCGCGGTAATTATCTTTCATTGGTAGCTTGATATTCGAACTCAAAGGTGTAGCTGTAACGCCCATTATAAAACACTTTTCAAAAAACTTGAAAAGTTTTCGGAAGGAATTATAGTGCGCCTCATCAATAATGACCAAACCGATATCTTCAATCTCCAGTTTTTCGTCATTCAAACGGTTATTCAGGGTTTCGACCATCGCCACAAAACACATGTAATCATCCTGGTCTGGCAGTTCCTTGACCTTGCTATTAATGATTTTGTTACGAACCCCAAAACCGGTAAGCATTTTAGACGTTTGCTTACAAAGCTCGATCCTGTGAGTAAGGATCAAAACTTTTTTGTTAGTACGCTGAATATATTCTCTCGTAATTTGGGAAAAGATTACGGTTTTTCCTCCCCCGGTAGGTAATTGATATAGAAGATTATACTTCTCAGGATGTTCATCAATAACTCCAAAAATTTTATTGATATCCTGTTGCTGATAATCGTATAACTGCTTGTCTACTTTTTTCTCTTCAATTCCAAATGTTTCTGACGCCATATATACCTTTATAAGTAAGCAATTTTGCAAAAATAAAGGATTTTTCAGCTTTACTCAAAATTAAACTTGCCTTATTAGTGCCTTCAATGAAACTTTATGATTAAATTTATAACACATATCACACTTTTACTCCCAAACACCCTTAGCCAGACCTTTCGCTATCCCCCCGTTTTAAACGAAACCAAAAAGGGGAAATCTTGTATACCAACCAAAATTTATTTGTAAAGTACCGATCTGTATTAAAGTCCTGTGATTTTTTCCGAGAACTCAACGAGGAAAAATGGAATACGATTTTGCCTCATTTCTATGAGGAAACCTGGACGAAAAACACCTGTATCATCAATCGGAAAAAATTCCTTTTCCATTTTTTCATTATTTGTCGGGGAAGAATTAAGATGTACCGGGTAGATGCCAATAGCGAGAAGGAACATACTCTGTTTCTATTATCAAAAGGAGATGTCTTTGATGTTTTTTGTTTGTTTGATGGTGACAAGCACAGGGTATATTATGAATGCCTTGATAATACCCGTGTATTAGCCATTAGAATGAATAAACTTCGTCTGTGGATGGCACAGGAGCCTCAATTCTACCCCATGTTCCTGCAATATGCAGCCAGAATCATGCGGAAGCTGGAAAAAACTGCTTCTGAACTTATATTTACTGATATTTCAACCCGTTTATTAAAATTAATCCTGAAGAATATAAACAAGGATAATCAAAAACTGGAACTGATCAACAACCTACCTAATAAGGAATTGGCGAATCTTATAGGTTCCACCCGAGCGGTCGTTAATAGACATTTACAGAAATTGAAGAAAAATGGTTCGATTGAAATAACCAGGAATAATCTTGAAATAAAAAACCTGGACCTTTTGTTGAAAGAATTAGAAGATCAAAAGGACAGTTCTTAAATATTGATTTTGTGCTACTTAGGTAGTTTTCGTTGTTCCAGCTGCGAGGTACTTTTAGTTAAAATTATTCACCAATTAATCTCTTAACTCATGAAAAAAGTACTAATTTTCAGTCTGATGATGGGATGGGCCTTCTGCGCTTACTCCCAGGATGTGATCCAACTCGAAGAAACAAAACTAACCTTTGAACCTTCGGCAAAAGTAATCTTTAAGGATTACGCTAACGGAAAACTGGTCGTAGAAGAATCGTATGCCAAGCAATTTGAAGGCAATGCCATTAAATTCTTAACCGAAAACTTCGACATCAACCAGTTTATACGAGAAAACAATATTGAAAAAACTGACAGGATCAGCGTTTCCATTAGCAGTCCCAATGGTTTTCTAAAAGCCGATTACGATGGAGAAGGTGAACTAAGAAGAACATTTCAAAAATTTAGAGATCTTCGTCTTCCCCTCGCTGTTATGGAACAGGTTCAGGATAATTACCGCAGCTGGATCGTTCTTAAAAACAAATACATGGCTACTAGTAAAGGATCGCAAATCAATTCAGAAAAGTTTGTGATTCATGTGCAAAATGGCAAAATGAAAGACCGATTGGTCATCCAGCCGAAAGCAAAATCAGATATTGGCAGCATAGGGCTCGCCTCTAACGATTAGAAAAAATTAGCAGACTGTCCTGAATGGGATATGCGAACTCCTTCCAGATTCGCCAACACAAATAGTTAGAGGATAGTTCAAACTACCTTGCAAAGCTCAAATTCCGTTCAAGACAGTCTCTTTATTTTTTAAATAGATCTGATGATAGATACCTATCTCCCCTGTCGCAAATAATGCTCACGATCAAGCCACTTTCTAAAGACTCTGCCAACCGTACGGCTGCTGCTGCTGCACCACCACTACTCATTCCTGCAAAAATTCCTTCTTCCTCTGCAAGCCGTCTTGTCATTTTTACTGCTTCATCTTCAGTAACTTCCAGAACCTGATCGACTTTCTTTGCATCGAATATCTTCGGAAGGTATTCCTGAGGCCATTTTCTAATACCAGGAATTTTCGCACCTTCTCCCGGCTGAACCCCTACTATTTGAATGTCTTTATTTTTCTCTTTCAGATAGGTACTGGTACCCATAATAGTACCCGTGGTTCCCATGGAAGAAACAAAATGGGTGACCTTCTCATGGGTGTCTCTCCAGATCTCAGGACCGGTCGTTTTATAGTGAGCCTGCCAGTTATCATCATTTGCAAATTGGTTCAGCATGAAATAATTTCCATTTTTCATTTTATCTTCTGCATAATCCCTGGATCCTTCAATGCCATTTTCGGCATCGGTAAGGATAACTTTTGCTCCGTATGCTTCCATGGTCTGAACCCTCTCGATGGTTGAATTTTCCGGCATGACCAATTCGATATCCAATCCAAAAATTCCGGCAATCATCGCCAGAGCAATTCCGGTATTTCCGCTGGTTGCTTCAATTAATTTGGTTTTCTTATCGATATCTCCTCTATCCAACGCACTTTTGATCATATTATAAGCTGCACGGTCTTTTACGCTTCCGCCTGGGTTCTGACCTTCCAATTTAAAATAAAGCGCTACGTTAGGATTATCCAAAACCCGTGATGCTTTTACCAAAGGCGTATTGCCTACTAACTCTAAAACTGAACTATTCATGAACGGTGTTTTTTATGCTTATTTGTGGTGTATGTGAAACCATGGAATTTTTAGGGACTGATTTAGTGAGCCACACGTTACCTCCAATAATGCTATTCTCGCCAATAACTGTTTCCCCGCCAAGAATCGTCGCATTGGCGTAAATCGTAACATTTTTTTCTATGGTTGGATGTCTTTTTACATTTTTAAGCGAACTATCTACGTACAGCGCTCCTAAGGTGACACCCTGGTAAATTTTGACATTTTCTTCAATGACCGCAGTTTCCCCTATGACCACACCGGTGGCATGGTCGATAAAAAATGATTTGCCGATTTTCGCTCCCGGATTTATATCGGTACCTGTAAGACGGTGAGCGCATTCGGTCATTAATCTAGGAACCAACGGCAATCCGAACTTATAGAACTCATGGCTCAAACGATAGGTGGCAATGGCAAAAAATCCGGGGTAAGAGAGATAGACTTCTTCAACTGAATTAGCCGCAGGATCGTTTTCAGCAATCGCCTGGGCATCCAAATTCAGCTTTTCCAATATTTCAGGAAGCATTTTCACGTAGTCTTCCCAGATATCTTGGCAGGGTGAGCCGGGCTCCCAGCATACCAGTTTAGCCAAAACCTCGAAATCCTTTCCCAATTCCATAATATTATCGGCAACTTCAGTTTGTCGATCAAATAAAGTATAGAATAATTTCCTGGTGAAAGCTTCGGTTTTTTCTTTTATACTGAAATTGAGATTTGGTAAACTTTTCTGTCTTTCAATTTCCCTTACAATTCTTTCAATCTCCATAGCATTGTTCTTGAAATATCAAAGTTAGAGAATTCTGATTAGACTCTATTCACACAGAAATTGACATTTTAACCTAAGCTCTAATTCTTCGTTAAATTACAGCAAACAAAATTCCAATCAGAAACCTCCTGATGTAAATTAGAGTAACTAAAATTTGTCAATTATGGCACAAGAAAAAAAATCTCAGAAAGAGCAAAAGAGCTCGCAAGAAAAGCAGGCTCCAAAGCAAAAACAACAACCTGGAAAAACTAAAAAGTAATTTTTAGGACTTACAGAATTTTATCAGGCCACCTCAAAAGGGTGGCTTTAAATTTTATACCAATCTTAACGGCAAAGATTTACTATTACTTCTAAAACCCTCTAATTTAGTAGTACTAACCCTGAAATTTTAAAACATGTCTAATAATTCCTCTTCCGGAAGTCTGGGGTGGCCCTCAGTTTGGGCACTTGCAGCCGGAGGAATGGTAGGTGGCGGAATCTACACTGCTCTAGGAGTGGTGGTTTCTGTCTCTGGCCAATGGGCCTGGCTCAGTTTTATAATCAGCGGAATTATCGCCGCTTCCAGCGCCTATTGTTATATCATTCTGGCCAACAAATTTGAAGAAAGCGGTGGTGCTTTTACCTATTTAAGAGAAGTTGATAAAGATGGTATCGCCGGTAGCCTTTCCTGGTTATTACTTCTTGGATATGTGCTTACCATGGCGGTTTATGCCTTCGCATTTGGGCATTATTTGTCCTATAGCTTTAACGGAAGCCCTTTGGTGACAAGACTCTGTGCCATTGGTGTCATGGCTGCACTAATCGGGTTGAACCTGGCAGGCGTAACCAAAACTAAAAAGGTAGAGATCGCAATTGTTACTCTTAACTTACTGGCATTAATTGGCTTAGCGGTGATAGGCTTTATGCACTGGGATACCATAAAGTTAGTTTCGGGACTGGAGCCACGACCACTCTGGTCCGCTCCAATAGGTGCAGCGAGTATTTTTATGGCTTACGAAGGATTCCAACTGTTAACCTATGAATATGATGAAATCAAGAAACCGAAGAAGATCCTGAAACCAACTATAATGTTCGCCGTTTTATTTGTTATCATCATTTATGCGGCAGTTGCTGTTGGCGCAGTAATGCTTGCTGGTGGTCTCTCTATCATCGCGCAAAAACAGGTCTCCCTTTCTATGGCAGCCAGAAATGCGCTCGGAACTCCCGGCTTGATCATTATGACCGTAGCAGCAGTTTTCGCGACGGCTGCGGCGATCAATTCTACTTTATTTTCCAGTTCCAATCTTTCAAAGCGGGTGGCAAATGATAAGGAATTACCCTCTTTATTCAAAAAAACGAAGAACAATGTACCATATGCGGCGGTGATCTTACTCGGCGTTCTATCAACCATATTGGCTGTTATCGGCAAATTATCATCACTTGTGGAAGCAGCGAGTCTGATCTTTTTGATCACATTCGGAACAGTAAACATTATTGCTTTAAAATATATCGACAAAAAATGGAAATGGATCAGCTGGGTCGGGATAGTATTTGCTGGTATCGTTCTAATCATTCTTATTATGAGGCTTATGACCGTTGCTCCCATACAACTGGCAATTTTAGTAATACTGGCACTACTAATTATCTTAGGTCGTCCAGCTCTTATGAAAAGTTTCTCGAAAAAAGACTCTGATGATGAAAACTGATTTTCTTAAATACTTATTAGTTTCGTTTCTGTTTATTGCCTGCAACCAGAAGAAGAACAACAAGTCTCCTGAATTACAGGTTTTCAATGCCATGCCTGCTTCGGTCGAAGCAAAATATTCCGCTAAGTCAACTGGTGATATTCAGATTCCTCAGGATGAATTGCACCAGTATTTTCCGTTAGAGGAAGCTATATATCACTTTGAGATCAATTCAGAAGACAAAGAATTACTCACAAAAAAAATAGGCCTGGCAAAAAATGAAAAATACACCATGATACTTTTTGGGTTGCCGAGCCTATCATCAGAAATAAATCAGGAAACATTTACGCACAAAGCTCATTTTATTTTTGAAGGTTCTGAAAATTTTGAACCCAATGGTTTTCTTCCCAATTCTTTCATTTTTCGGGATAACATGAAGCTTAAAAAAGGAAGTGCTGCCATTCGCTCCTTTCACGCGGCAACTGGAACTTCACCTGTCACCATCAAGCTGAAAAATCCTGAGAAAGACCAGACCAAAAAAATCGTAAGTGGTTTAAAATATGCTTCTCCCCAATTAACCAAGCGAATTGAAAGTGGCAAACAAAAAATCCAGATTTTTCTTTCAGGATCACCAGAACCAGTTTTGGAAAAATCTGTTGATTTTAAAAGTAAAAAAGTTTACACTCTGATTCTTTATGGAAAAGATGGCGACCTGAAACTTAAAATTTTAGAAGACTAATTTCTGATCAGCGAAAAATGTCCTTTTTTCTCTCCATATCCTTCGATATAGATTGAATACCAGTAATCTTCTGCAGGCATTTGTTTATTGATATAGGTTCCATCCCACTGAAAATCTTTACCACCGCCAGATTTCAGCAATTTCCCATAGCGATCAAAAATGTTGATTTTTGATGAGGGAAAATATTCAATCCCCTTAATTCTGAAAACATCGTGATAGCCATCGCCATTTGGAGTGATGTACTTTGGAAATACGATATGAGGAAATTCCTGTGTGACCGTTTTACAGCTTTCCGTATCCTGAACATATGCCGTGTAAATTCCCCCGGAAATTGATTGAAAAACATTAGATTCTTGAAAATTCACCCCATCTAGAGAATATAGAAAATCTTCATTAGTCGCTGGAATAATTGTTACTGTTTCTTCTTCGGAAACTATATCGGCAATGGCAGGATCCGGTACATTTACCACCTGAATCGTTTTAGTAACTGAACATTCGCTTGAAGAATTTACGCGTACCGTATAAGTCCCCGGAGAATTGATAATGATAGATTGAGTCGTCTCTCCGGTACTCCAGGTATAGGTAAATCCAGCAACTCCTGCGTCCAGAATTTTATCTGTATCAGGACAAATATAGGTTTCTTCATCGTCCACCACCGGTAATTCGGTAATTTCAAAAGAAACCGCGGTACGCTCACTGGGATTACAGTTGATCTCTTCAACGATTGCTTCCGCATAAAAGACACCAGCTGTTTCTGGTTGGTAGGAAAGTGTTTTTTCGGCTAAAATATTTCCGTCTGAATCATACCAGTTTGCTGTTTCCCCCTCACCTACTTCCACCTCAAGAAATGGTATCGTATCTTCTTCACAAGCAGAGCGATCTCCCAAACTTACCGGTGCATTGGGCTCTGGAAAAATTTCAATAAAAAAGGCTTCGGAAGCTGAACTGCATACGTTGCTGGAGAGATTCGCAGGATCTTCTGCCACCTTGACGCGGAAATATGCGGGTTGGTTCAACTGTGGTGTCTGAAAACTCATGTTAGTGGCTCCGGGAATATCGGTCCAGTTTTCACCATCATCACTTCTTTGCCACTGGTAAAATGTTGTATTGTAAACCGAATTATCTGAAGCAGCCATCAGGGTTGTACTAAATGGTGCTTCTTCCGCACAAATCTGAACAGGACTCTGATCTACATTTGAAGAACTGATCGTAGTAAGATCCCCACAAGAACGAAAAACGATATCGTCTATCGCAAGGTCATTTCCGCAGCCACCCTGGCCATTATTGAACATCTTTAGAATAACCGAATTCTGACCAGGTTCTGATCTAAAGGTCATGGCATATTGATCCCACTGCGGATTAGAAGTGGAAAAGATATTTCCAGTATCACCAGATTTTAATAAAACTGAATCAGTTTCATCCCAGATCTCAAAACGCACATTATTCGGAATTCCTCCATCAACACAAATTCCGCTATCCCGATCATATACGTTTATTATAAATGCTGAAAACTCGTAAGTGGTATTTTCGCAAAGGCCTGAGATCTGCTTTCTGTAAAACTGACCCGACTGGAAATCGGCATTGACGATCAAAGCCCTTCCGCCTGAATACGTAGTGTTGGGAAAGAAACTGTGCCAGGAGGTATTGTATTGCCCAATATTACTGGAAATGGTATATTCTCCGTCGTCCGGATCTTTATTAGTCACAAAATTGTATTGCGTGATTCCAGCATCCAGCGGGCTTCCAAAACCACTTCCCTGCCCAAAATCTTCCTGGAAAATAGGATCACCTTTACTTCCCGTACAAAAGCCTAGTTGAGCGGCTGCAGGTAGGCAACATAAAAACATCAGGAAAAGTGGAAACAGTTTTTTCATTAAAGCGTTTGATCTGCCAGACTCACAAACTGATAGGAATTAGTCCATTTTTGTTCATGAGTTTCGACCGTTATTTTTTTCAGTCGATCTTTATAAGCGTCTAAAATACCTTTTTCAATGATAAATGTCACGGCCTGTTCAAAAGATTTGAAAATACTTTTTTCAAAAGAATGCGGCATAGCGTCCTGATCTTTAGCATAAGCCTGCGCGATTTCGATATTGTAGAACATGATATCTGCCAGCACATGAGGATCTATTTCCAGCTTTGAATGCTCCCGGATGATCTTCTGCGCAACCGATCGTCTTTTTTTAGGCTTTCGATTATTTACAGGAAAGTATTCTTTGGATATTTTGAATTTTGCCTGTTCCAAGAGCTTGTCTTCCTGCGGATTGAATATAAAATCGTAATATTTTTTCACATCGTCAAAACGCTCGTAAAGGTCTAGCATTTGCTCCTGCAAGTCTTTCTTATTGAGTTCTTTTAAATATTTTTTGAAATCGCGCTTGCTCAAGATTTCTTCAGTTTTTGAAGATTCATATATAGTTTTTCGGATAACTCCTTTAGCCAAAGAAGCTGATCGGTCACCAGCCTGGCTTCCTGTAAATTTAATCGCATCTGCTTATCTATCTGGCTTTTGCCCTCCCTTATTTCTTTATTTCTTTCTTCGGAAAGTTCAAAAAATCGTTCTTCGAGTTTTTCCGAAGCATTTTTAAGCTCCTTTACATCAAAAGCCTTGATCTCGTTATCCTGAAGCAAATTAAGGCAATTATTCAGATTGGTTTTAATTGATTGTGATAAGGTTTCGAAATGTTTGGAAGGCTCAGTTGTGGTATGATTTCGAATATAGGTACCCATAGATGCCAATGCTGAAAGGAAGGTCTGGTTCAAGACGGTAATTTCAAAAATCAGGCTGGAGTTTTCCTGTCTCGATTTTGGCTCCTGTGTCATCCTTTGGAAAGCGGCACTGAGATTTCCCATTTCTAAAAATGCCTTTTTTCTCGCCAGTTTATAGGATGCCGGCAATTCTGATTTATCGTGATAATAAGCATCAATCTCTTCAAAACATTTCCTATTCGCTTCAATAGAATTCGCAATGAATTCTTCTAAGGTTTGTGATTCCCATTTTGGCCATAAAATGAAGTTTCCGGCGGCAGCCAAAGCAGCCCCGACGATTGTATCTAAAACCCTGTATTGTATAACTTTAAGAACTTCCGGTTTAAGTAAAGCATAAATAAAGATAATGCTTAGAGTAATGAAAGTTGCGGCGGTTGTATAGTTGCGCTGTATTAACGAAAATGCCATGGTTAAAGACAGGATTCCAAGAATAGCATATACCGTGGTATTGTCGGTAAGAAAAACAATTCCCACAGCTACCGCACCACCGATTAAAGTGCCAATAATTCTCTTCTTCGTACGCTCCTTTGTAAGCCCGTAATTGGGGCGCATAATGACGATGATCGTTAGGAGGATCCAGTAGGCATTTTGAACCGAAAAGTACATTCCTATTAGATAGCCAATCAATACCACGAAGCTCATTCTTAGCGAATGCCTGAAAATAGCTGAATCGAAATTGAAATTATTAGCTAGAACCTTTAAACTATAATCCTGCGGCGTAAGAAACTGCTTGACTTCACTTTCCTTCAGTTTAATACTTCGCTGATCTTCCAAATTTCGCAGAACACGATCGATATTATTGATTTTTCGCGCCTGCCTTACCTGGTAATCATAAAGGTTTCGAAGTAATAACATCGTTTCCCTATTCTGAGTAATATCAATACGCTCGCGGTATTCGTCCAGTTTTTTACCAGTTTCAGCAATATATTCAGAAATAGTATTCTTTGGTAATTTGGAATTGGTGTGCAAGGCCAATGAAATTTCCTGCAACTGAAAAGCCAGCTTTTTACTGAAACCAGCAAAACTGTCCAGTACATCTTCATTACCGCTGAGCGATTCCTTCATTTTTTTATAGTTCACTGGATGGGACATGGCAAGTTCCAGCACATCAACCAGATCAATAAAAACCAGCAGTCGGCGTCTCATAAAACCAGAGCCCCCTGAGGTTTTACGAGACTGAATAAGTAATTCCCTCAAATTTTCATGATGATCGTTCAACTCTCCCTGTAGACGCATCATCTCTCTTTGAATTTCTTCTGAATCTATACCGGTTTGCAAAAGCCTTGAGCGGAGTTTTAAATATTCAGCCGTCAGTTCCATAGTTTCAGCCAGCTGCTGTTCAATAGCTCTTTTTGGCTTAATGAAGTACCATGAAATACTCATCAGCATATACCAAATTCCGCCTGCAAAAATCAATATTCCCTTATGCCAGACTGGTAACGTTGAATTGATTCCGGCAAAACTGATAACCACGGCCAGCA
>CAXPUM010000062.1:0-22109 GCA_964220295.1 Flavobacteriaceae bacterium | reverse complement strand
TAAGACTGTTATAAGTTTGTCCTGTATTTGAAAATGGCAACAATTCAAAATTATCTTTCCGCAGATAATTGAATCTATAATCTTTTTGAATGGTTAAAGTGGTATCAAGATGGGTCGTGTCGTTCTTTACCGTGATGAACTTATACAATTCAACCGGCGCTTTCGCAGAATCGGGGATTTTATTTCCCTGAGGTTTCTTCTGCGGGTTTTGACTGAAGGCCATTGCAGAAAATAATAATGCGAAAAAAAGGATTTGATATTTCATTCAGTCAGGGTATTGCAGCAAAAATAGCAATATAACTGAAAATTAGCCGAAGAATTGTAAAAACAAAAAACCACCCATGATGGGTGGTTTATATCTTAAATTTTATTCTACTACTTATCCACCGTAACCAGGATTTTGTGTAATATTCGAATTAGCATCAATTTCACTTAATGGAATTGGATAAGCAAAGCGATTATCTCCAAAAGGAACATCATTCATAATGTTCTGAAGAGCATCAATTTTCTCTAAACCTATTCCATATCTCAATTTATCCCATAAATACAATCCTTCGAAAATAAATTCTTTTCGATTCTCAAGTAAAATATTATCAACATTTACTTCATCATATGTTTGTGCATTTCTAGCCTCAGGAATCATATTCAACCAAGTTAATGCTTCATCATTTTGACCCATCTGAAATAAAGCTTCAGCATAAGTCAGAATAACTTCTTCATAACGAATCACGATAACATTTGCGGATCTATTTGGATATTTACCAATATTCCGCAACCGATCACCTTCATACCCAAGTATGTTAGCCCTAACATCATTTTCACCATATAAATTAAGAACATTTTCCAGAACCTGAATATCTCCATAAACAGTTCCTCTATAAATGAACTCCATAGAGTCGGAACCATTATTATCAGTCCCACTATATGCAATTTCAAAAATAGAATTAGATCCTCCATCCTGATCAAAAGATGCTACATATTCATCGGCTCCAACTACGGAAAACATACCAGAATCGATAACAACTTTAGCGGCAGCGGCAGCTTCAGACCACATTCCAAATTGTAAAGCTACACGCGCTTCTATAGCTTTGGCGGTGTACGCAGACATGAATTCTTTTGAATTAATCAACGTAGAGTCAAATGATCCAGCACTCATCATATCAAATGCAGTTTGTAAATCTGAAATTATATCAGAAACATTGCTATCTACCGAATCTCTTGTAGGAAAATCATTTCCTCCCTTAAAAGTCTTAACATAAGGCACACCTAAATCGCCGCCAACATACATTTGACCGTATGTTTTAAGAAGATCAAAATGAGCCAACCCTCTTATAGCGTATGCCTGGCCTTGGATATGCTCAGCAGTTTCGATTTCGCTATCTGTTAAATCCAAAGTGGTTATATCTGTTTGAATTAAAATATTTGCAACCGCTATTACACGGTAAGCATCATCCCACAAAAATACCGAATTTGGTAAATATTGAAATCCAGCCTCGGTTGTAAAGCGGCCAGAATTTCCATTGGAGAATACATTTTCAGTCCTAACTTCATTAGTGACTAAATAATCTCTTCCATAGTAACCGGTAGCAGATAAACGGTTATAAGCCCCCTTTAACAAACCTTGCATATCGCCAACTGACTGTATAGCGTTTGCACTTTCTTTTGATTGGGCCAAAGTTGGATCCAAATCATCCGTAGTACATGATGTAATGCCTCCCGCTATAAATGCAGCTAACATTAATCCGTAAAATTTATTTAAATATCTTTTCATAGTTTTTTATAATTTTAAGTTAACACCTAATACAACTGATTTTACGGGAGGAGTTGTAATACTCGTAAAACCTGTAGCATCAACCTCCGGGTCATGTAAAAGATTATCATCCTTTACCCAAGTATACAAGTTCGTTCCTCTAACAAAAATTCTTGCACTAGTAATCCCTATAGCATCTGTAATGGTTGGATTAAAATCGTATCCAACAGTTACATTTCTCAAACGAAAATAATCTCCGTCATGTAAAAACTTAGAATTGTATCTCCATGGCTCAGTATTAAAAATCGACTTGGCAACTCTAGTTTGATCACCTGGTTGTTGCCATCTGTCAAGAAGGGCATCGTAACCATTGTAGAATGCTGTTGCAAACAAATTTGGCTGATTTAAATACAAATGCCAAGATTCATAAACCTGATGTCCTCCTGCATAGTATCCAGACGCATCAAGGAAGAAACCTTTAAAATCAACATGGAAGTTCATACCAGCGGTAATAGTTGGCAAAGCGCTTGTTCCTTGATAAACCCTGTTGGCCTCAACAAAACTAGTGGTAACTTCACTACCAACTCCATCTGTATAATAAGTATCTAAACCAGTTTGAGGATCTACACCAGCCCAAGTTGGTAAAAACCACTCATTAACCATTGTACCAGCTGCAGACCTTTGAGAACCTGCTGGTGCATCTGGATTTGTCACAGCAATTTCGTTACCATTAGCATCTTGCGCCACTTCCAGAACTTCGTTTTTAACAGTTCCAACATTACCTCCAATATTGATGTTAAAGTCGTCAGATCGTACAACAGCTACATCTAATTCAGCTTCAAAACCTTTGTTCTCCATGCTACCAATATTTCTAAATTGGCTTGAGAAACCAGTTGTATATGATAGTGGTACATTTAAAAGAAGATCTTGTGATTCTCTACGATAATATGCCAATGATCCAGTAATTCTATTTTGTAAAAGGCCAAACTCAATTCCTGCGTCAAAAGTATACGATGTTTCCCAAGTCAAATCCTCATTACCATATCCTGCAGGATAAGCTGCACCTGTACCAGCATAATCTGCATCATAGTTAAATAGTACCTGGTAAAGATTCAGACCAATATTGGCGTTTCCTGTTTTACCGTATGAAGCACGTAACTTTAAATTATTGACAAAATCACTTCCTTCTAGGAAAGCCTCTCTGTGAAGGTTCCAGGCAGCACCAACTGACCAGAAGTTACCCCAACGATTCTCAGGGGCAAACCTTGAGTTACCCTCACGACGATATGTTCCATTTAATACATATCTATTATCATAATTGTAAGAAGCAGTAGCCAAATAAGAAGCAACTGTCCAGTCTGTAAATTCTCCATAGGCCCCAATTGGATTACCAGCGGAACTCACATTTGTAAGACCATCGGTTACAAATTGATCCGCTTCAGTTCCAATAAAATTTCTTCTATATTTCTGCCATTCCTGTAATAGTTTAAAATCAAAATTATGATCACCAAAATTCATTAAATAATCGAGAGAATTTTGCCAAACATATGTAGCTGTATTTCTACTAGTTTGGTAACCATACCCATTCGTATCATCACCATCTCCCAGTTGCCTATTATTGTAGGTTTTATAATTATAAACTTGATAATCTATAGAAAATCTAGATGTAAAAGATAGATTTTCAATTGGAGTCATCCATCTTAAAGAATTGTTGGTTAAAATACGAGTTAGCCTAGATTCATCAATATCATTTGCTCCAATAAACAAGGGATTTGGAACACTAGTGTTTAAATTAAATGTTCCATCGTCATTGTATGGAATATCAATTGGAGGTGTAAAAACTCTAGCCGTATGAGGAGAAGAAAAGTAAGCACTTCCCTCCAAAATACCATCTTGATAAGAATGAGATGCTGTGTTCGAAGAACTAAACTCAAAACTATCTGAAATCTGCTGAGTCAAGTTTAAAGCACCAGAAATACGATCAAAACTAGAATTGATTACAGTCGCTTCCTGATCATAATAACCTAAAGAGGCATAAAAAGAATGCTTATCGCCACCTCCTGTAGCAGAAATTGTATGCTCTTGAATTGGAGCATCATTATTTAAAATCACCTCATCCCAATCTCCTTCGGGACGACCAGCAGCATTCCATGCTACATACCCTGCGTAATCACCCAAATTAGCAGCTTCAAAATCCTTAGCTCCATCAACAGTATTGAAACCAAAATCAGCACCGTAAGTATTTATAATACCTTCATAATACAACATTTCTCTTTCAGCACCAGTTAAAGGATCAGGACCCTGCATCGCGTTATTCGTGAAGCCATAATAAGAGCTTACATTGATGGAAGTTTTACCAGACTTTCCGCTTTTGGTTGTGATAACAATTACCCCGTTAGCACCTCTAGCACCATAAGCTGCAGTAGCAGATGCATCCTTCAAAACAGTAATACTCTCAATATCATTAGAGTTCAAAGAAGCTAATGAAGAAAGTGACGATGTTGCAGCACTACCCCCAACGTTTGAATTGATAATAGGCACTCCATCTATGACATAGAGTGGATCATTACCAGCATTTATCGAGCTGATACCACGAATTCTAATATTCTGCACAGAACCAGGAGTACCAGAAGAAGAAGAAATTTGAAGACCAGCAACTTTTCCTTGTAGCGCCTGATCTACAGTCGCCATTGGGGTCTGTTGTAAATCATCAGAATTAACCTGAACAGCTGAACCAGTCATATCCTCTCGTCGTTTAGAAACATAACCCATAACAACTACTTCTTCTAAAGCACCTGCATCAGTTTCTAAAGTAACATCATAAGAACTAGCTGATCCTACTGTCACCTCTTTAGGAGCAAATCCCACATAGCTAAAAACTAGCACAGAACCCTCTCCAACAGAAATGGAGTAATTTCCATCAAAATTGGTTTGAGTACCGTTTCTAGTACCTTTTTCAATAACATTTACCCCAGGAAGTGGTAAACCTTCATCATCTAGAACCGTTCCTGTGACGGTTTTTTCTTGCGCAACAGCTAGTTGCACCACTAACACCATAAAAAGCGTTAGAATTCCAAGTAATTTTTTTCTCATTATTTCGTTAATTTGAATTAGCCTGCGCCAAAAATCACAATAAATTCTTAATAAAACAAAATTTTTTTCTTTTTAACTTTTCGATATTTTAACATTTCAATGATAGACGATTATCTTTAAAGCTATAAAATGAATGAAAAATGTTTAATTAATTCCCATTTTCGATCAAAATGTTGCAAACTTTCAATATTAATTTAGTTGTCGCCGGTACCGATGAAGCAGGAAGGGGATGCCTCGCGGGCCCAGTAACTGCGGCAGCTGTAGTTTTACCAAATCGATTTAGTCATAAATTGCTGAATGACAGCAAACAGCTTGGATTGGGAGCGCGTTTGGAATTAAGGGAATGTATAGAAAAAGAAGCACTCGGTTTTGGTGTAGCGCATGTTCTAATGGACGAAATAGATAAAATAAATATTTTGAATGCTTCCATTTTGGCAATGCATCGAGCCATTGAACAGTTAAAATCAACACCTCAGCATATCATCGTGGATGGAAACCGGTTTAAACCCTTCAAAAATATTCCTCATGAATGCATTATTAAGGGTGATGGAAAATACAATTCTATCGCTGCCGCTTCCATACTCGCAAAGACTCATCGGGATTTTTATATGGAACAATTGCATGAAGAATTTCCCCAATACAACTGGAAAAAGAATAAAGGTTACCCAACCAGAGAGCACCGAGAAGCGATCAAAGAACACGGGATCACGCCCTACCACCGAAAAAGTTTTCGCCTGCTTACCGAACAACTTAGCATCGAATTTTGAGTTTTGCTACATTTGCTTGAAAAGGCACCATTGATGAAGCAATTTCTTCCTGTTTTTATTTTTCTTTTCCTTGTTTCCTGCTCCAAAGATCAGCCAAGCAGCTTCCAATCAAAATCTTATGTACCTCCAAACGCTCAGATAATCCTGTGCTCCCCAGATATTCTATCTTTTCGGGATGCACTCGGTAAGAATCAATTTTTAAAGGAATTTGAATCAGGTTTACCAAATAAGCTCTCGGAAACTTTAAGTTTCCTGGAATACTATAAAATAACTGGCGAATCGGTTTTAAGTTTATCTGAACCTGTTAAAAAAAATACTCCCTACATATATGCAGGGAAACTGGATTCGGTTCTCGTCAATCTCGACTCTATTGCAGAAAAGCAAATCGAAACTATTAAAACCGAAGGATATAAATTTCAAAAGATCAGTTTAGATAATTCTGATTTTACACTATACCAGTCGGGAGACGTTATGATCTTCAGCAATGATTATAGAAATATCCTCACAATTCTGAAAAATGAAGAACCGTTAAGTCCTGAACTGGACAAAATCTTTCACACGACCGATCCTAAAAAGAACAGTCTATGTATAAAGAACGATGCTTTTCCTAATTCCATCCTAGAACAAATAAGCGGCTCCGGATTTCAAGATTTTGAAAATATTGCGCACTGGATAGCGGTAGATATTGATATTTCTGAAAGTGAACTGGTTTTTAACGGAATCAGTATTCCCAAAAATGACAGTAAAACTTTTAATGTTTTCAGCGGAAGTAATCCTTCTCCAACAGAAATTCTTGAGGTTGTTCCGCAGAAGTTTCAAAATTTCTATTCCGTTTCCTTAGAGGACTTTTCCAGCATTAAAATTACAGATTCTACCAGTTTGAATACTGTTAGCACCGAATTAGAAAATGCTCGAGAAATAGCTTTTGTTCAATTTACCGAAGGAAATGCCGTAATCTTTAATTTTTCAACTGCTGAATCGGCTGAAAAATTCATAGCCGGAGCCGGCGAGAAAATTGATGACTATCGAAACTTCCCAATAAACAGTCTTGAGCAAAACAATTTTTCCGCAGAGAAGCTGAGTCAAATTATTCCCAATAAGAATATGACTCATTTCACGATAATTGATCATTTTGTGGTAGAAGCCGATTCGAGTGAGCTGCTTCAGGAAATTATACTGGCTAAAACGAATAAAAAGACTTTTGCGGAATCCGCCGTTTTTCAGAAGACATTTAATCTGCTTTCTTCTTCCTCTAATCAGCTCTTTCTAAAACAGCTAAAAAATGGGGCTTTCACAGGAATGCAACTGATCTATGAAAATGACTATGCACATTTCCATGCATTTGCGTCAGTTAAAGGAACTGACTTTGCTAATACTTCGTCTGAAGTTACGCTTTCAAATTCCTTCAAATTGGAATCAGCTTTAGCAACCAACCCGGCTTTCTTTAAGAATCATAATTCAGATCAAATGGATATCGCAGTGCAGGACAACGAAAACCTGTTGCACCTGATCTCTAATAAAGGAACCGTTTTTTGGAAAAAGAAGCTGGAAACGCGAATTGAAAGCGCGATCTATGAAGTTGACCTGTTCAAAAATGGTTATAAGCAACTAGCTTTCAACACAGGTTATAATCTGGTTGTACTGGACCGGAATGACAATAACGTTAAACCATTCCCAGTCGAGTTCAATGATGCATTAACTCAGCCAGTTGCCGTTTTTGATTATGATCATAATCGCAACTATCGCTTTGTGCTGACGCAAAATAAAAGTCTTTATATGATCGGCCCCAAAGGCCAGACAATCAAAGGTTTTGATTTCGGAAAAGCTTCTTCTGCGATCAATAAAACACCGAAACATATAAGGCTTGGAAATAAAGATTACATTTTAGTTTCAGAAGAATCTGGAAAATTAAACATTCTAAGCAGGCAGGGAACTATTCGCGTCCCTTTTTCTGAAAAGATTGAAGCCTCTACAAACGACTGGTACGGTTACAAGGGTAAATTTGTCACTTTCAGTAAAAATGATCAATTGGTAGAAATTTCACAAAATAGTGAGGTGAAACAAACAGATATTGGCCTGGCTGAAAATGCAAGATTGGTAGCAAACGAAAAAAACCTGGTTTACCTAAGTGAAAATCAATTACATATTAATGAGCAAATAATTGAACTGGATTATGGACTTTACAGCAATCTACAGCTTTTGGAAGTCGATAACCGGACCTTTATTTCCATTCGGGATACACAAACTCAGAAAATTTATCTTTTTGATGACGAGGCAAATTTGCTGGAAGGCTTCCCTGTATTTGGCACTTCTCAGGTAGATATTGCCAATGCTGATGTAGATTCCAAGCTCGAGCTGGTCACTAAAGGTGAAGAAAACGAGATCCTTATTTATGAATTTTGATCTCTGCTTCGAAAAGTTCCGCGAAATGCTTTAATAACTTCTGCTGAACTTCCTCCATGTCGACTTCAGTTTTTCCCAGCTCTACATTTAGCGAAGTAACAGCCTTATCCTGGATTCCGCAGGGAACGATATGATCAAAATAGCCAAGATCGGCGTTCACATTAAGCGCAAAACCGTGCATGGTGACCCATCTGCTGGCGCGAACTCCCATAGCACAGATCTTCCGGGCAAATGGTGTTCCCACATCCAGCCATACTCCGGTTTCACCCTCACTTCTTTCAGCTTTCAAATCATATTCAGCCAATGTAAGAATAACCATTTCTTCCAAAAGCCTTAAATATTTATGGATATCGGTAAAGAAATTATCCAGATCCAGGATTGGGTAACCCACGATCTGGCCAGGCCCGTGATACGTGATATCTCCTCCCCTGTTTATCTTATAGAAAGTGGCATTTTTAGCCTCCAGCTCTTTTTCAGAAACCAGCAAATGGGAAACATCACCACTTTTTCCCAGTGTATAAACATGTGGATGCTCCACGAAAAGAAGATAATTCTGAGTGGCATCATTTCGCTCTTCCCGTCGATTCCTGATCTTCAGGTCCAGCGTTTTTTTGAAAAGTTTTTCCTGGTAATCCCAGGTCTCCTTATAATCCTTTTCACCGAGATAGCGTACTTCAACAGCCTTGTTCATCAGGAATATTTTGGATTGTTCAGAATGATCAGCGCGGCAATGACTCCTGGAATCCAGCCAAGTAAGGTCAATAACAACACAATTAAAATGGATCCACAGCCCTTGTCGTAGACCGCTAGCGGCGGAAAAAGAACGGAAAGAATAACTCTCCAAATGCTCATAATTCTGAAAATTTAGTGCAAAGATAGAATTTATATTTCGGCTTTCAATCCCGTTGTTTCACAGGCTGATAGTCCTTATATTTGCATCCGCATTTGTTGAATGCTTAAAAAAAATTGTATGCAGCATCTATCAGAACAGGAACAGATTAGACGTGAAAAACTTTCGGCAATCAGAAAAGCCGGTATCAATCCATACCCGGCCGATCTTTTTCCGGTGAATCACACAACCGCCGATATCAAAACAAATTTTGAGGAAGGCAAAAAGGTGGTGATCGCTGGGAGGCTCATGTCCCGAAGAATCCAGGGAAAAGCTTCTTTTGCCGAATTACAGGATTCAAAAGGAAAGATCCAGGTTTATTTTAACCGTGACGAAATCTGTCCTGGTGAGGATAAAGCAAAATACAACGACGTTTATAAGAAACTGCTGGATATTGGTGATTTTATTGGTATTGAAGGAGAACTTTTCAAAACCCAGGTAGGTGAAATGACAGTGATGGTGAAAGATTTTCACTTGTTGAGTAAAGCTTTACGACCGCTACCACTTCCTAAAACCGATAAAGAAGGAAATACCTATGATGGTTTCAATGATCCCGAACACCGTTACCGCCAGCGCTATGCCGATCTGGTAGTAAATCCAAAAGTGAAAGAAATCTTTGTAAAGCGTACCAAGCTTTTCAACGCAATGAGAAATTTCTTCAATGACAAAGGATATTTTGAAGTTGAAACACCTATTCTTCAGTCAATTCCCGGTGGAGCGGCGGCAAGGCCTTTCATTACGCATCACAATGCGCTGGATATTCCACTTTACCTTCGAATTGCGAACGAGTTATATTTAAAAAGACTGATCGTTGGTGGTTTTGACGGAGTGTATGAATTTTCCAAAAACTTCAGAAATGAAGGAATGGACCGCACGCACAATCCTGAATTTACAGCAATGGAAATCTATGTTGCTTACAAAGATTATAACTGGATGATGGAGTTCACTGAAAATCTTCTGGAACATTGTGCCATTGCGGTGAATGGAACTACCGAAGCCACTTTTGGAAAACATCACGTAGACTTCAAGGCTCCTTATAAACGAGTGACCATGACCGATGCAATCATAGAGTTTACTGGTTTTGATATCACCGGGAAATCTGAAAAAGAATTGTTCGAGGCTGCCAAAGGAATGGGCATCGAGGTTGATGATACGATGGGTAAAGGGAAACTGATCGATGAGATCTTTGGGGAAAAGTGTGAAAGCAACTTTATCCAGCCAACCTTTATTACTGATTATCCTAAGGAAATGAGTCCACTTTGTAAGGAACATCGTGACAATCCGGAACTGACGGAGCGTTTCGAATTGATGGTTTGCGGAAAAGAGATCGCGAATGCTTATTCGGAATTAAATGACCCTATTGATCAACGTGAACGTTTTGAGGAACAGCTGAAGCTTTCAGAAAAAGGAGATGACGAGGCGATGTTTATTGATAATGATTTCCTGCGTGCTTTGGAATACGGAATGCCTCCAACATCAGGTTTGGGAATAGGAATGGACCGTTTGATCATGTTTTTGACAAACAATCAGTCTATCCAAGAGGTATTGTTTTTCCCTCAAATGAAACCGGAAAAGAAAGCTGTGGAACTTAGCGAAGAGGAAAAATCGGTTTATAAACTCCTTAAAAACGATGAAGTTTACGAACTGGATCACATTAAGGAAAAGTCCGGCTTGAGTAACAAAAAGTGGGATAAAGCTTTAAAAGGACTTAGAAAACACAAATTAATTGAAGTCTTTAAAGACGGAGAAACTATGAATATCAAAGTTTCATAATGAAAAACTAATGAATAAAAAAAGCCCGCTTTGAGCGGGCTTTTTTTATTATTTCTTGCCAAACATACCACCAATTTTACCGGCCATACCGCCTATATCCTGGCTACCACCGGTTCCTTGCAGATATTTATCAACCTGACCCGCCAGACTTTCAGGCATTCGGTCTTTCAAAATCCCGGCTACTGTTTTAACCGCAATTTCGGCCTGCGCGTGTGTTATTCCGGCTTTTTCTGCTACAATTTTTACAACTTCTTCCATCTTCTTTCATTTTTAAATTATGACCAGAAGATATAAAAAGAGGCTTCAATCCTTCTAAATCTCATCTTAAATAGATTTTCTTTAACTTTTCTTTAAACCTTTTGCTTAAATTTCGGTCTAACCAACTACGAAAGACTTTCTTATTAATTCAAAAAACCAATCTATGATTAGAAACCAGAGCCTGAAGATGATGCTTCTGGCACTCTCATTGTCCGTTTCGGGATGTGCAGTTTTCAACCCCGATTCCATGAAAGATACGCCGACACAAGCAGCGGGTGATGAAGCCAAAAAAGACGATAAGGACGGGATGAAAGCCTATAATAAGGTGATCACCAAAGATGCCGTGAGCGATCCCGGGATGTTCACCGTTCATAAGGTAAAAGACAAATATTATTACGAAATTCCAGACAGCCTTTTCAATAGAGAAATGCTCACGGTAACTCGTATCGCCAAAACTGCTACCGGTATTGGCTTTGGTGGCGGAAAAGAAAATACTCAGGTCAATCGCTGGCAGAGAAAAGGCGATAAAGTCCTGCTTCGCGTCGTATCTTACGAGATATTTGCTGCAGACAGCTTACCTATTCACGAAGCTGTAGTCAATTCAAATTTTGAACCGATCATCCAGTCGTTCGATATTCAGACTGAAAAGAAGGATTCTACCGGAACTTCAGCAGTAATTGATGTTACCGACCTATACACCAAAGATGTCCAGGCTTTAGGACTTCAGGATAACACCAGGAAAAGATACAAGGTTTCCAGACTGGATGACTCTCGTTCGTATATCGATACCATAAGAAGTTATCCTGAAAATATCGAAATACGCCATGTAAAAACGTATAACGCTGGTGAGCCACCATCTAATGAAAGTACCGGTTCCATTTCTATGGAATTCAGTAATTCCATGATCCTCCTTCCGAAGAAACCTATGGAAAGAAGGTATTACGATCAGCGTGTTGGCTGGTTTACCACCGGTCAAACCGATTATGGGCTGGATGAGCAGAAAAGTAAAACCGTGCGTTATCTAGATCGATGGAGGCTGGAAGTCAAGCCGGAAGACATGGAAAAGTTCAAAGCAGGAAAACTGGTGGAGCCAAAAGAGCCAATCGTATATTATATTGATCGTGCAACTCCTGAGAAATGGCGCCCTTTCATAAAAGAAGGTATCGAAGACTGGCAAAAAGCTTTCGAAGCTGCCGGATTTAAAAATGCCATAATTGCCAAAGATGCTCCAACGCCAGAAGAAGATCCAGACTGGAGCCCGGAAGATGTGAGATATTCAGTTGTTCGTTATTTGGCTTCTCCGATTCCTAATGCCAATGGACCACACGTAAGTGATCCTCGCTCGGGAGAAATACTGGAATCTGATATCAACTGGTATCATAACGTCATGACCTTGCTTAGAAACTGGTATTTTGTGCAGACAGCTGCCATTAATCCGGAAGCTCAAAATGTGAAATTTAAGGATGAGATCATGGGTAGGTTGATTCGTTTCGTTTCTTCACATGAAGTTGGTCACACTTTAGGACTGCCTCATAATATGGGAAGTAGTGTAGCTTATGCTGTGGAAGATCTTCGAGACCCTGAATTTACTTCGGAATATGGAACGGCTCCATCTATTATGGATTATGCCCGTTTCAATTATATCGCTCAGCCAGGAGATGGGGATGTAGCGCTTATGCCCAATATCGGGCCATATGATAAATATGCAATTGAATGGGGATACAGACCAATTCCTGGAAAAACAGCGAAAGAAGAAAAACCAATTCTTGATGAATGGATTCTAAAACACGCAGGAGATCCTATGTATCGCTTCGGAAAACAACAAAGTGGCGGGGTTATCGATCCTAGTTCTCAAACAGAGGATCTTGGTGACGATTCCATGCTTGCCAGTGAATATGGTATCAAGAACCTGAAAAGGATTGTCCCGAACCTCATAAAATGGACAGCAGAAGACGGCAAAGATTACGAAGACCTTGATGATCTTTACGGTCAGGTGCTCGCTCAGTATAATCGTTATATGGGCCATGTTGCTGCAAATATTGGCGGAGTTTACGAGATTTATAAAACTTATGACCAAGAAGGTGCTGTGTATACTCATGTTGAAAAAGAGAAGCAGGAACGCGCCATGAAATTCCTTCAGGAGAATCTCTTCAAAACACCAGAATGGCTGATCAACCAGGACATTTTCAATAAAATTGAATTTGATGGAAATATCGAACGTGTGAGAGGAATGCAGGAACGTGCGTTAAGCAATATTATGGACTTCGGAAGAATGTCCAGGCTGATGGAAAATGAAGAAGTGAATGGCCAGAAAGCTTATACCCTTCTTGACATGATGAACGACTTGAGAAAAGGTATCTGGAGCGAGATTTATTCTGGAAAGAAAATAGATCGTTACCGAAGAAACCTTCAAAGAGCATATATAGAAAGAATGGCTTATTTGATGAATCAGGAGCAGGATGCAATACCTTCTCAATATCGTCGATGGATTTCTAGAAGTGATGTGGATGTTTCTCAAAGCGATATTCGCCCGGTAGTTCGTGGAGAGCTTAACACTTTGGAAAGACAGATCAAAAATTCACTCTATAGCTCCGGTGACCAGTTAACACGTTACCACTTACAGGATGCATTAAAAAGGATTGATTTGATCCTCAATCCTATTAATTAAAATATTCTTAAATATTGAATATCAGAAAACTATCGTTTTAACAGCGATAGTTTTTTTTGTGTTAAACTTTATTTTTTGATCTATTTCTGGTGGTAAATTCGATGGAAACCATAAAACATAAATGATGAAAAAATTTAGTTTAATACTTGCCATGACGTTTATAACAATGGCAGGTTTTGCTCAGGAAAAAGGCTGGGAAAAGAAAAGCAATGATGAAATGGCAATGATGTATGCTGAGAAAATGGGAACGAAAATGAACCTGACAGCAGAACAAAAAACCAAAATTAAGGATGCCCAGATGAAAAGGCTGGAAGATCAGAAGGAATTGATGGCCGATCGTGAGGAAAAAATGAATGATGCTGATGATATGGCTGAAGAAAAAGCTGATTTCAGAGAAAAAAGAATGAAAATTCAGGAAGATTTTAAAGATGATATGCAGTCTATTCTAGATGAAAATCAATATACCCAATGGAAAACCATGCATGAGGAAGAAATGAAAATGATGAAAGGAAAAAAGATGGGTCACGAAAAGGCAAAAATGAAAGGAATGAAAGATAAAAAAATGCATTCCGAAGATCATGACGATGATTCCAATGATGATGATAATTCAGACTGGTAGGAATTTATTTTAGAGAAGAAAGGGGGAACATTTATATGATTCCCCTTTTTTAATTAAACCATTTAGTAATTTGGAAGTCAAATAATTATAAGGATTAATTTTAATAGCTATGAAAAAATTTATATTATTATGCCTCATTTTGACCGGACTTAATTTGATGGCTCAGGAGAGACCTCAACGAAGATCAGAAATGTCTTCAGAAGAAATGGCCACCCTTGGAGCAAAGCGAATGGCGATGCAATTGGAATTGAATGCCGATCAGGAAGCAAAGCTTCAGAAGATCTATCAGGACAGGTTTGAAGAGGAAAAAGAATTAAGAGCTGATCGCCGCGATAAAATGGAAGAAGATCGTGAAAAGATCAAAGAAGAAATGGCTGAAAGAAAAGAAGAGCGAACAAAACTTACAGCCGAGTATAATGAAAAAATAAAAGAAATTTTAACTGCAGAGCAATACGACAAGTACCTTGACCTACAAAAGAAAAGAGAAGAAGGACGTGAACGTATGAAACAACGCAGAAGACCGAAAAACTAGTTAATTTTTATACTTGTTTGTGTTGGCGAGGAGGATCTGGAAAGATCCTCCTTTTTTATTGAATAAAATATTTTACCACTAACCCCCCCGCTAGCCAGATGTAGCAAACAAAAGCCAGGTATTTCAATACATTTTCCAGGATTTTGCTTTTGGGTGCCATTTCTTTCATAAACATTACCTCTTTCCTTTTAAAGAAACCCAGGTAAATGAGATATCCGGAAATGGCTAAAAAAGCCATATTTAGCCAGAAAGTATAATCGATCTTGAAGTACTCTGTATCCTGAACCTGAACCGAAGAAGAATCAGGTAATAAATTCAAAAGATCAAAACTGTAATGTAGTGCCAATGAAGCACCAATTAAGGAAGTAAACAATAAAAACAGGATGAAAAAGCTCATTTTCCATCCGTAGTATTTCGCATTGATTCGAAGAATGGGAAACACTACCAGGTCACTAAAAATAAAAGCCATTACTCCTGCAAAACTGACTCCTTTTCCGAAGAGCAAAGCCGCAAGCGGAATATTCCCCATCGAGCCGATAAAAGTCAAAAAAGCGGTGACCGGACCAACAATGATATGCTCGAGAATGGTGAAAAATCCGAAATCTCCATTAGAACCCTGACCACTATTTATAAAAAGCGTTTCAAAAAACGAATCGGGAACAAAGGCCGCAACAATTCCCGCAATGGTAAAACCAACAGTCACATCTTTCCAGACCATCTTCCACTCCATCCCATATTGTTGGGAAACTTTGGCCCAGCTCGTTTCAGATTTTACTTTTTTCTTCCAGGATTTATCTGAATCTTCTTCCTCATCTTCAGAATTATCTAATCTTTCCCTTGCTTTCTTAATCAATTTCTTCGGATTGATAATTCGAATCAATAACCAACTAATCAGAATAAGTATGATTCCGCCAACATATTCTCCCACAACGAACTGCCATCCTAAGAAAATGGAAATAATGATACCCAATTCGATCACCAAGTTTGTGGAAGCAAGCAGGAAGGCGATAGAAGAAACGAAACTCGCCCCTTTTTTAAATAAACTCTTGGTAGAAGCCAAAGCAGCGAAACTGCAGGAACTACTAATAAAACCGAAAAATGTACCTAAAAGCAATCCTTTGGATTCTTCCTTCCCCATGGTTTCCTGCATCCTCTTTTCGGTCACGAAAACCTGGATACAACTACTAATAATATAACCGAGCGCAAAAGCCCAAATAGCCATCCAGAAAAAACCAGCGGAAGTATTGGCGGCTTCTCCCCATTTACTCAAAAAACCGTCTTGCATCATATAGGTTTGTTAATTCAATTTAGCATTTCTTAATCTAAGCGCGTTAGCAATCACAGAAACGGAACTAAAACTCATTGCGAGTGCCGCGATCATTGGCGACAACAATATTCCGAAAAATGGATATAGTACACCAGCGGCGACGGGAACGCCAATCGTGTTATAAACCAAAGCAAAAAACAGGTTCTCTTTGATATTCTTCATCACTTTTTCACTCAGCCTAATCGCTTTTAAAACTCCATGAAGATCTCCTTTGACCAGTGTAATCTCCGCACTTTCGATCGCCACATCTGTCCCGGTTCCCATCGCAATACCGATATCAGCCTGTGCCAATGCCGGTGCATCATTAATCCCGTCTCCAGCCATGGCTACTGTACAACCTTCAGCCTGGAGACGTTTGACCTCATCCTGCTTATTCTGCGGAACCATTTCAGCTTTAAATTCATCCAACCCTAGTTCTGAAGCTACGGCTGAAGCGGTTTTACTGTTATCACCGGTTAGCATGATTACTTTTATTCCTTCATCTTTGAGACTTTGTAAAGCCTTTTTACTGGTTTCTTTAATCTTATCTGAAATAACTACGAAACCTTCAATTTTGCCATTAACGGCGAGGTAAGAAACAGTTTTCCCTTTTTCCTGCTCTGCGGAAACTTTTCCGAATACTACTTCAGAAATTGAAATGTTTTCTTCTTCCATAAGTGCCTCATTTCCCAGCGCAATTTCCCGGTTATCAACTTCAGCCACCACTCCTTTTCCGCTTACAGCATTAAAATTGGAAGCATTTACGAAGCTGATGTTTTCCTTTTCGGCATAATCGATCGTGGCTTTTGCCAGCGGATGCTCACTTTGGGCATTCACCGCGGCGATAATTGCCGCCAGTTCACTTTCTGAATAATCATCACCAAGGGAAACCACTTTTTCTACGGAAGGTTTCCCTTCGGTAATGGTACCTGTCTTGTCAATTATCAGGGTATCAATAGCATTCATTTGCTCCAACGCACGGGCATTTTTAATCAGCACACCATTTTGGGCTCCCTTCCCGACACCGACCATGACCGACATTGGCGTTGCCAGCCCGAGAGCACAGGGACAGGCAATAATAAGTACGGCAATAGCATTTACCAGCGCATATACGTAGGAAGGATCAGGACCAAAAATCGCCCAAACAATGAAAGTAATTACTGAAATAAGTACGACTATGGGCACAAAATAAGCCGAAATTCTATCTGCCAGCTTCTGTATGGGCGCCTGGGAACGACTCGCTTCATTGACCATTTTGATGATCTGGGCCAGCAAAGTTTCGTCACCAACCTTCTCAGCAGTCATGATGAAGCTTTGGTTACCATTGATAGTTCCTGAACTTACCTTATCTCCTTCCGATTTTTCAACTGGAACGGGTTCGCCCGTAATCATTGATTCATCAACACTGCTGCGACCTGTTTTAATAATTCCGTCAACCGGAATTTTACCACCCGGTTTCACTCTCAATTCATCGCCCTTTTGAATGGAATCTATAGATACTGTTTCCTCATTTCCATTTTTGACCCGCACGGCTGTATTTGGGGCTAATTTCAGCAATTCTTTAATAGCCGAATTCGTTCGGCTGTGGGCTCTTGCTTCCAGTACCTGGCCCAGCATGACAAGGGTTAAAATAACCGTCGCGGCTTCAAAATAAACGTGTACTGTACCGGCTTCCGTTTTGAACTGCGCGGGAAAGAAATCTGGAAACAGCAAGCCGAAAAGACTGAAAACCCAGGCTACTCCTGAACCAATCCCAATTAGGGTAAACATATTCAGGTTCCAGGTTTTTATAGATCGCCAGGCTCTTTGAAAGAACATCCAGCAGGCATAAAAAACTACTGGCAGCGAGAGTCCAAACTGAATCCAGTTCCACACCTTTAAATCTGCCAATTTGTACAGCGGATTGTTATTCAGCATTTCCGACATGGCAATTAAAAATATCGGTAAGGTAAAACCGACCGCGATCCAGAATTTCTTCAAAAGGCGTTTATACGATTTGTCTTCAGCTGAAGGTTCCGGTTCCAATGGGACAAGGTCCATTCCGCATATGGGACAGGCGCCAGGATCATCCTCCACAATTTCAGGATGCATCGGGCAGGTATATTGCGTGCCCTGAGCAGAATAACTAACCTCTTCTACGAGATCCATTCCGCAAACCGGGCAATCTCCCGGCTGGTCATATGTCTTATCGCCCTCACAATGCATTGGGCAATACCAAGTCCCCGTTCCTTTTCCTTTTTTCTGATTCTGTTCCGTACTTTCACTATGATCTGAATGGTGATGCTGCTCACCGGGCATCATAATATGATAATTCCCGCCATGATTTTGTAAGGCCTTTTCAAAAGTTTCTACTTTTATGTGCTTCGCCATACTTATTACGGCCTCGCCTTTCTCAAGGTTGACCACGGCCTTAGTAACACCATCTACCTCATTCAGCGTTTGTTCCACGTGAGATCTGCAGCCGTTGCAGGTCATCCCAGTTATTTTATAAGTATGTATCATTTCTTTAAAAGTCCTTTGTGTAAAGGTAATGGGAAGAAAATAGAAGTGATTTTAGTTTTAGGGAGAAAAATTGTAGAACTGCCTGAAATCGCACCTGGAAAACTAAAATCTTTAACCCGGTCCAGGATACTTTTCAGGCAGCTTATAATATTCAATTAATATGCTTTACAGGCCTCCACACATTCTCGACAGGCTTTTGCACAAGCCTGGCAGTGATCGTGATCGTGTTTACCGCATTCTTCTGCACACTCAGTACATACTTCAATACAATAATCGATGAGTCCCTGAACATTTTTATAACCGGTAGCCAATACCTGATTTAACGAAGAGCAAACTTCTGCACACACTCTATCGGTGCGAATGCAATCCTTCATCATTTTCACATTGTCTTCATCCAAACAGGCATCAGCGCAATAATTGCAGTGATTAATGCAATTTCCCAGTGCTGATATCAACTTCTCATTTCGCATAACTTATTGATTTAATGGTTATAAAATCAATTTACACACTAACTCAGAGAAGCAGTTACAACATTTTGTAAAAAAATTTCGATTTTAAACCTTTTTTAACCAATCCGCTAAATACTTTAGTAGAATTTAGCTTTATACCGAATCCAGAGAGCGCCGATCTTTATCTGAAAGATTTCGATACTCTGAAGGTGTCATACCTATTGCCTTTTTAAAGGTAGTGGAAAGATAAGCCGCAGTTGAAAATCCTGTCATATCAGCCACCTGCGCAATACTATATTCATCGTAATGAAGCAGTTCCTTCACCCGTTCCATTTTTACGGACTGGTAATATTGCTGAATACTCTTACCCTCAGCCTGACTGAAAAGATGCGTAATATGACTGTAATCATAAGGCAAAGCGTTGCTGAGAATTTCAGATAGTTTTCTTCCGGAATAATTTTCATCGTAAACTTCAGAAATGATAAGAGATTTAATGGTACTTATCAACTTGTCATTCCGCGTTTGTATCAACTCGAAACCCACGCCTTCTAAAGCTATTGCCAGTTTTTTCATTCGCTGTTCTTCCGGAATCTCCTTCAAGTCTGCATATCCCAGTTCGATATTAGCAAATTTGATCTTTTCCTTTTCCAAGATTTCTGAAACAGTCATGATGCACCTCGGGCACACCATATTTTTAATATGTATTCTATTTTCTTCCAAATTTGAAAAAGGCCCGATTATGATATCCGGGCCAGTATTTTATTTCTGAATGGTTTCTTCGGTTCTTCCGCAGGTAAGCATTTTATCTCCAAAATATGGGTTCTGAATTTGTTTGGAGTCTGAAAGCCAATAGTCACCCTTGCCCTCGAAAGCCATCGGGCAGTACTGCTTATAGATTTGTCCGGATGCCAAGGTTCCCTTCAGCTGTGGCTCAATCCTGGAAGTCAGTTGCGAAAAAGCCTCTCGTTGTTCATTGATATCATCACTTTCTGCGATCTGTTTCGCGATGTCGCTTACATTTCCATTTCCTGAAGCTGCCATATGGGAAGCCGCCTGAGCTGCCGCTTTCGAATCGGTTTCCACAAGCGCATCTTTGATTTCCAGATAAGTTTCATAAAGATCTGCTACCTCTTCATTACTAAAAGCAGCCATTCCGGTTTTTTTCACCTGATTTTCTTCAGAAATCGCAGTATCTGGATTCGAAGCGCTGCCTTTTCCCTGATCGCTCATATCCTCACCGCTATTCATTTCCGGAGTTTCCTGTGATTGATTCTCCTTATCACTTTTAACCGAATCATTGCAGGAAGTAAGTGACAATCCCATCACCAGAATTCCGGCGACGGCTATTTTTCTAATCTCTTTTTTCATAATATTCAATTTAAAACAAAGTTATTCAACAGGTTATACTTAAAATTTTATTTCCGTTTTTTTACCATTTTTCTAACAGTCTGCGATGGAACTTTAGATCATTATACATTTATTTTAGTAAAAATTCTCTGAATAGATTTTTCACAAAATTGTGACTAGTTCTGCAAACTTTTCAAAAACCAGATCTATATTTTTTCATTCTGATCTTTCGTTAATTCAACTCGGCCTTGATCTCCCCACAGGTCAGCATTGATTGCCCATAATACGGATTTTTGATTTCGCTATCCATACTGAGCCAATCTGCCCCGTGATTGCTATTCGCCATAGGACATCGCAAAACATACAATCCCGGCATGGGATTGGCGCTTTTAGCAATCCCGATCATTACCGATGAAAATTCGTCGAAATTCTCCCTGATAGCAGAAATATCCTTCGCATTAATAATTTCTTCTAGGGATTTCTGAAGACCTGGTTCATATTTTTTCCAGGTTTCAGCAGTTTCCTCGGTCAGATCTTCTGCGGAAATAGCTTCGGAAGTTGCCTGCAATTTAGCAATCGTTTCTTTAGCTAAATCAAAATCATCGGCCACCAGCTCATCCTTCAGCTGAAGGTAATTCATAAATAACGGCATGAGCGTTCTTTTGTCTTTTTCAGCAATCGCCTTTCTCATTGTCATATCCATATCGGGATTCATCATACTTGGTTTTCCCGCAAGCTGTACAGCCGAATCTACCGTAAATGTACCATTTACCACGATTTCTTCTCCGGGCTGCAACCCATTTTTCACCACATATGAATCACCGGTGGCCGTTCCCAGGTTCACTTCCCGGAGTTCAAAACCTGCACCGCTTTCCGAAGCTTTTTTCACATACACTACAGAACGTTCACCCGTCCATAAAACCGCCGATCTCGGGATAACCATTTGCTGTTTTCCATTCTGATTCATATCGGTTTCGACTTGGGCGCTCACAAACATTCCTGGCTTCAATTTTCCATTAGCGTTGTCTACTTCAATACGCGCGGTGGCAACCCTGGTATTATCATTTAAAAGCGGGTCTATAAAGCTGATAGTGCCCTCGAAAGTTTCTCCCGGAATAGATTGTACAGTATAGGTCACTTTGCTGCCCTCCTTTACCCAGTTCAGGTCACTTTCATAGAGATCGAAAAGCACCCAGACCTTGTCCAGATTAGCAATCTGGTAGATCGGCATTCCGCGTTCCAGGTAATCACCCTGCTCGGCCATTAATTTCGTCACAACTCCTGAAACATCTGCCAAAATTGGGAATCGATCTATTGGTTCATTTCTATTCAGCATCTTATTGATCTGCGACTCACTGATCTTCCAGTTTCTGAGCTTCCTTTTAGCTGCTTCGAACAACTCTGGCTGGCTTTCCTTAATTCTAGCAGCCTGTAATAGTTCTTCCTGTGCTGTCACGATCGCCGGCGAATATAAAATAGCTAAAGTTTGTCCACGATTTACCTTTTCACCAGTAAAATTTACGCGCATCTGCTCAATTCGTCCAGGAATGTGGGTAGACTGCGTATACGTATTTTTCTCATTAACCTCGATCTTTCCATTCAGACGAATATTTTTAGACACATCTCCATTTCCGACCTGCATCGTAGTAATATTTGCCAGTTTCATGGCGTTTTCACTCATTTGATAAACGCTAGCGTCCAACTCATCATCACCAACCGAAACCGGTATCAGGTCCATTCCGCAAATTGGGCA
>CAXPUM010000061.1:0-13402 GCA_964220295.1 Flavobacteriaceae bacterium | reverse complement strand
AAAGAAGCTGAGGCAGCCGTAATCACCTACGGAAATTTAATTCAGGCCATTGTTTATTTTATAATTATCGCATTCTTTATATTTTTGATCCTTCGAGCTTATGAGAATATGAAGAAAAAAGAAGATGTTCCTGCAGCTCCTGCTCCAAAAGGACCTACTCAGGAAGAGCTTCTTACAGAAATTAGAGATGAGTTAAAGAGAAGAAATGTATAAATATTAAGAAGTACGCTTACCGCTACACTACTTATTTCAACTATAAACCCCGGCCAAAAGCCGGGGTCTTTTTTTCACAAATTCTGAAAATGCGTTTAAATTTTAAATTTCAGCATATTTTCAAAACAGAAAAGTTTGGTATTAATCTTCAGTCAATACCTTTGCAGTCACATTATTAAAACTGAAAAAAATGAAAGTAGCTGTTGTTGGCGCTACCGGAATGGTAGGAACCGTTATGCTGAAAGTCCTGGAGGAAAGAAATTTTCCTGTAACTGAACTGATTCCAGTTGCCTCAGAAAAATCTGTTGGTAAAAAGATCGAATTCAGCGGAAAGGAATATGAGGTAGTAAGTCTTGAGACAGCAGTTTCAATGAAACCAGCCATTGCTATTTTTTCTGCAGGTGGTGATACTTCCTTGAAATGGGCTCCTAAATTTGCTGAAGCAGGCACGACAGTAGTCGACAACTCTTCGGCCTGGAGAATGCATCCAGAGCACAAATTAGTCATTCCGGAGATCAATGCGAAGGAACTTACCAAAGACGATAAAATTATCGCCAATCCTAACTGCTCTACCATTCAGCTGCTAATGGCCCTTAAGCCTTTACATGATAAATATACTATTAAAAGAGTGGTGGTTTCAACCTACCAGTCTATTACCGGAACAGGAGTAAAAGCAGTCAACCAGCTTGAAAATGAGTATAAAGGCGAAAAAGGTGATATGGCTTATCCTTACCCTATTCACAAAAATGCCTTACCGCATTGCGATGTTTTTCAGGACAATGGATATACCAAAGAGGAAATGAAACTAACGAATGAAACTAAAAAGATCCTGGCAGACGATTCAGTAAAAGTGACTGCGACTGCAATTCGCATTCCGGTTGTTGGCGGTCATTCAGAATCTGTCAATATCGAATTCACCCGCGATTTTGATGAATCACAGGTTCGCCAGATCCTTAGCGAGTTCCCTGGTATCACCGTACAGGATAATCCAACAACCAACACTTACCCAATGCCTATTTATGCGGAAGGAAAAAATGATGTGTTTGTTGGAAGAATCAGGCGCGATGATTCACAGCCTAATACGCTGAATATGTGGATTGTTGCAGACAACCTTCGAAAAGGCGCTGCGACCAACGCGGTACAGATCGCAGAATATCTGAATGATAACAAATTACTTTAAAAAAGTATCTCATATAACAGAAGCCCGAAAAGACTATTTTTTTCGGGCTTTTTTTATAGTAACTTTAGGCGACTTAAGAGCTTAAAGATGAAAAAACTAATTACCGGACTATTCAGTTTGGGAGCCGTGATGGCCGGACTGAATGCAAATTGCCAAAATCAAGAAAAATTGAACTATCCCGAAACGAAAAAAGTAGATACGGTTACCGATTATTTCGGAACTAAAGTCAAGGACCCCTATCGCTGGCTGGAAGATGACCGCAGCAAGGAAACCGAGGAATGGGTAAAAAGTGAAAATAAAGTAACCTTCAATTACCTCGAGAAAATTCCTTACCGGGATCAGCTTCGAAAAAGGCTTACAGAACTGTGGAATTATGAAAAACTGAGTGCTCCTTTCAAAGAAGGCGGAAATATCTATTTTTTCAAGAATGATGGCTTGCAGAACCAGAGCGTTCTGTATCGTAAAAAAACCGAAGATGGTGAGGCAGAAGTTTTTCTTGATCCGAATAATTTTAGTGATGATGGAACAACATCTCTTGCTGGTATGAGTTTTTCTGAAAACGGTAAAATCCTGGCTTATGCTATTTCTGAAGGTGGAAGCGATTGGCGTAAAGTGATCGTTAAGAATGCCGAAACCGGGGAAATGATGGGAGATACCATTAAAGATGTGAAATTTAGCGGACTTTCCTGGAAGGGCGATGACGGGTTTTATTATTCCAGCTACGACAAACCAGATGGAAGCGAACTTTCTGCAAAAACAGATCAGCATAAACTCTATTATCACAAACTTGGAACTGCACAAAGCGAAGACAAGGTAATTTATGGAAATTCCGAAGAACAAAAACGCCGTTATGTTGGCGGAAATGTAACCGAAGATGATCATTATCTGATTATTTCAGCCAGAAATTCTACTTCAGGAGGAGAATTATATTTGATGGATTTGACTAAGGAGAATCCCAAACTCGTACCAATAATAGATAATTTTGACACTGATTCTTACGTGATCGACAACGAAGGAAGCAAATTGTACATTGTTACCAATTTAGATGCACCAAATAAAAGAGTAGTAACGGTAGACGCTTCCAATCCATCACCTGAAAATTGGGAAGATTTCATCCCTGAAACCGAAAATGTACTGACGCCATCTACCGGTGGTGGTTATTTTTTCGCGGAATATATGAAAGATGCCATTTCGCAGGTCAAGCAATATGATTATGACGGGAAACTGGTGAGAGAAGTAGAACTTCCAGGAATTGGTTCAGTTGGTGGCTTCGGAACTAAAAAAGATGAAAAGGTGACTTATTATTCGTTCACCAACTACGTTACTCCTGGAACGATCTATAAATACGATATTGAAAAAGGAACTTCTGAAGTTTACAATAAACCAAATATCGATTTCAATTCAGAAAATTATACCAGCGAACAAGTCTTCTATGATTCAAAAGATGGCACCAAAATTCCAATGATCATCACCTATAAAAAAGGTACACAGCTGGACGGAAAAAACCCAACGATCCTTTACGGGTATGGTGGATTCAATATTAGCTTAACTCCGGGATTCAGCACCGCCATGAGTGTTTGGCTGGAGCAAGGCGGAATTTACGCCGTACCGAATCTTCGAGGTGGTGGAGAATATGGTCGTGAATGGCATGATGCAGGTATCAAAATGAAAAAACAGAACGTTTTTGATGATTTTATCGCCGCAGCAGAATACCTGATCGATAATAATTATACTTCCAAAGATTACCTGGCAATTCGCGGAGGCTCTAATGGAGGATTACTGGTTGGAGCCACCATGACACAGCGACCAGATTTAATGAAGGTTGCTTTACCTGCAGTGGGCGTTATGGATATGCTGCGTTATCACACCTTTACAGCTGGCGCTGGTTGGGCTTATGATTACGGAACTTCGGAAGACAGTAAAGAAATGTTCGATTATCTTTATAAATATTCGCCAGTTCACAATGTGAAAGCAGGAACAGAATATCCTGCCACCCTGGTAACCACTGGAGATCATGATGACCGTGTTGTACCGGCACACAGCTTTAAGTTTGCTGCAGAACTTCAGGAAAAACAAAGCGGAAATGAACCTGTTTTGATCAGAATTGAAACGAAAGCTGGTCATGGCGCAGGAAAACCAACCAGTATGATCATTGATGAATATGCAGACCTATTTGGATTTACGTTCTATAACATGGGTTATGAAGCACTTCCAAATGATATCAATACAGATATGAAAAACTAAATTTATGTCAGTATAAATGGAAAAAGCGGCTAATTAGCCGCTTTTTTTATATCGATACAAAATCGCAATTTTTCTGATATTTTATAAGCTTAGGCTTCTTTAAGCGGTTTGACTTCGCCGTCTTCGGTTATAAAAAATGCTTTTTCAGCCAGGTCTAAAATCTCCTCTTTATCATCTGAATAGGCTTCCAGCAAAACAAATTCGCCATCAACCTCCTCTCTCAGTCTGCGAACTTTCTCCTGGTCGTTACAGGCTTTCCCAACCACTTCGTAATTGCCATCTTTAAATTCGGTTCGTGTCCCCAGAACTTTTAAAGGCAAAAGCTCTTCAAGATATTTCGTATAAACCTCAAACCCGCCAGTTATAATATAAACCGCTATATCATTTTCATTGAAATTGCGGATATCTTCGAGCATTTGCTTCCGGAACTTATCTGGAAATTCCATATCCCAGAATTCTTTGGAATACCTGTGAACCTGTTCCGGTGGAAAGTTCTTCAGGTAATTGTAAAAATTCTCTTTGAAAAAAGTTTTGCTGATGATTTTCATTCCACCCATCATTTTTAGCCACTGCAGCTGAAAAAGATGCATTAATTTGTATCCCCTTTTATAGCAGATAAATTTGTAAAACTCATCTTTAGAGGATTTCTCATAGAGGGTTTTATTCAGGTCGTAAACAACTACTTTCTTCATTTTCGATTTCTCTTTTGGAAAATTAAAGAATTAAGCATCATTGAGTCAGAAAATTTGAAAATTGTAACTTAGAATTTTGAAAAATTTATGCTTTTACTCAAGAAAGTTTCTTTTGGTTACGATGATGAACCAGTTCTGGAAAATATCAGTTTTACTGCGGAAGAAGGTCAGCATATTTCCCTAATTGGCGAAAGCGGATGCGGGAAAAGCACCCTGCTCAAATTAATTTACGGCCTGCTTCATACTGAAGGCCAGATTTTCTGGAAAGATAAAGAGTTATTAGGCCCTAATTACAACCTGGTCCCTGGAGAACCTTTTATTAAATACCTCGCGCAGGATTTTGATTTGATGTTGCCACTTTCGGCTGCCGACAATGTGGGTAAATACCTTAGTAATTTTTATCCGGTTAAGAAAAAGCGCAGAATCAAGGAACTTTTGGGAGTGGTAGAAATGGAAGATCTGGCAGATGTAAAAGCGAAAAACCTGAGCGGCGGCCAGCAGCAGCGAATCGGGCTGGCACGAGCCCTGGCCAAGGAGCCTGAGATTTTGCTACTCGATGAACCCTTTAGTCATATCGATCATTTCAGAAAAAATAACTTAAGACGAAAACTCTTCAACTATCTAAAAGAACGCAAAATTACTACGATCGTTGCGACTCACGACAGCACCGATGCACTTTCTTTTGCTGACAGGACACTGGTTCTCAAAAACCATAAAATTTATGCCGATGGTACTCCGGAAGAATTATTTCAGAATCCTCCGAACAAATACGTGGCCTCACTTTTTGGAGATGTGAACCACCTAATGCTCAAAACCATCGGGTATTCTGATAGCAGGAAAAGAGTGCTGATTTATCCGCATGAAATAACCTTAAACCAGGATTCCAGGCTTTCAGGAAAAGTTATCGCCTCTTTTTTTAGTGGTTCGCACTATTTAATTGAAGCCGAAGTAAATTCAGAAAGAATATTTTTCAACAGTGATAAAAATTTGGAGAAAAACGAAACGATTTCCTTGGCGTTTTCCGAAGATACGATTAGAGAAAGAGCGAATTAAAACATATAACCCAAACTAACCTGTAATACCCTCGGATAGGCAACATACCCCTGATAGATCGCGCCATTATCAGTTGAAACTTCAACAAAATCCCGGTTTACAGATTCTGTTCCGAAGTTATAACGCAGATCAAAGAACAATCCCGATTTCAGTTTATAATCGATCCCGGCAAGTCCGCCAAAATTGCTTTTTTCATAAAATTCTTTTCCCATATCTGCATTGATTAGAAATGAAAGCTGATCGCCTCCATACAATCCAAATTGCCCGAGATTCGCCCGGAAAAACAAAGGCCAGTTCAGCTTACCGAGTGTTTCGAATTCATGACCTTCCTGCGAATAACCAAGTTCTGACTGGATTCCGAAGCCCTCACAAAAATTATATCGTGCGACACCTTCGAAATGGTAACCGGCTTTTTTTCCCGGATTGTAGTTCTCAATATTGTAATAAATATCAGCGATATTCAGACCGCCTTTTATCCCAAAGTCGATTTGAGAATTGGCAATCCCGCACACAAAAAGCAGCAGGAAAAAGTAGTTTTTCATATTTTAAAATTAGCGCGTAATAGTAGCTAATTTTTAAATACGATTTTCAGAAATTTTTAGGCCAGATCGATAATTTTTGAAGTCGCGCCATTGAATTGAAAACTATCCCCTTTTTTCTTTCCAATCATCGCCTGACCAATGGGAGATTGAATGCCTATCGCGTAATATCGCTTCTTATCTTCCAGATCAATTTCACCTACCGGAACGGAAATAAAATAATGTGCTTTCCCAGTGTTCACGATCGTTCCAAGCCTCACAGATTCTGAAGGTACCATGTGCTCAATTCTATTTAAGGTCTTGATCTGTTTTTCGAATTCCACTAATTGCTGGCTCAGTTTATTCCACTCGATATTGATCATCTCACGGCCAGTTTCATATTTATCACCAGCGCTGCTTTTCGATTCATTTTCCAGATCGTTCTTAAGATCATCCATGGCATCTTTTAGCGACCTGATCTTCTTCTGAATTCGCTCTCGACATACCTCTATTAATTTTTCCCTAGTATCCATTAATTCAATTCAAATTTGCCATAATTCCACATCTGTCTTACGATCCAGTTCTTGCGCCCCTGGATATAATTGCTGGCAGGATTAGCCCGATATTCCCTCGGATTGGGTAAAACAGCTGCTATCGCAGCAGCCTCCTGAGCATTCAGATTTTTTGCGTCCTTGTGGAACCAGAATTGGGCTGCAGCCTGCACTCCGTAAACCCCTTTCCCCATTTCAACGCTGTTTAAATATACTTCCAGGATTCGCTTTTTACTCCACATATTTTCGATCAAAAATGTGAAATATACCTCTAATCCCTTTCGGAAGTAATTGCGTGCCGGCCACAAAAAAGCATTCTTCGCGGTTTGTTGTGAAATAGTGGACGCTCCACGCACTCGTTTCCCCTTTTTATTGTCTTCAATAGCCTTTTCAATAGCCTCCATATCAAAACCATTATGCTTTTGGAAATTTTGATCTTCACTTGTGATCACTGCCAATTGCATATGTCGCGATATATCTTCGATTGGAACCCAGTCATGCTGAATTTCTTCCTCGGGATGTTCAAAATACCGAATGGCCATTAAAGGCGTAAATGGCACCGGCACCCACTTATAGAGTAAAGTAATTAAAATACTGAAAATGAAAAGATAACCTATGATTTTCAGGATGATCTTGAGTATTTTTTTAATCATGCTTCAAAGCAGTTTCTGCGAGGTCCGCGCCTACCTGGCTGCCAATGGCAATACCCATTCCGCCAAGGCGCACCCCACAATAAATATTGTCAGATAATTTTTTGATAATTGGTTTTTTGCTGGAACCCACTCCCATGATGCCGCTCCAGGAATGTTCGATCTCATAGGCTGTTACGGGTAAAATAGTAGTTTGGAGCAGTTCTTTTAACTTATTCTGAATAGTTTCTGTCAGCCCAAATTCATCTGTTTCCTCGGTTTGAAAATCGAGGTTCCGACCGCCGCCAAAAAGAATTCGGTTGCCGATATTTCTAAAATAATAGTAGCCTTTATCCAGATGAAAAGTGCCCTCAAAAGGTAATTTTTTCAAAGGCTTGGTAATTAAAACCTGTGCCCTGGCCGGTTTGACCTCTTCTATACCTAATTTGGCAGCAAAACCATTGGTAGCAATCAGTAACTTTTTCGCTTTCAGCTTGAAATTGGCGGTTTTCACCTCCACTTGATCTGAAGATTTTGAAAAGGTACTAACCTCAACATTATTCAGAATTCGGATTCCGGCTTTTTGAGCTTTCCGAAGTAAGGCACTCATCATTTTCCCGGTATCTATTGGTCCTTCAAACTTACTGTAGATCAATTTTGGCTGAATTTGCCTAAAACCGAAATGATTTTCCCGAATGCTGAAAACCTCATCGTGAAAAACAGGATAAAGCAATTCATTTATTTCAGGTATTTTCTGAATACATTCGGCATAAAGGGCCTCATCTTCTGGTGTAAAAAGCTCGTAACCGCCATAGCTTTTAAAGTCGATAGCCTGATCACCTAAATTCTTCCGAAGTAAATCCAGTCCGTTTACACGCTTTTTGACCAGTTCGACTACTTCCTCTTCAGAATGCGATCTTAAATCATCCAGAATCTCTGAAATACTTCCAAAACAGGCAAAACCGGCATTTTTCGTACTGGCGCCTTCGGGCAAAAGACCTTTTTCGAGAATAAGTATTTTAGAATCTGGTTGCTTTTCCTTTAAATGAAGTGCACAATTGAGACCGGTGATGCCGCTGCCAATGATGAGAAAATCAATATTTGAAAACCAGGAATCACGCTCCCAGAAAGAAAAATTCATAGGTTGGATTTACTGGTTGAAATTACAAAAATTCGGGCATTAAAAAACCCCGGAAAATCCGGGGTTCTTTTCAATTTATTCTTCCAGAGGTTTCATTTTGAAATCCTCCATGAATTTCGTGGTATAATTTCCTTCAATATAATCAGGATGATCCATCAATTGTCTATGGAAAGGAATCGTGGTTTTGATCCCTTCAATCACAAATTCATCCAGCGCACGCTTCATTTTGTTGATCGCTTCTTCCCTAGTCTGGGCAGTTGTGATCAATTTGGCGATCATGGAATCATAGTTCGGCGGAATGATATACCCGCTGTAAACGTGGGTGTCAATTCGCACTCCGTGACCTCCAGGTGCGTGAAGATTGGTGATCTTTCCTGGCGAAGGTCTGAAATTGTGATATGGATCTTCTGCATTGATTCGGCACTCGATAGAATGCAATTGCGGAACGTAGTTTTTTCCTGAAATTGGCACACCAGCGGCTACCAATATCTGCTCACGGATCAGGTCATAATCAATAACCTGTTCGGTGATTGGATGCTCTACCTGTATACGGGTGTTCATTTCCATGAAGTAGAAATTACGGTGTTTATCAACCAAAAATTCTACTGTACCTGCTCCTTCATACTTAATGAATTCCGCAGCTCTTATAGCTGCTTCTCCCATTTTCTTACGAAGTGCATCGGTCATGAATGGTGAAGGCGTCTCTTCTGTTAATTTCTGGTGACGACGTTGTACCGAGCAATCTCTTTCAGATAGGTGACAAGCCCTTCCGGTACTATCTCCCACTACCTGAATTTCGATATGACGCGGCTCTTCGATAAGTTTTTCCATATACATCCCGTCGTTTCCGAAGGATGCATCTGCCTCTTTACGAGCCGATTCCCAGGCAGCTTCCAGATCTTCTTCGCCCCATACGGCACGCATCCCTTTACCACCACCACCGGCAGTAGCTTTCAGCATGACAGGAAATCCTATTTCTTTAGCTGTTTTTAAACAGTCTTTATAATCTTTCAGAATACCTTCTGATCCTGGAACACATGGAACGCCTGCAGCACGCATGGTTGCTTTTGCTGTGGCTTTATCTCCCATTTTACTGATCATCTCTGGAGATGCACCAATAAACTTGATATCGTGCTCTCCACAGATTTTCGAAAATTTGGCGTTTTCAGAAAGGAATCCGTATCCCGGATGTATAGCGTCTGCATTGGTAATTTCCGCAGCAGCGATAATATTTGAGATCTTTAAATACGAAAGATTACTTGGAGCCGGCCCAATACAAACCGCTTCATCAGCAAATCTTACGTGAAGACTTTCGGCATCTGCAGTAGAATATACTGCAACCGTTTTAATCCCCATTTCTTTGCAGGTTCTAATCACACGTAGAGCGATTTCTCCCCTGTTTGCAATCAATATTTTTTTAAACATACCTAGTTGCTTTTATGCCGCCCTTTTTATGGGCAGGTCTTTAAACGGGTAGTTAGATTAAGATGGATCTACTAAAAATAGTGGCTGGTCGAACTCAACTGGTGAAGAGTCATCTACCAATACTTTTACGATCTTTCCAGAAACTTCACTTTCAATCTCGTTGAAAAGTTTCATAGCTTCGATCACACAAAGCACATCTCCTTCTTTTACAGAATCACCTGTCTCTACAAAAGCAGGCTTATCTGGTGAAGGCTTTCTATAGAAAGTACCGATGATCGGGGATTTTACCGTTATATATTTGGAATCGTCACCGCCAGATGAAGATTCTTTTTTATCAGAACTGCTTTCAGGAGCTGCCTGTTGTGGTGCCGGAGCAGGAGCCTGCGCCTGAGGCTGTGCCGGCATTTGTGGCATCTGCCCACCACCCATAGGTACCTGTTGCACAATTGTAGTTTCTTTATCGTCTCCTCCGGTCTTAATAGTGATTTTTACATCACCCGTTTCCAGCTTTACTTCGCTGGCACCTGACTTGGCAACGAATTTTATCAGATTCTGAATTTCTTTTAAATCCATAATATTTGGTGTTGGTTTTTTATGAGTTATAAGCCCACTTTAAATAAGCAGCTCCCCATGTGAAGCCACCTCCAAAAGAGGCAAATATCAGATTATCTCCCTTTTTAAATTTTTTCTCGTAATCGTTCAATAACAAAGGTAAGGTTGCCGAAGTGGTATTTCCATACCTTTCAATATTCATCAAAACTTTTTCCTCGTCGTTCAGGTTCATCCTGTTAGCCGTGGCATTGATGATGCGCTTGTTCGCCTGGTGAGCAATGAGCCAGTTTACATCTGTATTGGTAAGATTATTTCTAAGCATGATCTGCTCACTTACTCCTGCCATATTAGAAACGGCAAATTTAAATACCGTTTTACCATCCTGTTGCACATAATGCAATTTTTTGGCAATGGTTTCTTCGGAAGGAGGCATCAAGGATCCACCGGCAGCTATCTTTAAAGAATCCCGGCCAATACTGTCTGATCTTAAGATCTCATCCTGAAGACCGAATCCTTCTGAATTTGGTTCCAATAGAACAGCCCCTGCTCCATCGCCAAAAATGATACAGGTCGTGCGATCTGTATAATCAATTATCGAGGACATTTTATCGGCTCCTATTACCAGCACTTTTTTATATCTACCAGATTCTATATAAGCCGCACCTGTAGACATTCCATAAAGAAAGCTGCTACATGCAGCTTGCAAATCGTACGAAAAAGCGTTGATTGCTCCAATCTGGCTGGCCACGTGAACACCCGTAGAAGCTACTGGCATATCGGGAGTGGCGGTTGCCATAATAATAAGGTCTATTTCTTGTGGATCGAGATCAGCTTTCTTGACAAGATCTTTTGCTGCCTCTGTTGCTAAATATGAAGTTCCTTTTGTTGGATCTTTGAGAATTCTTCTCTCTTTGATTCCGGTTCTGGTGGTTATCCAATCATCTGTAGTCTCCACCATTTTTTCCAACATCTCGTTGGTCAACACATCTTCGGGCACATACCCGCCTACAGCTGTAATTGCCGCTGTGATTTTACTCATAAAATAGGATTTAATTCACCCGTAACCGGCCCACAAACATATTCAACATTCATAGTAAATTACTAAATTTAATTCTAACCGGCTTGCAAATTAAGGTCTTTTTAGGACTTAATCAACTTAAAACAAAAAACTCCCACTATGTGAGAGTTTCTCTAATTTTTTAAGCTCGAATATGCCTAAGCTTCGATTTCTTCTGTATTGTCAATCAATACCTGGCCACGGTAGTATAATTTACCTTCATGCCAGTGAGCTCTATGGTAAAGGTGTGCTTCACCAGTTACAGAGTCTACAGCCACTTTAGGAGCCGTTGCTTTGTAATGTGTTCTTCTTTTATCTCTTCTGGTTTTAGAAATTTTTCTCTTTGGATGTGCCATGGCTTCCTGTTATTATTCGTTTAATAAATTTTTTAGTTTATCCCAGCGAGGATCTGTCTCATCCTCTTTTTTCTTTTTCTGATTTTTCAAACTAAGCTCTTCTAACTTATCGAGTACATCAGATTGTAATGTGCCGTCTTCCACTCCCGGGTGAATTTTCTTCAGCGGAACTGAGAGGACCACTAGCTCATAAACATATTGCTGAATATTCACTTCATATTCACCATGCGGTAAAATTAGTAAATCTTCATCATCGTTATTGAACTCGTCACCAAACTTGATCACCAAAAAAAGTTTACCTTCAATTGGCTGGTCATATGGTTCATTGGTCAGGTCACAATTCACATTCACAGTTCCTGTTGCTTCAAAGGTTAGCTCCATCATGGTGCTTTTCTTTTCAAACAGCAAATCGATTTTCACATCTGAACTGTTGAACTCCTCGTACTCAAAATGTTCAAAGAACTCGTTATCTAATTCATACTCAAACTGGTGTTTTCCAAGTTTTAATCCCTTAAAAGGAATTGTGAACTCATCTAAATTCCTCATCATCATCAGTTTTGAGCACCTTCCGATCCCGGAAAGGCGGGTGCAAAGATATAAAAATTAATCAATTACAAATGAATTATAAACAAATTTTGTTTATATCTTCTTGCCTTGTTTTTTTAACGGATTTGCGGTTAATTCTTTGTATTCCCTTCTCGCTTTAAAAATTTCAAGCCCTTTAAAGACCGCTTCTTTGAACGAATTGATATTTGCTTCGTTCTTTCCCGCGATTTCAAATGCAGTTCCATGATCTGGAGAAGTTCTTACTTTACTAAGACCAGCAGTAAAATTAACACCTCTTCCAAAAGAAAGTGTTTTAAAAGGAATCAATCCCTGATCGTGATAACTGGCCACCACGGCATCAAAATTTTTATAATTTTTACTTCCGAAAAAACTATCGGCTGAGTAAGGTCCAAATACCAAATCACCTTTATCCCGAATTTTCTGAATCGTTGGTTTTAGAATTTCCTCGTCCTCTTTCCCTATCACGCCGTTATCACCACTATGTGGATTAATTCCTAAAACTGCAATTTTAGGCTTTTCCACCCTGAAATCCTGCTTCAGAGTTTCCTGTATGATAGCGATCTTCTTTTCGATCAATTCCGGGGTGATTGTATTGGCAATATCTTTTAGGGCCACATGATCGGTCAGTAAGCCCACTTTAAGATTATCGGTAATCATAAGCATCAGGCTCTTTCCATTCAGCTCTTTAGCCAAATAATCGGTATGTCCAGGAAAATTGAATTTATCAGATTGAATTGTATGTTTGTTAATTGGCGCTGTCACCAACACATCTATCTGGTCCTCTTTTAGGGCATGGGTAGCTGCTTCCAAAGAACGGAAAGCATATTCCCCAACTTTGGTATCCTCCTCACCGAAATTGATCTTTACATTCTCCTTCCAGACATTCATTACATTAATCTTTCCGTCGATAGCCTTTGAAGGATCATCAATCCCCTGGAAATTTAGGGAGAGGTTATAATGTTTTTTCAGGAAGTTGATGATCTTGGAATTGGCGAAAATGATAGGCGTACAGAAATCCAGCATCCTGGAGTCATCAAAAGTTTTCAGCACGATCTCGCTCCCGATGCCATTCAAGTCCCCAATGCTTATTCCTAATTTGATCATTTCAGCATGTTTCATAAACTTTCCCGTAATAAAATTTTACATTTACTCACAAATGTAACAATTAAAGAATACAATGTTTACGGGTATAATTGAAGAAACCGGGAAAATAAGTCGATTAGA
>CAXPUM010000060.1:0-2488 GCA_964220295.1 Flavobacteriaceae bacterium | reverse complement strand
TATTCACTTCAAATAATAAGCATTTCGCATCTTATTACGCTTTAAATTGATTATATTACATAAGTTTAGTCCAATTCTAAAATTTTAAAGGTTATGAAAAACAATTTCCCTTATTTGAATAGCCGTGCAAACAGTTTACTGCTTATGATTAGCGTGCTGTTTCTGTCGGCATCTAGTTTTGCTTTTCAGCCAAAGGCAGAAGATTATGTGGAATATCGTGGCGAGGTAGTTAATTCTCGAAACGGCCACGGAATCGCATCCGCATTTCTAGCGCTGAATAACAGCAATATTTCCACGATCACGAATGAAGACGGTGAATTCTCACTAAAAGTACCTGAAGACCTTATCGAGGCGACGGTGACCATTTCAGTTTTAGGTTTTCAAAGTAAAACGCTTCCTATTTCTTATTTTAAAGCGGAAGACACCAGAATTGAGCTTAGTGAAACAGTAGAAGAACTTTCCGAAGTTAGCCTATATCAATCAACCGATGCGAAATTGCTGATTAGAGAAATGCTTTCTAAGAAAGATGAAAATTATTTCAATGATGAAAGTCTCATGACTTCGTTTTACAGGGAGACTATCAAGAAAGGCTGGAGCGATGTGAGCCTTTCAGAAGCTGTTTTAAAGATTTACAAAACTCCTTACAATTCCAGCAAAAAGGACTTGGTTTCTATCTATAAGGCCAGAAAAAGTACAGATTATGATAAACTAGATACGGTCGCAATGAAACTGAAAGGAGGTCCTTTCAACACCTTATATCTTGATATGATGAAATATACAGAGTATGTTTTAAGACCATCAATGATCGATTCGTACGATTTCTCATTTGATGAGCCAACAAAAATCAATGATCGTTACACTTATGTAGTTGATTTCAGAGAGATCGATCACAGCGATCCCTGGTATTTTGGTAAATTATTCATCGATGCCGAAACTTCTACCTTGGTGAAAGCTGACTACAGTTTAAATGTAGATGATCGCTCCAAAGCTCAGGAAATGTTCGTGAAGAAAAAACCGAATGGTTCTAAAGTATATCCTATCGAATTAAATTATGAAGTGGTTTATTCTGAAAATAATGGGAAGTGGCGCTACGCTTACGGAAAAGCCCAAATGGATTATGTAGTGAACTGGAAAAGGAAAATTTTCAATTCCCGCTACAAAATCAATAGCGAAATGGTGGTAACAGATCTTGAAAAATATGCAGGAGAAGACTGGAAACAAGATAAAGATCTAATTAGACCTAATATTGTGATGGTAGACGATGTTTCAGGTTTTTATGATACCAATTTCTGGGGTAATAATAATATTATCGAACCAGACAAATCCATTCAGAATGCCATAGATAAGATCAAGAGAAATTACGAAGACCAGCAATAATCTGAATTTATAAATTAAAAAAGCCCGGTAATTCCGGGCTTTTTTCGTTGTTGTGAGCTTCAATTTATCCAACCTGAAGAGTTTTATAAAAAACATGATCTCCAGAGGTCACCTTTAAAGTGTATTCCCCAGAAGGAACTTCAGTAAAATCAAAGGTCTTCTTAAGAACCAGGTCTTTAGTTTTTAAATTTCCTACCTGTTCTCCTGAAAGATCAAAAATTTCGATCTCAGTATTCTTTTCTGCTGGATTAGCCATATAGACCAAAACTTTCTTTCCATAAGTCTTAAACATTGGTTTGAAAACAAATTCATATTTTCCGTTATCAACGATCAGGCTCTTACCGCTCTTATGAATTCTGGAATTTGAAACGGTAAACTCCTTATCAAGCGTAAGCGTATAGGTTCCATTTGGCAGGTCTTCAAAAGAAAGTGTTTTGGAATAGTTATCCTGGTTAAGGAATTGATCCTTAAAGATTACCACTCCACTCTCATCTCGTAAGCTTAGTACCGCTTTGCTTTCAACACCCTGGAGTTCCACAACCAGGTTTTGTTGATCATTGATCTTTAAATCCAGCCCATCGGCCGCATTCCCATTAGCTGCTACAAATAATAATAAGGCTGCTACTATAGTTCTGATTGTTTTTTTCATAATCTTAGGTTTTTAAGGTTAGAACTTAGATTAAATTGATATTTCAAACTTAGAACATAACTACGACGAGAGAAACTGCTGCATAAACCGATTTATGTGCTGAATTGACATTAAATTATCAGCTTAAAACGTTTTCGGTTAATATTCCACATTTTATAGGTAATTTTGCAATACGCGTTCAGCATTTTACCTAGTAAATTAGATCAAACCGGAAATATATGGCCATACTTACTAAACCAACTCTGGAAAAGATCGAACCTGGATTTGGAAGCTCTTTTTCCCTTCGTACCTATTACAGAAATGCTCAAAACAAGAACTATAGTTTCTGGCACTATCATCCTGAGATCGAACTGGTCTATGTAAATGGTGGTACTGGAAAACGCCAGATAGGAAGCCATATATCATATTATCGGAATGGGGACCTGATCTTGATAGGTTCCAATTTGCCTCACTGTGCTTTTA
>CAXPUM010000059.1:0-7799 GCA_964220295.1 Flavobacteriaceae bacterium | reverse complement strand
TTGTACAATGGAACGTTCACCGGCAATTGCATAAACGACCATGGCTTTGGCAGTTTCATAAGATCCACCATAGTGTAAAGGAAATGGGTTTTGCAGCACAATTTCGGTTTCATTTTATGGAAACCATTGTGTACAAAACCGTACAATATATTCCGCTGGCGATGATCGGCTTCGGAATACAGGAATTTTTTGTAGTGCATATGTTCACAGTTTTGGTTGGCCATTTAAACCATGCGAATGTGGGGTGGAATTACGGCCCATTCGGCTATATTCTGAATAACCCGAAAATGCACATCTGGCATCATTCCAAAGAACTGCCAGAAGAACATCCGCATGGGATGAATTTCGGTTTGAGCCTGAGTATCTGGGATTATTTATTTGGAACGGCTTATATTCCGAAAAGTGGAAAAGAGATTGAGCTTGGTTTCGACGGCGATGAGGATTTTCCAGAAGATTTTAAAAATCAGATGATTTATCCGTTTAAAAGAAAGTAGAAAAAAGAATTAAAATATTGGTGATGAAAATAAAACAGTTTAAAGATGAACCCCTGGCGCACTATTCCTATGCCATTGTAAGCAATGGTGAAATGGCTTTGGTAGACCCTTCGAGGAATCCGATGCAGTATTATAAATACGCTGAAGAACAACAGGCGAAAATTACAGCAGTTTTTGAAACGCATCCTCATGCCGATTTTGTTAGCGGCCATATGCAGATACATGAAGAAACCGCGGCGACAATTTATGTGAGTAAACTGGTAGGTGCCGATTATCCTCATTCCGCCTTTGACGAGGGAGATGTAATTTTGATCGGAAACGTCAAATTCAGTGCAAGAAATACACCGGGACATTCCCCAGATAGTATTACAATAGTAGCTAAAGAAAATGATGAAACCGTTTTATTTACAGGAGATACGCTGTTTATTGGGAACGTAGGAAGACCCGATCTTCGTGAAAAAGCGGGAAATATGAAAGCTAAGAGGATCGATCTTGCCAAACAGATGTATCATTCTATCAAAAACAAATTCACCGATCTTCCAGATGATGCACTGGTGTATCCTGCTCATGGCGCCGGATCTCTATGCGGAAAAAATATGAGCGATGCCGCTTCTAGTACCCTGGGAAATGAGCGAATGGGGAACTGGGCTTTTAAGGAACAGAGCGAGGATGAATTTGTAGAAGAAATCTTGAAAGATCAGTCATTTATACCTTCTTATTTCGGTTTCAATGTGGATATTAATAAAACTGGTCCTGAAAATGTGCAAAGAACCAAATGGGCGAATAAGTTATTGCTGAATGTAGATAAAGTTGATGAAAATATTTTGGTCATAGATATTCGTGATGAAGCCGATTTTAAAACGGGCCATCTTCCGAATAGTATCAATATCATGGCGCGATCTGAAAGTGATAAATATGAAACCTGGCTGGGAGCGATCGTTCAGCCTGAAGAGCAGTTTTATTTAGTGCTTGATTCTATAGATCAAATTGATGAATTATTAGAAAGGACTGCGAAAATCGGTTATGAAAAGCAGATCAAAGCTGTAATAACAATTTCTGAAAAAGTTTCGAAGTCTACGGAAGAGCTGGATGTTGAGCAGTTTAAGAACAATATATCTGATTATACGATTGTGGATATTCGAAATAAGAGTGAGGTAGAAGAAGGAAAGTTTTTTGATAACGCAATTGCCATTCCACTAAACGAACTGAGAGATCGTGCTGAAGAATTGCCGAAGGACAAACCATTTGTTGTTCATTGTGCAGGCGGATATCGCTCTGCCGCAGGAAGCAGCATATTGGATGCGAAGTTCAATGATGCTGAGGTTTTCGATTTAAGCGATGCAGTTAAAGATTTTAAATAGACTTATTATTTCTTAAATTTTAAACCCGGACTCGTTCCGGGTTTTTCTTTTTATGGAGAAATTTATTACGAACGCAGCGAAGCAATCTCGCGAATAATAATTGAGACTGCTTCGGTCACTTTGTTCCCTCGCAGTGACGTTATGCTCGTTGCATTCCCTCGCAGGGATGTTCTGTCATTGCGAGCAATGCGAAGCAATCTGTTTGTGGGAAATATTATAATTATAAATTCGAGACTTCTTTGGTCATTGCATTCCCTCGCAGTGACAATGCTGTCAATGCGAGCATAGCGAAGCAATCTCATGATTTTCTCTTGATTGTTTAGGAGGACTAAAGATTTTATAGTTGGTCAAACAAATCAATCCAATTCGCATTCATTTCATTGATCAACTTTTCTTTCTTCAATCTACTGCCTGATTTTATTTTTCTCTCAAATTCAATAGCTTCACTGATAATATAAAACTCATGAAAAAATACCAATTTGTTACAATTGTATTTTGCTGTAAAGCTTTCCTTATAATACTTTATTTTATGTTGAATTATTCTATTCTTTAAATCAGAAGTCACGCCGGTATAAATAACAGTATTACTTTTATTGGTCATTATGTAAACCCATGACTTTTTCATCATCATAATTTAATTTGAATTTTCGTTATTGCGCATAAAGCGAAGCAATCTTATTTTGAGCTATTAGAATTATAATGTAAGGAGAGACTGCTTCGGTCACTTTGTTCCCTTGAAGTGACGTCATGGTCCTTGCACTCCCTCGAAATGACATATGGGATATTTCGAGCAAAGCGAAACAATCTAAAATCAATATTTACTATTAGTTTTCAAAACGCTTACCCCTTTTGATCTGTTTTCTGAAAAGAATCTGTAATAAATCTTCATATTTTGAGATTTCTGCAACATTTCAAACCTTTTATATTTTCTATCTTTACCATCCTAGCATAACCTGAAACAAGTTTATGGATAAAAAATATAAGGTAAAGGTCAATGGAAACTTCGAATTTGAATTCTCCCAGAAAGAGATCGAAGAACTTGACGCTAAACAAATCAACCACTCCAATTACCACATTCTTAAAGACGATCGTTCTTTTAACGCTTCCATTTTAAAGCCTGATTTCCTTCAGCGACGTTATGAGGTCAAAATCAACTCCAATATTTATTCGGTAAAGATCCAGAATGAACTGGACCAGTTGATCGAAGAGATGGGACTTTCTCTAGGAAGTGCCCAGCAGGTAAACGATATCAAAGCGCCCATGCCCGGATTAATCCTCGAGGTCAATGTAAAAGAAGGAGATGAGGTGAATGAAGGCGCTTATTTACTGGTTCTCGAAGCCATGAAAATGGAAAATACTCTGACTGCACCGAGAGATGGTGTGGTTAAGTCGGTTTCTGTTTCAAAAGGCGATACCGTAGAAAAGAATCAGTTGTTAATCGAAATGGAATAAGCCCGATCTAATCAAAAGAATTTTCAGAATGAATAAAATACTAGTAGCGAACAGGGGAGAAATCGCGCTTAGGGTAATGAAAACCATTAAAAAAATGGGCATTGCCACGGTTGCGGTTTTTTCAGAAGCTGATAGGAACGCGCCCCATGTAAAATTTGCTGATGAAGCAGTTTGCATAGGTCCGGCTCCTTCCAGCGAATCGTACCGGAAAGCCGATAAAATCATTGAAGTAGCAAAAAAACTAAACGTCGACGGGATTCATCCAGGTTACGGATTTCTTAGTGAAAATGCTGCTTTCGCAAAAAAAGTTGAAGAAAATAATATTACCTGGATCGGTCCTGGTTCCAAAGCAATCGAGATCATGGGTAGTAAACTGGCAGCTAAGGATGCCGTAAAGAAATACGATATTCCGCTGGTTCCTGGAATCGATAAGGCCATTACAGATACTGAAAAAGCAAAGGAAATTGCCAAAGATATTGGTTTCCCTATCCTGATAAAAGCTTCTGCCGGTGGTGGAGGTAAGGGAATGCGCGTAGTGCAGGAGGAAAAGGAACTGGAAGACCAGATGAAAAGAGCAATTTCTGAAGCAGAATCGGCTTTTGGAGATGGGTCTGTTTTTATTGAGAAATATGTAACCTCTCCACGACATATCGAAATCCAGGTGCTTTGCGATACGCATGGTAACTATTTGCATTTATTCGAGAGAGAATGCAGCATCCAGCGTCGTCATCAAAAGGTGGTGGAAGAAGCGCCTTCTGTAGTGCTTGATGAAAAACTTCGGAAGGAAATGGGAGAAGCTGCGGTAAAAGTGGCGCAGTCTTGCGATTATGTTGGTGCTGGTACGGTCGAATTCATTTTTGATGAACAGCGCAATTTCTATTTTTTGGAAATGAATACCCGTCTTCAGGTAGAACACCCAGTAACCGAATACATTACTGGAGTTGACTTGGTAGAACAGCAAATTAGGATCGCAAGGGGAGAAGCATTGTCTTTTTCGCAGGAAGATTTAAAAATCACCGGTCATGCTATGGAACTACGCGTTTATGCGGAAGATCCCTTAGAAGATTTTATGCCAAGTACCGGAAATTTGGTAAAATATGAAACGCCTTCCGGTGAAGGGATCAGGCTGGATAATGGTTTTGAAGAAGGCATGGAAGTGCCGATCTATTACGACCCGATGCTGGCTAAATTGATCACCTACGGAAAAACCCGCGAAGAATCTATTGAAATGATGTTGGAAGCGATTGATAATTACATCGTAGAAGGAGTGAGTACCACCTTAGCTTTCGGAAAATATGTATTCCAGCATGAAGCCTTCAGAAGTGGCGATTTCAACACACATTTTGTCAAGCAGTATTATTCTCCGGAAGCATTAAAGGAATCTAATGAAAAAGAAGCCCGACTGGCTGCACTAATCGCTTTAAAGCGATATCTGGAAGACAAAGAACAGCTACGAATTCCTGGAAACCAGGCCTAATCACAAATTTGAATTCTGACCAATGAGTAAGAATCTGGATAAATTAAAAGAAATGATCGCTGAAGCCCATAAAGGTGGAGGCGAAAAGCGAATTGCAAAACAGCACGAAAAGAAAAAACTTACCGCACGCGAGCGTATTGATTACCTGCTGGACGAAAATAGTTTTGAGGAAATTGGTATTCTGGTGACTCACCGAACTACCGATTTTGGTATGGAAAAACAGAAGTTTTACGGCGATGGGGTGGTAACCGGTTACGGCACTATTCACGGTCGACTGGTTTATGTATTTGCACAGGATTTTACCGTTTTTGGAGGTTCGCTTTCTGAAACTCATGCTGAAAAGATCTGTAAGATCATGGATATGGCTGTGAAGGTGGGAGCACCATTGATCGGTTTAAACGATTCTGGTGGAGCAAGAATCCAGGAAGGTGTGAAATCTTTGGGTGGATATGCAGATATCTTTCATAGAAATGTAAAAGCTTCGGGTGTGGTTCCGCAGATTTCAGCAATTATGGGCCCGTGTGCCGGTGGAGCGGTTTACTCGCCTGCAATGACCGATTTTACCCTGATGGTGGAAGATACTTCCTATATGTTCGTTACCGGTCCTAACGTGGTAAAAACTGTGACGAATGAAGAAGTGACTTCAGAAGAACTGGGAGGAGCCAGCACACATTCCACCAAATCTGGGGTGACTCATGTAACCGCAGCGAATGACATCATTTGCCTGGAGAATATTAAACAGCTTATCAGCTACATGCCGCAAAGCAACAAGTACGCACCTGATAAACTACCTTTTGAATTAGGAGATGAGCATCGTGAGGTATTGGAAGGAATTGTGCCTGACAGTTCAAATAAGCCCTACGATATGCATGAGGTGATCCAGGGAATTATCGATGAAGATTCCTTTTTTGAGATCCATAAAAATTATGCTGATAATATCATCGTTGGATTTGCCAGAATTGGTGGCCGAAGTATTGGAGTGATCGCAAACCAGCCAATGAGTTTAGCCGGTGTGTTAGACGTGGATTCCTCTAAGAAAGCGGCGAGATTTACAAGATTCTGTGACTGCTTTAATATCCCGTTGCTGGTGTTGGTAGACGTACCAGGATTTTTACCAGGCACCGATCAGGAATGGAACGGGATTATTCTACATGGAGCGAAATTACTTTACGCGCTGAGCGAAGCCACTGTTCCGAAAGTGACAGTGATCACGCGTAAAGCTTATGGTGGAGCTTATGACGTGATGAATTCTAAGCATATTGGAGCCGACTTTAATTTTGCGTGGCCAACTGCGGAAATTGCGGTGATGGGAGCTAAGGGAGCTTCAGAAATTATTTTCAGAAAAGAGATCAAGGAAGCGGAGGATTCTGAAAAGAAATTAGCCGAAAAGGAAGCGGAATATGCTGAAAAGTTTGCCACTCCGTTTGAAGCTGCCCAACGCGGATTTATCGATGAGGTTATTATGCCGAAAGATACCAGAAGGAAGCTGATCAAAGCTTTCAGTGCTTTGGAAACTAAATCAGTATTAAGACCTGATCGGAAACATGGTAATATTCCTCTCTAGAGGTTCGTAGTTTGAGGTCATTAGTTTTAAGCAGGCTTGTATTGAAATAGTCATTGCAAACGAAGCTAAGCAATCTCATCATGTATCAAAACCGCAAGTTCTTTTGACTTGATTTAGTAAGAAGAGGAGACTGCTTCGGTCACTAATTCCCTCGCAGTGACACTATGTTGTCATTACCTAATCTTAATCGTCATTGCGAGCGAAGCGAAGCAATCTCTAGAAACCAAAAAGACTACAAATGAAATTCAAAAAACTAGTTTGTATAGATGAAACGAAGATGAGCAAAGCTTCCATTGAGAAGCTTTCTGATTTTGCTGATGAGGTTGCCGTTTTTTCAGATTATCCGGAAGACAAAAGCACCATTATCGACAGGGCTCAAAATGCGGACGCCATTATTGTTTCCTGGCATACGGAAATAACTGCTGAAATTATTGATAATATTCCAGATCTCCAGTACATCGGGATGGCCTGTAGCCTTTACGATTCTGAATCGGCTAACGTGGCGGTGGATCACGCCCGCTCTAAAGACATCACGGTGACCGGGATTTTTGATTATGGCGATCCCGGTGTGGGCGAGTTCGTAATTTCTGAATTGATTCAGCTGCTGAATGGCTATAAGGGAAAGCAGTTTAAAAACGAACCTTTAGAGCTTACCGATGCGAAAATTGGGATAATTGGTCTCGGTGTTACCGGACAGTTGCTAGCCGATTACCTGCAGCCTTTTCAGGTAGATCTTTATTATTTCAGCAGAAGTCGGAAAAAAGAGTACGAGAAAAAAGGGGTGAAATATCTTGAATTAGAGCAATTACTGAAAACCTGTGATATCATCAGTTTTCATCTTCCGAAAAATACCCAGATCATGGAAGAGCGACATTTCGCAGATTTTGGATCGGACAAAATCCTGATTAATACTTCCCTTGGCTGCCCATTTGATCTTTCAGCTTTTGAAAAATGGATTTCCGATTCTTCTAATTATGCCATATTCGATGGAGACGCGATGAACTCGCTTCCTCAAAAATTCCGAAATTTCGAGCAGGTTATTGCGACCGATACCAGTGCTGGCTGGTCTCTGCAAACCAGAAACCGACTTTCAGAAAAAGTAATTCAGAATATTCAGGAATTTTGTGATTCCTAAACTTATTGTAACACTTGTTACTGATGGGGTAGTAGTTTTCAGTTAGTTTTGCACTTCAAATAATTATGATGGATTATATTTTACAACCCTGGCCGTGGTACGTCGCCGGGCCACTTATTGCTTTTATAATGTTTCTGCTGTTAGTTCTTGGTAGACAGTTCGGAATGTCGTCTAATCTTCGCACTATGTGTACTATTTGCGGTGCAGATCGTAAGGCAGAATTTTTTCGATTTAACTGGAAAGCTCAACGTTGGAACCTAATAGTAATTTTAGGAGCAGCGCTTGGTGGTTTTATAGCCATCAATTTTTTAACTGC
>CAXPUM010000058.1:0-6079 GCA_964220295.1 Flavobacteriaceae bacterium | reverse complement strand
CACCATATTCCTGACGTGCCAGTATAGTCTCTCCTGATATTCGGCTACCAGTGCACTAAAAGCTTCTTTAGCAGTACTATCGTCCTGAAGCCGGCTGACTAATTGCTCTTCGGAATATTTCAATTTTGAGTAATTGGAAAATTAGATCGGGCCATAAAGGTATTGAAAACGTGAAATATGGGAAAATTATTCTTGATCCATTAAACTATAAAAAGTGTAGGAATAAACTTATAAACAAAGGTATCGTAACCGATAAAAGGTAAAAATTATTGTCAAAATGCATTTTTTTCTTGTTTGATTCAATTTCGTTTGTATCTTTACAACAGAGAAATGATTTAATCTTTTTTTGCCCCAAAGAAAATATTGAATCTTTATTTCCAACAGCCCCAAAGTGGAAATAAATTTTTTGAAAAACGGATGGTAAACCTACACCATCCGTTTTTTCATTTTATTGTTTTTCTTTCCTTTAATCATCATATTTGTAAATAAAAGATTATGAATATGAGAATTCTTCAAATATTTGGTATTTTATTCCTGATCAGCTTTTCAATGCTGGGACAACAGAATCCAGAAATAGGAGAGAAGCTGATAATTCAGTTACCTAAAGAGCGTACGTATGATCATCTTAATTTTCCAAAAACCAATTTTATTATCAAAAAGAACGGTGTCGCAAATTATAAAAGCTTAAACGGAGTAACGGTAGTGGTTTCTGAAATAAAAAATAATTCAAAAAATACTGTGATTTTGAAAAGGCTTGATGGCAGAAAGTTTTTTAATACCGTTTACGCTATTTCCGCCAATTATGAAGGGGCTATTAAATCTGGCGAATTGAAAAAACGCGATAATTAATCGAACGATTGCATTTCTACAAGTTTTTTATAGGTTCCGTTCTTCGCGATTAGTTCCTGATGTTTTCCCTGCTCCACGATTTCTCCGCGTTGCATAACAACTATTTTATCGGCATTCTGGATGGTTGAAAGTCTGTGAGCGATAACCACTGAAGTTCTGTTGCGCATCATGTTTTCAAGGGCTTTTTGAACCAGTTTTTCACTTTCAGTGTCTAATGCTGAAGTTGCCTCATCAAGAATCATTAATGGCGGATTTTTAAGCACGGCTCGCGCGATAGATAATCGTTGCTTCTGGCCACCACTCAGCTTATTACCGCTGTCGCCAATATTTGTATCGAGTTTCTTGGGAAGGTCTTTAACAAATTCCCATGCATTTGCCACTTTCAAGGCATCTATAATTTCATCATCGGTAGCATCTGGTTTTCCTAGAATTATATTATTTCGAACGGTGTCGTTGAATAAGATACTATCCTGGGTTACCAGGCCCATAAGATCTCGCAATGATGATTTTTTAATTTTCCTGATATCTGTTCCATCCATTTCAATACTTCCATTTTGGACGTCATAAAAGCGAGTAATAAGATTCGCGATAGTTGACTTACCAGATCCAGACTGTCCCACAAGAGCGACAGTACTTCCTTTCGGAACTGAAACGCTGAAGTTTTTCAGTACTTTTTCATCTTCGTAACTGAAGTCAATATTTTTGATCTGTATATCGCTTTCAAAAGATTGCTTGTTAACAGCATCTGGCGCATCAGTTAAATTCGATTCGGTATCTAAAATTTCCAGGATTCTTTCCGCAGCCGCATTTCCTTTTTTGACACTGTAAGAAGCTTTTGAAATTTGTTTCGCGGGTGTAAGGATGTTATAAGCCAGCGCTAAAAAGGATATAAAAGTGGCAGCTTCTAACGTTCCATCAACCAGCACCATATTCCCTCCAAACCACAGAATGATCACAATTACAAAAACGCCCAAGAATTCACTGGTAGGCGAAGCAAGGTTCTGGCGATTGATCAAACTATTTAAAATAGTATTCAGCCTTCCGGTAGATTCCTGAAAGCGATCATTAAATCTTTTTTCTGCATTAAAACCTTTAATGATTTTCAGGCTGGACAGTGTTTCTTCGACAATACCCAGAAAATGCCCGTTTTCCTGCTGAGCTAAGTGGGATTGCTTTTTTAGCCTTTTGCCTATGAGTGAAATGATAAACCCAGAAATTGGCAAAAATATAAACACGAATAAGGTTAGTTTCGCGCTCATTAATAACATGGCAATGATTGTAAACAAAATCGTTAACGGTTCACGAACGATCAATTCCAGTATAGACAGGAACGAAACCTGGACTTCATTCACATCAGCCGTAATTCTGGAAATAATATCGCCTTTCTTTTTTTCGGAAAAATAACTTACCGGTAAATCGATAATTTTATGATATAATGAATCCCGCACATCTTTCAGGACGCCATTCCGTAGAAACGTAAGAAAGAATGAAGACAGGTATCCGAATAAGTTTTTCAGAAAAAATAACACGACCACAATTCCGCAGATGAACACCAGGGCGGCCACTTCATCTTCGTTGACGCGCTGGGTTACATAAAAATTAAAGTAATCTGAAGCGTAGTCTTTCAAATGGGAAAGGCCGTCCCAAACCGGTTTTTCGCTTACTCTTTCAGTTTTATCGAATAAAACCTTGATCACAGGGATCAGCGCGATAAAAGATAACGTACTGAAAATTGCATAAAAGACATTACAGATAATATTCAGGATCGCGTAAATTTTATAAGGCTTCGCGAACTGAATTATTTTGCGGAAATAGGTCATCTAATTAGGCTTAGCCCAGTTTGAGTTCTGATTTGATTCGTTGAACCTTCTCACCAAGTTCCTTTTCGGTTTGCTGATAATTTTCAACTGAATCTAGTTCTGTATTGACACTGATGTAAAACTTGATCTTCGGCTCTGTACCACTTGGCCTGGCTGCGATTTTAGTACCTTGTTCCGTGTAGTAGATCAACACATTCGATTTTGGAATTTTAATCTCATCCTGCGAGCTATTCTGAATATTTTTCGCAATTGATGCCTGGTAATCTTCTACCAAAACGACTTTCTCACCATCAATTTCTTCCCACGGATTTTCGCGCAGGTCAATCAGCATTTGTTTGATCTCTTTTTCGCCCTGAATGCCCTTTTTGACCAAAGAAATCAATTCTTCTTTATAAAGTCCATACTGAACGTAAAGTTCGAGGAGTTGTTTGTAGAAAGAACTTCCATTGGCTTTCAGGTCTGCAGCGATTTCACAGGCAAGTAGAGTAGAAGTAACAGCATCTTTATCACGAACGAAATCACCAACCATATATCCAAAACTTTCCTCGCCACCACCAATAAAGTTCAATTCAGGATGGTCTTTGATCAATTTCGCGATCCATTTAAAACCTGTAAGGACTTCTTTGTATTCCACTCCATAATCTTCTACCAGATTTTTCATCATTGGAGTAGATACGATAGTCGAAGCGACAAATTCCTGCCCTTTGATTTTGTTCTCTTTTTTCCACTTTTCCAATAGATACCAGGTCATCACCAACATTGTCTGATTCCCATTTAGGAGAATCATTTCATTATTCATATCGCGCACTGCAACACCTAGACGGTCACAGTCTGGATCGGTGCCGATCACGATATCTGCATTATTAGAATCGGCTATTTCCAGCGCCATCTTCAAAGCAGCTGGTTCTTCCGGGTTTGGAGATTTTACCGTAGGGAAATTACCGTCTGGTTCCCGTTGTTCTTCTACAATATGAACATCTGAAAAGCCAGCTTTTTTCAACACGTCCGGCACTTGCGTGATCGAGGTTCCATGCAGGGAGGTGAAAACTATTTTCAGGTTTTCTCTGGCGGAAGAATCCATATCAAAACTTCCGTTTTCAACTGAAGCTTTGGCAAATGATTCATCAACCTGTTTGTCGATTTTTTCAATTAGATCTGGATTTGATTGAAAATTGATCTTTTCATATTCCAGATTGTTGATGGTTTCGACCAGTTCTTTATCCTGAGGTGGAACCAACTGGCCACCGTCCTGCCAATAAACCTTATAACCATTATATTCCGGTGGATTATGACTGGCAGTCAGAACAATTCCGCAATGGCAATCTAATTCTTTTACGGCGTAGGAAAGCTCTGGGGTAGGTCTTAATTCTGAAAACAGGAAAACCTTGATGGCGTTAGCCGAAAAAACATCGGCCACAACCTGAGCTAATTTCTGGCTGTTATTGCGGCAATCATAAGCAATAGCCACTTTAATATTTTCACCTGGGAACGATTTCTTCAGATAATCTGATAAGCCCTGCGTGTTTTTTCCCAAGGTGTATTTGTTAATACGGTTGGTCCCAACACCCATGATACCCCTCATTCCACCGGTTCCGAATTCAGCATTTTTATAAAAGCTTTCTTCCAGTTCTTGTGGATGATCCTTTTTCAGTCTGTTAATTTCAGATTTTGTCTCGTCGTCGAAGGTATCGCTAAGCCATGCTTCTGCCTTCTGAAGAATTTCAGGTTTGATATTCGCCATTGTTCAGTCAATTAATTGGAAAACAAAAATAAAGATAAATACTGTAAAGACCTTAAAGATTTGGAGTGGTTTTCTGAATTAGGTACCGCTCTTTATCTCTTTTACTGCGAAGGATCAATTCCCCAAGGAAACCTGCAAGGAAGAATTGCGTCCCGATGATCATCACGGTAAGAGCTATGTAAAACCAGGGATTTTGAGCTACAAGCGTATTGGGTTGGTGGTGATAGAGCTTGTAAAGTTTTGAAAAACCTATCCATCCAGCAGAAATAAAACCAATAATGAACATTAATACGCCCAGGGAACCGAAAAGGTGCATGGGTCTTCTTCCAAATTTTGAGAGGAACCATATACTTATCAGATCCAGGAATCCGTAAATGAAACGCGTCATTCCGAATTTGGTTTTACCGTATTTTCTAGCCTGGTGTTTTACTTCTTTTTCGGTAATTCTATAAAAGCCTGCATTTTTCGCAAGAACAGGTATATAACGATGCATCTCGCCATACACATCAATATTTTTGATTACTTCCTTTTTGTAGGCTTTGAGTCCGCAGTTGAAATCATGCAATTTTACTCCGGAAGTTTTTCGTGCCGCTGCATTAAATATCTTAGAGGGAAAATTTTTGGTCAGCACATTATCATACCTTTTCTTTTTCCACCCTGAAACGAGCTGGAAATCATCTTTGATAATGAGGTTGTAAAGTTCCGGGATTTCCTCGGGATTATCCTGAAGGTCGGCATCCATTGTGATTACTACATCTCCGGAAGCCCTCAGAAAACCTGCGTGTAGCGCCTGGGATTTTCCATAATTTCGGTTAAACCGAATACCTTTTACATTCTCATCGTTTTTAGTCAGCGATTCAATCGTCTGCCAAGAAGCATCAGTGCTGCCATCATCGATAAAAATGATCTCGTATGAAAAGGAATTGGACCGTAAGACTTTTACGATCCAATTATATAATTCTACTAAAGATTGTTCTTCGTTAAGAAGTGGTATTACAACCGATATCTGCACTATTTACTATTTTAATTAAGGGAAGGATCTTGTTTTTTCATAATCGCTCCTGCGATCAAAGATATTAAGAATCCAAAGAATAGACTGGAAATTAAGGTTACAGTTGCAAAAAACCACGGGCTCGTCGTAATATCCATCATGCCACTAGTTTGTTTGATCTGTTCAGAAGTCATACCTCTATCAGCCATATCACTGTATGCTTGTTCCTTAATCATATCAATAAATTCAGGATAGACAAAAGTATAATGTATAAAAGTGTAAATCGCAGTGATAATCCCACTAATAGCGGCAATGGCCAAACCTACTTTTATAGCCTCTTTTAGACTAAGGTAGCCACGGTTACTTTTTTTAAAGGCTTTAATTCCGAGAACGAAGATTATTATACTTGCGATCCCATTAATTACACCTAAATACCAATTCTGTTCCGTGATACCAAAAACATACATTAGAACTAACACCAGGATAGAGTATCCGGCCATTAAAAATCCATAGGTATAAGCAAAAGGTTTGATTGAAGGATTTTCCATAATTTAGATTGTTTAATTAGTTAATTTAGCAGTTAGTTAACAAATATAGCAAAACGTTACACCAGAAATTTCTAAATTTTTTTGTCGAGCTATTTGTTCATCAGGAAATATTACTTAAATTTGCACCTCG
>CAXPUM010000057.1:0-21592 GCA_964220295.1 Flavobacteriaceae bacterium | reverse complement strand
CTTGATCAGTATGAAGACTGGCTAAAAGAGTGGATCCTAAAAGGTCATAAAGCCGATTGGAAAAGCAATGTTTACGGACAGGTAAAAAGCTGGATCGACGATGGTCTTCGTGCCAGAGCGGTAACACGTGATCTGGACTGGGGAATCCCTGTTCCGGTTGAAGGAGCAGATGGAAAAGTTCTTTACGTTTGGTTTGATGCGCCTATTGGGTATATTTCTTCCACTAAAGAATGGGCAGAAAAAGAAGGCAAAGACTGGGAACCATACTGGAAAGATGAAAATACCAAGCTGATTCATTTTATCGGGAAAGACAATATCGTTTTCCACTGTATCATATTTCCTGTGATGCTGAAGGCCCACGGCAATTATATTTTACCGGAAAATGTTCCGGCCAATGAATTTCTGAATTTGGAAGGAAACAAATTGTCTACTTCTAAAAACTGGGCTGTTTGGCTACACGAATATTTAGAAGATTTTCCTGAAAAACAGGATGTTCTTCGATACGTATTAACGGCTAATGCTCCCGAAACCAAAGACAATGATTTTACCTGGAAAGATTTCCAGGCTCGAAATAACAACGAGCTGGTCGCGATCTTCGGAAACTTCATAAACAGGGTCATTGTTCTAACTAATAAATATTACGATGGCATCATTCCTGAGCCCGGAAACTTTAAGGAAATTGATGAAAAAACCATCGCTGAACTTAAAGCATATCCGGCTGTAATTGCCAGTTCTATTCAGAAATATCGGTTCAGAGAAGCGCAGGGGGAATTGATGAACCTGGCTCGCCTGGGTAACAAATATCTTGCTGATGAGGAGCCATGGAAAGTTATTAGGCAGGACGAAGATCGTGTAAAAACCATTATGTACGTGGCATTACAGATCGCTTCGGCGCTGGCCACTTTAAGTGAACCTTTCCTTCCGTTTACTTCTCAAAAGCTTAAAAATATGCTGAATCAGGAAGAAGAAGTTTCAGATATTCCTGCATGGGATAAAATCGAAACGCAAAAAGCTTTGCTACCAGCTGGACATCAAATAGGGAAAGCAGAATTATTATTCAGTAAAGTGGAAGATTCAGAAATAGAAAAGCAATTGGAAAAACTGGAAGCTACCAAAGCCGCTAACGAAATGGAAAATCAAAAAGCCGAACCTCAGAAAGATATTGCCACTTTTGACGATTTCACTAAAATGGATCTTCGCGTTGGAGAGATCATTGAAGCCGAAAAAATGCCCAAAACGAAGAAGCTGATGAAGCTGAAAGTGGATACAGGTATCGATAAACGTACCATCGTTTCGGGAATCGCCGAGCATTTTAAAGCTGAAGAAATAATCGGAAAAAAAGTTACCGTTTTGGTTAACCTCGCTCCACGCGCTCTACGCGGAGTGGAAAGTGAAGGAATGATCTTGATGACGGAAAATTCTGAAGGTAAGTTAGTATTTGTAAATCCTGATGCTGAAAATGTAAAAGCTGGGACGGTAATTTCTTAATTTCCGTATGCTGAAAATTGCCTTCCATCCTATTTACAAGCATCCATTACCGGAAGGGCATCGATTTCCTATGGAGAAATATGAGCTGCTGCCACAGCAGCTTCTCTATGAAGGCACCTGCACAAAAGAAAACTTCTTTAAGCCGCAATTTGTCAACGACAAATACATTCTAGCCGTTCACAATGCTGATTATTTTGAACGTTTGAAAAACCTGCAGCTGGATAAAAAGGAAATCAGGAAGTCGGGTTTTCCCCTATCACAGGTTTTGGTCGATCGCGAACAAATAATTGCTGATGGAACCGTAAAAGGTGTTCATTACGCCATGGAAAATGGGATTGCGATGAACATTGCTGGCGGGACTCATCATGCCTATTCGAATCGTGCAGAAGCATTCTGTTTATTAAATGACCAGGCGATTGCGGCGCGGTACCTCATTAACAAAAATCTGGCAAAGAAAATTTTAATAGTGGACCTGGACGTCCATCAGGGAAATGGAACCGCTGAGATATTTCAAAATGATGACTCTGTATTCACATTCTCGATGCATGGTAAAAGTAACTACCCGTTTAAAAAGGAAACTTCTGATCTGGATATCGCATTAGAAGATCATAGCGGCGACAAAAAATACCTGGAAACGCTAAAAGAGACTTTACCCAAACTCATTGAAGAACAGCAGCCCGACTTTATTTTTTACCTATCAGGTGTAGACATTCTGGCCAGTGATAAATTAGGCCGACTTGGATGTACCGTGGAAGGCTGTAAAGAGCGAGACAGGTTCGTTCTCCAAACCTGTCACGATCTCAGCATTCCGGTACAATGCAGTATGGGCGGTGGCTATTCTAAAGATATCAAAGTGATTATTGACGCTCACGCCAACACCTATCGCCTTGCGCAGGAAATCTATTTTTAAACTATTTTCCTAGCAGTAAAATTTCATTGCATACGACCTCGGTAACATACCGTTTAATGCCTTCTTTGTCTTCATAACTTCTGCTGGTCAGTTTCCCTTCGATCCCGATTTCTTTTCCTTTTGGAACATAATTTTCGACCAGTTCAGCAGTTTTTCCCCAGGCCACGATATTATGCCATTGCGTATCAGTTATTTTTTCTCCTTTTGAATTCTTATAATTCTCATTTGTAGCGATAGAAAATTTCGCCAGTTTTTTACCAGATTCCAGGTTAACGATTTCAGGATCATTTCCAACATGCCCTATTAATTGAACTGTGTTTCTTAAAGTGCTCATAACTAAAGATTTTATTGCAGCCGAAAATCATTTGTTCATTTCAGCAGGACAAAGATTAGACAGCAATGAAGTTTCAGTTGTATTTAAAACATTTGCTTTCGTTTAATTACGTTTACAAATATTTAAAAACGTTTTAGTAGCTGATTTTCAGATATTTAATTAAATAATGAAATTTTGTTCAGAAACAGTACTTTTAAATTCTTAAAACGATAAAAAATGAATAACAGGAAAGTCAGCAATAATTTCAGAATTTATCACCGCTATTTGGGTTTTTTCCTTGCAGGAATTATGGCCGTCTATGCCATTAGCGGTATCGTTATGATTTTCAGAAATACCGATACTTTTAAGGTTTCTAATGAGATCGAAAAGAAACTTTCACCTAATATTACTGAAGCCGATCTTGGAAAAGAACTCCGTATTCGAAATTTCAAAATAGAGAAGACAGAAAAAGAGAAAATATATTTCAAAGATGGTGTTTTTGATAGAGAAACGGGAACTGCGACTTATACAGTAAAACAGCTTCCAACAATATTAGATTCCATGACAAAATTCCATAAATCAACTACCGATAAGCCTTTATTCTTCCTGAATATTTTCTTCGGAATTAGCTTACTATTCTTCGTGATTTCGGCTTTCTGGATGTTCATGCCTTCCACTAAGATTTTCAGAAAAGGAATCATTTTCACGGTTGCAGGAATTATTTTGACGCTGATCGTTCTTTTGGTCTAATGTCTATTCAAAAACATATGACCGCTGATTTTCCCAAAACGATTCCAATAAAAGAAAAAATATTCTTTCAGAGTTTCTGAAAATTTTACGCAACCTTTTGAATATCTTAGCATCTAGAAAATGAATGAATTAGTTAGTTCGAACTGGATTCCTGTTCTAGACGGGAATCGGTTTATACATTTTCAAAAAACCAACGACCATGATTGCACTATTATTTGAATTGCTTACTTCAATTTTTAGCTAAAAAACTGGAGGATTTTCTTCAGAAAATGAATGCTAAATTTTAATTCTCAGTCTAAGTGGTGATAACTTCGCCTGGGATTAATTGCTGAAAGCTTAAGTTTTGCGGTCATTTAAGATCATTAACTCATCGCAAACAAAATAATTTGAAATTTTCTATCAAAGCTTACCTTCCATTCCTTCTTTTTCTTAGTTTTTTAGCGGTCAATGCCCAGGATTTGAAAACTCAGGAGATCAAAAGACTGAGATCGTTCCAGATCGAAACAGCAAAATTAAATCTTCAAGATTCCGTTACCTATACAAACCTGAAATCGATTCTTAGATTGAACCGCAAAAATCAGGGAAATAAGATCGTGAGTATTAGCCTTGCCAGTTTATCAATCGCTACCACCGTCTATAGTCTCAGAATTTTTGAAAACTCAAAAAATGATGAGGAAGGCCTGGGTCAAAGTATTGCGTCTATGCTATTAATTCCAGCAGCGATAGAAATGGGGATTGCTATTCCGCTTTTTTTGAAAAGTGACAGGCAGAAAAGAAAACGAAACCGCCTAATTGCAAAGTATCAATAAAATGAATAACCTATTTTTCAGAAAATATCTGATTCAAACAATTGCCATTTTAATATTGGGATTTACTTTCAATTCCTGCTCAGATGAAGACGACGAGATCCCTCCCTGCGAGATGGAACAAGTATTCAGTATTTCTGAAGCCAGTGTTCCGGATACCGGAAAAGTCAATGAATCGATTTCTATGATAATCACCTACTATAAGCCCAATCCCTGCTATTCTTTTAAAGATCTCGATATGCAATTTGATGAAAATGAATTAACCCTGAAAGTATTGGGATCTTATGATTGTGAAAAAGTCTGCAGCCAAAATGTTGTGAAAGAAAACTTTTCATATGGATTTCTTCCCGGCAAAGCCGGTGAATATACGCTTAGGTTTTATATCTCCGAAGACGACTACCTCATCAAAACAATCACTATAACCGAATAGCTTTCAGCCTGCTTTTTTGTATATTCAAGTATGGAAAAAGCCTGTGCAGAATGTGGGGAGGTTTTAAAAGGTCGCACCGATAAAAAGTTTTGCAGCGATTATTGTCGCAATGCGTATCATAATAAAGCCAACCAGGAAACATCAAAATTGATCAGGAAGATCAATAAGATTCTCGCTGCCAATTTCCGCATACTTGAAAAACTAAATCCCGAAGAAAAGACTTCTGTTTCGAAAAAAAAGCTGGAACAGGAAGGATTTAATTTTGAATATTTTACCAGCACCTATATTACCAAAACAGGGAACCAGTATTATTTTGTATATGACCAGGGTTACCTGAAGCTGGAAAATGACTTTTATGCACTGGTAAAAAGAAAAGTGTGATTACATGAAAAAGCTCGGTTTGCTGTTATTCATAATTTTATACGCCTCACAAATGAAAGCGCAATCTTTTGATAATTATCAATGGAAAAACAGGTTGGTTGTGGTTTTTGCAGATACTACTTCCAACAATCGACACAGGAAACAGTTAGAGATATTGAAAGAGGAAAAAGCAGGTTTTAAAGAACGGAAACTTCAGCTGATTCTTGCGCTTCCCGGAAAGTATCGCGAAATATTTCCGGAATCTTCCGGCTGGATACAGGATCCCGATTTGTACAAATATCGCAGGCTCGCTTCCGAAGAATTTGAAGTAATCTTAATTGGGCTGGACGGCGGTGTGAAAAAGCGGCAATTGTTCGTCTTAACTGCTGAAAAGTTGTTTGAAGAAATAGATTCCATGCCCATGCGGCAGGCCGAAATTAAAGAAAATGGATAAGGAAGTTTTTCTTTTTTCTTATGGCACGCTTCAGCAAACAGCAATTCAGAGGCATTTATTCGGAAGGATATTAGAAGGACAGCAAGATGAACTAAAAGGTTTTGAATTAAAATCGATCAGAATTCCGGGCGCATTGACCGTAACTGAATACCCCATAATTTACCGATCTTCAAACAATTCTGCAGTAATGGAGGGAGTTGCCTTTAAAATTCAGGAAGCTGAACTTTCTAAAGTTGATCAATATGAAGGCGAACACTATAAACGTGTCTCGCTAAAACTGGAATCTGGCAGGCAGGCGTTTGTATATATCTCTGCTTATTAATATTGCCAGCTGTGGCCTTTTAACTTCAGTGCAGCACGCATGACATCTCGCTGACTGATTTGCCCGATCAACCTGCCGTTCTCAACAATGGGAAATCGTCTAAACTTCTTTTCAATAAATTTTTTAGCGGCATCGAGAACATTCATATTCCCATCGATGGTTTCCACATTGCGATTCATTCTTTTACCCACCGTTAGTTCATCCATCGGCATATTATAATACCGGCTGTCTGACACCTGTTTCATGCAATCTCCTTCGGAAATGATTCCCAGCAACTCATTGTTTTTATTCACCACACAGCCACCGGAAATATTATGTTCAATTAATTTTTCCATCACATCTATGATATGTTCCTGTTTACGAAAAGTGATCAATTTCGAGCTCATATAATCCTTAACCAACATTGGCGTTTCCGCCGGCTTGACCGGTTCTGCCCTTCTACCCATAAAACTTTTAATACCCATGATTCTAACTTTTTGATTACTAACCTATTAAATATACGAAATTTTAAAATTTCATTTTTCAGGATAAAATGATTTGTAAGAATCTCTAAAACTTAGTTACCTTTAAATCAGTTCAAAATCTTTCCATGAGTAAAAGACTAACCGGCCTTCTGGCATTTTTACTGCTGATTCTGGCTGTTTGGATAACTTTCAATTTTGATCAGCCAACTTATCGCCCGGGCGAAAATATTGCTGAAACAGCCTTCTCAACAGACCGGGCTTTAGAACATGTTAATGAAATAGGCAAGAAACCACATTATGTGGGCAGTGTTGCTCATAGCGAGGTTCGTAATTATATCGTAGACCAGTTGCAACAAATAGGCCTGGAGGTTCAAACTCAGGACGGCTACAACCTGGATGCGCGTGGAAATCTGGTAATTCCTGAAAATATTCTTGCGAGAATGGAAGGTTCTGGTAATGGTGACGCTTTAGTTTTAATGACGCATTACGACAGTGCAACCCATTCTTCTCTTGGAGCCAGCGATGCCGGAAGTGGAATTGCAGCAATACTGGAATCCGTTCGGGCCTTTTTGAAAAAAGAGACTCCGCATAAAAATGATATTATCTTATTGTTTACAGACGCTGAAGAACTTGGTCTTAACGGTGCGGAACTTTTCGTCAAAGATCATCCCTGGGCGAAAGACGCTAAGCTTGCCCTAAATTTTGAAGCAAGAGGAAGTGGCGGCAATAGCTTTATGTTACTGGAAACAAACGGCAGTAATTCCCGACTGATTCAAGCTTTCAAAAATGCCAATCCGGAATATCCCGTAAGTAATTCTCTTGCCTATAGTATCTATAAAATGCTGCCGAATGATACCGATCTAACCGTGCTACGGGAAGATGCTAATATTAACGGGTATAATTTCGCGTTCATAGATGATCATTTTGACTATCATACAGCCATGGATAGGCCAGATCGGCTCGATAGGCCCACTTTAAAACAACAGGGTTATTACCTGATGCCATTGTTAGACTATTTCAAAGATGCCGATCTTAACAAGCTGGAAAGCGATCGGGATTTGATTTATTTTAATTTACCTTTTGGCGAATTCATTACGTATCCCTACGACTGGATCACACCCATGCTCATTGCATCCATTTCCATTTTCATTTTGCTTTTGATATACGGAATACGCCGCAAGCGCATTAATATCACTGATATTTTCTACGGATTTCTTCCTATGCTCTCCAGTATTATCGCTTCTGGATTAGCAGTCTGGCTATTTTGGAAACTGATCTTACTGATTTACCCCGGTTATTCTGAAATTTTGCAGGGTTTCCCCTATAATGGTTACACTTATCTTGCAGCCGGAATCATTTTGGCAGTTGGGATCTGCTTTTACATTTACCACGCTTTCCGGAAGAGACGCGGTGGAAAAAATTTATTTATCGCTCCTCTGTTGTTATGGATTATCCTTTGCACTCTACTCTCTGTATATCTCACGGGTGCCTCATACTTCTTAATTCCCGTTTTCTTTGGGTTATTACAGCTATTTGTAATGATACGCCAGAAAAAACCAAACAGGGCTCTAATGGCTTTATTTTGTTTCCCGGCCATTTTGCTAATCATGCCATTTGTTTGGAGCCTTCCGGTTGCACTTGGATTAAAAATGCTATTCGCTTCAGGAATTCTGGTTTCACTATTATTTCTGCTGCACGTCCCGGTCTTCGGCTATTTTAAAAAACTGAAAATTTTTGGAACACTCTGCATGATCGCTTTTGTGATTTTAGTAATTGTGGCACATTTTAAATCTGGCTTCAACGAAAACAGGCCGAAGCCTAATAGCCTGGTCTATGTTCAGGATCTGGATCAGCAAAAAGCACATTTTTACTCTTACGATCAACTTTCAGATGAATGGACGGCAACAGTTTTTGGAGAAGACCCGGAAATTCACTCCAACCCGGAATCGAACTTCAGCAGTAAATATGGAAATGGATTTACTTTTTCTTCGGAAGCACCATTAATTGATATTCCCGAACCGCAGGTGATCATTAGCGAATTGGATCAGGATTCGACTGATTTGGCAAAATATTCCATGAAAATTGCACCTAACAGGCCGATCAATCGCATCGAAATTTATGAACTGAACGATATTAATTTTACCGATTTTAAAGCTAACGGACTTTCAGCAGCCAATGTTCAGATCGGTGAAGATTCATATAACATTCATAAAAAACGCTGGCAAGAACGCATCTTGACCTATTATGCCAGCAACAGGGATACGTTAAGGCTGGAATTCAGTTTTAAAAACGAGCCCAATCGTAAACCAAAATTCGTAATTTACGAATCGGCATACGACCTGATTGGAAATAAGGAACTGGGAATAGAAAAACGTCCTAAAGATATGATTCCGAAACCATTCATTTTGAATGATGCCACCATTTTAAAGAAAACTGTAAGTCTGGAAAGAAAATGAAAATTGCGATACTGGGGTGTGGATGGTTAGGAATCGAGCTCGCTAAAAAACTGAAGAAAGAAAATCACGAGGTAAGAGGTTCGGTAGCAAATATTGAAAACATGGCGAAATTGCGGGAAGCCAGGATTATCCCATATAATATCAAACTTTTTGAGAAAGGTGTACAAGGAGACATTCGGTCATTTTTTTCCGGTTGCCAGGTTATCATTATCGCGGTACCGCCGGGTCTTCGAAGAAATCCGGAAGTTAATTTCGTGAAGAAAATGCGGAAGGTCATTCCGTATGTGGAAAAAGCCGGGCCTCAAAAGATCATTTTCATCAGTTCCACCGGGGTTTACAAAGATGAGCCTGGATTTCCCAAATTTGATGAGGCATCTCAAACTGATAATTCTAAAGATGCGGCCATACAATTACATAATGCCGAACTGCTTTTTTTAAATCACGAGCACTGGAATATTTCGGTGGTTCGTTTTGGCGGATTATTTGGAGGAAAGCGTCATCCGGTAAAATATCTTGCCGGAAAAACCGATTTAAAAAATCCCGATGCGCCGGTTAATTTGGTTCATCGTGACGATTGCATTGCTGCACTGGAAAAATTGATCGATCTTAAAAAAGATCATTCCATCTGGAACATTGTCTACCCGGAACATCCTTCAAGGAAAGAATATTACCAGAAAATTGCCAGTGAGAAAGGGCTGGAAATTCCGGAATTTGTAAGCAACGATAATCAGAAAGGAAAAATTGTCAGTTCCAAAAAACTAATGGAGTCCGGATTTCAATTTAAAAATCCTATTTAGAGTAAGCTTCCGCATATGGTGACCATATTTCATACATATCGTCTCCTTTTGAGCTTTTTCCGGAATGATGCCATTGCCCGTCTTTGACTTCAAAATTAAATTCCAGGCTGGCTCCTACCCGATTCTTATCTCTAGAAAAAGTATCGATTGTTTCAATATATTTTCCGTTTTCTGCAGTGTAAGTGCCGGCGCCACTTCCGAAGAATTCACCGGTTGCCGAATTAAATGCAACCCACTGGAACCTGCCGCCTCCTAAAATTTTGATCGTTCTGCGATCTCCGGGAACCATAGTATTCATTTCTCCATCCCGTTTGCGACCGGTTATCACCCAATTCCCGGTCAGATCATTATCAGAATCTGAAATTCGCTCCCAGATTTGATCTTCTGTAACATCATTTATTTTGATTTTGTTATCTGAAAGGAAAACGAGCTTATGATCTAACGTATTTCCCACCAAATCTGGGTTCTGTGTATCAAAATCGATTATTTCTTTATAATCCTGAGCTTTATACTCTCCTCCTTTGGCCCAAAGAAATTCATTAGTAGAAACAAGCTTAGCAGCTTCAGAGAAATACTTTTGCTCATAAATTCTGATTGCCTGAGTATCCTTAACTTTTTGCCCATTTTCCTCGATAAGTTTCCAGGAGCCTTCGAGCTTTTGAGCAAATAGCAATACGGGAAAGCATATAATAAATATGATGATTAACTTCTTCATGAGTCTAATTTTCTGATATTGATAAAGTTAAAAATTAAAATTTTCACTTTATCAGAAAGATCATTTAAAATAAAAGAGAAAAAAGATTAGCTTTAAAAAACCAAATCTTTAAAAATGCTCAAGTATTTATTTACTCTCCTCGTTATTTTCAGTCTTCATGCCTGCACACATAGTCAAATAGATCAGAATCCTTCATCTGCAAAAATAATCGAGCAGGAAACGCTTCAGCAAAGCAATTCTTCAGAAGATCTGAAAAAGACTATTGAGAAATTAGAGCAACTCAATCAAGCACAGCAAAATATAATATCCCATTCAGAAGCCGAAAACTCTAAAAATATTGTAAGGGAACAGGAACCTATTCAGAATACAGAAGATTTGAATTCAACGATAGAAAAACTACAGAGATTAAATAGGGAATCTCGAAAAGTTGAGCATTAATTTACTGCTGCTCTTTTCCGTATTTATCGTATTCCGGATAGAGGAAGTTATTATAAGGAAAACGCGTGATATGAATCTGACGAACGGCTTCATAAACCTTTTTCCGAAAGTCTTCCATATTTTCCTTATTGATCGCCGAAATAAACAGCACGTCATCGCCCATCCTGTTCATCCAGGTTTTCTTCCACTCTTTTAAAGTATAGTGCGCCGGGGTTCTTTCGGTGATTAGATCATCGTCGGCGATTTCTTCAGCCTTGTAGGCGTCAATTTTATTGAAAACCATCAGGGTTGGCTTATCCAAAGTATGGATCTCACGAAGGATCTGATTTACCGAATTGATATGTTCTTCGAAATTTGGATGTGAAATATCTACCACATGCAACAAAAGGTCGGCTTCACGAACCTCATCTAAAGTAGATTTAAATGATTCAACCAGCTGTGTAGGCAGTTTACGGATGAATCCAACAGTATCGGTTAGTAAAAAAGGAAGGTTTCGAATTACCACTTTTCTCACCGTGGTATCCAGCGTTGCAAAAAGTTTATTTTCAGCAAAAACCTCACTTTTACTAATGACATTCATCAGGGTAGATTTTCCTACGTTGGTATAACCTACTAAAGCGACACGAACTAATTGACCGCGATTCCCGCGCTGAACTTCCATTTGCTTGTCAATGGTTTCCAGTTTCTTTTTAAGAAGAGAAATCTTATCACGAACGATACGACGGTCAGTTTCAATCTCGGTTTCACCCGGACCTCTCATCCCAATACCCCCACGCTGACGTTCGAGGTGAGTCCACATACCGGCAAGACGCGGCAGCAAATATTCGTATTGCGCCAGTTCAACCTGCGTACGGGCATAACTGGTCTGAGCGCGCTGAGCGAAAATATCTAAAATTAGACCGGTACGATCCAGAATTTTACATTTCAGGATCTTTTCAACGTTCTTTTGCTGGGCGGGTGTGAGCTCGTCATCAAAGATCACTGCCCCAATATCATTTTCTTTTACAAACTGCCTGACGTCTTCCATCTTACCCGACCCGATAAAAGTTTTCGGATTAGGCATATCCATCTTTTGCGAAAACCTCTTTACAACTTCTCCCCCGGCAGTGTAGGTTAAAAATTCCAGTTCATCAAGGTATTCTTCTAGTTTATCGGCATCCTGTTCCCTGGTGACGATCCCTATTAAAACGGTTCTTTCGTATTGTAAATCGGTCTTTTCAATCATAATTGCAAAGGTATAGAATAGCTTGTAAACTGCTTCATATACAACATTTATTTAGGATTTTTTGGTAACTGATTTTTGGATCGAAAAAAGAATTACATTCGTAACCGTTCTTTTAAAATCAAGACAAGACAATGAAAAAAAATCTAATATTCTTTTTTCTTGTATTTGGCTTATTTCAGGCTAATGCACAGAAAGATCTCAAGGTTACTCTTGAACCTGACTCTCCTTTAAACACCGATTTCTTTATTGATGAAATCATTGATGCGAGAGTAAACAAAGAAAACATTGGTGTAGCGCAGAGAGGCGCTTTCAACAAACAGGTGCCGGCCCACTTTAGCGAAGATTTTGTAACGCATCTAAAGGGCTATTTCGACGCTTTACTTCCGAAGGAAGAAAATAAAACACCTTTGATCCTTAAAGTTCATCAGCTTTATATTTCCGAAAGGACCGCTGCCATGTCGGAACTGGGGACCTGTGAAGTTCAGCTGGAATTTCTGAAGGATGAAAACGGAAAACAGTTTTCCCTGGGCACATTTTCAAGCCAGGTTGAAAAAGGAGGAATGGATGCCACGGCCGGTCATCCTAAACGCATCAAACAGGCTATTCAAAATTGCCTGGAAGAATTTGCCAAAAGCGAGTGGAAGAATACTGAAATGATCGCAGCAGGAGATATGGAACCGGCTGCTTTTGAACCGCAAAAAGAACTGCTGAAGGGCCTGTACATGAATTTTGCAGATCTAAAAAGCAACAAACCGAAAAATGACATTTCTTACTACACACAAATGATCGCTAAAGACAAAAAATCTGAACATTATATGGTGTATCATAACGGGAAGAAAAAACGAGTGAAAAATCTATTCGGGTTTTCTGATGGGGAAAATATTTATTTAAATGCAACCCGGTACACTCAAAAAGAATATTTCGTGAAATCCATGCTGAAAGGAAGATACATTTATTTTGAGGATCATTATTCCTCAACCATTGCAGCGGCAAGTTTTGGGGTAGTTGGCGCCCTGGCATCTATGAAACATACAGGTATTATTCTGGATACGAAAACGGGCATTACTTCGGTTTTAAATAACAAAAATATGGAAGACCTGCTGGTGAATTATCCAGCCCTGAAAGAGGAATATGCAAAAACTGATAAAAGGGTTGAAGACGATCGCCTAATGATCCAGAAGATTAACGAGCTTGAAAAATCACAATCGATCTAATAAATAAAAAACCCGGTTTTAAACCGGGATTTTTTATACTTAAAATTTATAATTGAATCCCAGGCCAAAGACTTCCCGAATCTGGAAAGCACCTACGGCATTATCATCATAAATTGCCTGGAAAAGGAGGTTGGCCGAAAGGAATTTATTGATTCCCATTTGCATATTCATTAAATAATCGATATCCACATTTCCCGGTTTGTCCAGGTAATTTGAGTACAGGTTGATGGAATTTTCCATTCGTACATTTTCAACAATATCAAATGCTGCAAGGGCGCTTAAAGAAGCTCCAAATTCAAATCGCATCCCTTCACCTTCGTCAACGCCAAAATAATCTCCATCTACGTAATCGGGTCCTAAGGTAAATGCCTTATCAACAAATATAAACCTGGCGGTAGCCGGAGCAAGGTTTATGGTGAAATCTTCGCCTTTTTTCCACATAATGCCAGGACCTGTTTGAAGGTAAGCCGGAGAGAAAGCATGCGTCGTTTCTGTTCTAATGGTTTCACCTGTTTCGGCATCTTCTGAAAATTCAAAACCTTTTGCAAATTGTGTTCTGAAATTCAGAAACCAGGAATAATAGAAATTGCTTTCATTGATCTCTTTCCCTGCAACCGAATTCAGCTCAAAACGGTCACTGGTTTTCCTGGCAAAATCATCACCTTTCACTTTAGTTAGACCATAGTTGGCAATGATCTTATTATCCCAGGCAAAATCATTCATTTTATAATTGAAATCATAGTTCAGGTTCAGGTTCCCAGCGATGCTGGAAGTTCCTCCTCCGGTCCATTCCGCATTAAAAGCCGACTGGTTAAATAATAACTGAATATCTCCTTCGGTTTTCCAACCATTCGGGATGGTATCGGTTTCCTTCTCTTCCTGAGCGTTAGCAGAAATAAAAAGGCCTAAGAATAGGCCAAAAAATACTAATTTTTTCATATCAATTTTTAGGTTTTTTGTAGAGTGGTACTGATGAACAGGCTTCCCCGTACATCAGACTTTTTACAACTGGCTGCAATTTGGTAGCCAGTAAAATATAGGCATTATTAGGAACTGGTTTTCTGGAACAACCTTTTATGATCACCGGCTGGTCTTTTAATTTTGACACATCCAGCTTATCAATAATTTCGGAATAAAGCACTGTTTCCAGCATTTCCAGGTCCCCAATTACTGTTTTCCTGGCAACACCCTCCAGATAGGTTGAAACCAGCATATATGCCCATGCCGGTACGATAGCATCTGTTGAACAATTCAGTGCTACAAATGCTCCTCTCAATTCTTCCCAGTTAAAATCTTTAGCGTGTTGACGAAATTCTTTTTCTCGAAGCACAAAGCCATCTTGTAGCCAGTCACTAATATCAAAACTGACCCTCCTACCTTCCGGGTAATAATCTTCCAGATTGAAGGTAACCAGTTTACTTTGCGCGACTCTGTTTACGATCTCTTCGGCCATTGTTTCTGAATTTTATAAAAGTCCGAGTTCCAGCTTGGCACCTTCACTCATCAAATCCTGGCTCCATGGCGGATCAAAAGTGATTTCCACTTCACAATCAGCCACCATATCCAGTGACTTTACTTTTTCCTCCACTTCACGCGGAAGTGTTTCCGCAACAGGACAATTAGGAGTAGTAAGCGTCATAAGGATTTTTACGTCGCGGTCGGTACTGACCATCACATCGTAAATCAATCCCAGCTCGTATATATCAACAGGAATCTCCGGATCGTAAATGGTTTTTAAAACCTTTACGATTTTCTCACCCAATTCTTCTGTATTTATTTCTTCTGCCATTATTTCAATTGTGTTTGATATGCCACCGCATACATTTTTAATTGTTTGATCATGCTCACCAAACCGTTTGCTCTGGTAGGAGACAAATGATCTTTCAGCCCAATCTCGTCGATGAATTTCGTATCGGCATCAATAATTTCTGATGGATGCTGATTCGAAAAAACTCTTATCAGAATCGCGACAATACCTTTGGTTATAATCGCATCACTATCAGCTGTAAAGACGAGTTTATCACCTTCCAGTTCTGCATGAACCCAAACCTGACTCTGACAACCTTTGATCAGGTTTTCCTCGATCTTATATTTATCATCAATTAAAGGAAGTGATTTTCCCAATTCGATCATGTATTCGTAACGCTGCATCCAGTCATCGAACATGGCGAATTCGTCAATTACTTCTTCCTGTTTTTCCTTTATAGTCATAGGGTAATTTTAAACAAAAGTACAATAAGAAGAACTGCTATTCAACATTTTCTGATAATCGCTGAATAGCTGAAATTAATAAGAGTTATTCTGAAAATTATTTACTGAAGCATCATTTTGGCCTTTTTCACCGCTTCTATAAATCGGTCGATCTCCTCGAACGTATTATAGAAAGAAAAAGAAGCTCTTACGGTTCCCGGAATTGCGAAGAAATCCATAACCGGCTGAGCACAATGATGACCTGTTCTAACGGCAATTCCCATCTTATCGAGCAGTGTGCCGATATCATAAGGATGAAGCCCATCGATATTGAAAGAAATTACTGAAGTCTTTTCTGCAGCCTGGCCATAAATAACCATTCCTTCGATCTCGTTCAGTTTTTCGGTTCCGTATTCCAGCAATTCGTGTTCGTATGCTGCAATAGTATCAAAACCGATATCATTCATATAATCCAGAGCAGCTGCAAAAGCAATTCCTCCACAGATATTTGGAGTTCCTGCTTCGAATTTATGTGGAAGTCCCGCGTATGTTGTTTTTTCAAAGCTTACGGTGTCGATCATTTCGCCTCCACCCTGGTAAGGCGGCAGTTTTTCAAGCCATTCCTCTTTCCCGTAGAGCATTCCAACTCCGGTCGGACCACACATTTTATGAGCGGAAACCACGTAAAAGTCTACATCCAGTTCCTGAACATCAGCTTTTATGTGTGGTGCTGCCTGCGCTCCATCAATTAGAACCGCAGCACCAAATTCATGCGCTTTGTCGATGATCTTTTTAATCGGGTTTACCGTTCCAAGGGCATTCGAAACGTGATTGACAAATACCAGTTTTGTTTTATTGGAAATTAGTTTCTCCAGTTCGCTGATCAGCAATTCACCTTTCAAATCCATCGGGATCACCTTTAGCTTCGCGCCGGTGCGCTCACAAAGCATTTGCCAAGGCACAATATTAGAGTGATGCTCCATGGCCGATACCAACACCTCATCACCTTCTTTTAATTCCGAAGAAAAACCATTGGCAACCAGGTTAATTCCGTGGGTGGTTCCTGAAGTAAAAATAATTTCATGAGCTTTTTCCGCATTGAAATGCTTGCGGATGGTTTCCCGCGCCTGCTCATATTTATCGGTCGCTTCCTGGGAAAGTGCATGCACCCCCCTATGGATATTCGCGTTGTAATTAGAATAATAATCTACAATAACATCGATGACCTGCTGCGGGGTTTGGGATGTTGCCGCGTTATCAAAATAAACCAACGGATAGCCATTCACCTCACGTTTTAAAATCGGGAAATCCTTCCTGATCTTTTCTACATCTAACGTCATCGTTTGCCCGCTCATCTCCGTCTAATTTTTCAGATTTGTATTATAGGTTAAAACCTAATTCTACTCCAAGTTTCGTAGCGATCAGTTTGTTGATACGGGATTTCACTTCCGGAATTTTTACACTTTCCAATACATTGTTGGCAAAAGCGTACATCAACAGTCCACGAGCTTCTTTACGTGGAATCCCTCTTGACTGAAGGTAAAATAATGCTTCTTCATCCAGTTGGCCAATTGTACAACCGTGACTACAGGCCACATCATCTGCAAAGATCTCTAACTGAGGTTTGGAGTTGATCGTCGCTTTATCATCTGCCAGGATATTGTTGTTAGCCTGGTAAGCATCGGTTTTCTGAGCTTCTTTCTCTACCAAAACCTTCCCGTTGAACACACCGGTTGAACTGTCGCCAAAGATTCCTTTATAATCCTGGTGGCTCTCACAATTCGGTTCGATATGATGAACCAATGTATTATGATCTACGTGTTGCTTATCTTCAATGATCGTCACACCCTTCAGAATTGAATTGATGCGCTCTCCTTTTTGGTAGAAATTCAGGTTATTCCTGGTCAGTTTTCCACCGAAAGAAAAAGTATGTACGGAAACTTCTGTTTCACCTTTCTGCTCGATAAATGTATTATCGATCAATGAAGCAGAAGACTTATCATTCTGGATCTTGTAATAATCTACGATCGCACGCTTTTCAGCAAAAATTTCGGTTACCGAATTTGTCAAAACAGGATGATCGGTAAGGCTCTGGTGTCTTTCTATAATCTGAACATGAGAATTTTCATCTGCCACGATCAAATTTCTTGGCTGCAACAACAAAGAAGTCTCATTTCCCGTAGAAAAATTGATAATCTGAATGGGCTTATCAGCCATTTTATTTTTGTGAATGTGGATGAAAGCACCTTCCCGAGCAAATGCCGTATTTAGACTATTCAGACTGCTTTTCGGAGCGATCTTGTTGAAATAGTTTTCAATGACCGGCTTGTATTTTTCCTTATTCAATGCCGAAGACATCAAACACACATCAATTTTATCATGAGTGGTTTGCGACAAATGAGAAGAATAGATTCCATCAATGAATACCAATTTATAGGTATCGATATCATGAATCAGGTACTTCTTGATGTCTTTGTAATCTATCGCGTCTTCTTTTTTCGGAAAAACACTATAGTCGTGTTTTAAGATCGAATTCAGCGAGGTATATTTCCAGTTCTCATCTTTTTTAGTTGGGAAACCAGTGCTTTCAAAATCTTTGATTGCCTGGCTGCGAACAGGATTTAAATGACTGTCCGGGTCCAGGCTCTCTTCAAAAGCCATAAATGATGAGATAAGTTTATCTTTTAATTCCATTACGTTCAATTAATCTGTTCAACATTTTTTTCAGTAACCTGAAAGAAAATGTTTAAACTGCTTTTTCCTGCTTGATCCAGTCGTACCCTCTTTCTTCCAGTTCGTGAGCTAGTTCTTTCCCACCAGACTTTACGATCTTTCCGTCAACTAACACATGTACATAATCTGGCACGATATAGTTTAAAAGTCTTTGGTAATGCGTGATCAACAATACCGCATTATCTTCTCTTCTAAGCTTGTTCACGCCATCTGCCACGATTCTTAACGCATCGATATCTAAACCTGAATCGGTTTCATCAAGAATTGACAATTTTGGATCCAGCATAGCCATTTGAAAGATCTCATTACGCTTTTTCTCCCCTCCAGAAAATCCCTGGTTCAGAGAACGGGAAAGAAACTTTCTGTCAATTTCCAGCATTTCAGATTTCTCACGAATGAGCTTCAGCATTTCGTTTGCAGGCATATCTTCCATTCCTCTGGCCTTGCGCTGAGCATTGATCGCAGTTTTCATGAAATTGGTCACAGACACACCCGGAATTTCTACTGGATACTGAAAAGAAAGAAAAATACCTTTATGAGAGCGTACCTCTGGATCCATTTCAGCAAGATCTTCTCCTTCAAAGATCATTTCACCATCTGTCATTTCATACTCCTCTCTACCTGCGATAACAGATGAAAGCGTACTTTTCCCGGAACCGTTTGGTCCCATGATCGCATGAACTTCTCCCGGTTTGATCTCCAGGTTGATCCCCTTCAGGATCTCTTTATCTTCAATACTTGCGTGTAAGTTCTTTATGTTTAACATACCTGTTATATTCAATTTTCTGCCGGTGGCAGTTTATTTGTCTTCGTTTTCTTTATTATTTATTGAATCTGATTTCTTAGCATCCGGAATTTCCATGATTTCCTGGATTTCGATGACTTCTTTCCAGCCTTCCTGTTGCGGGTTCGGAACGATCTTAGCTTTCACAGTCACCGGAACCATTTCAAAATCATCAGATTTTAATGGAGCAACCCGATCTGCCAGTGTTATCGACATGGAATCTATTTTCACTCCGTATACAAAACCATTTCCGCGGATCACCGCTGCATCAGCCCCGTAAACAAAATCGCCTTTTAAAATCTGGATGCTATCCGGAACTTTTTCTTCTTCCTTTTGATTCAGCAATTCCTTTCTACCATCATCCTGGCAGGAAGTTAGAGCGATCAAAAAAATCAGTATTCCAAAAATCTTTTTCATAGCAACTTTAAAATCTTCTGAAATTATCCTACAGATCCTTCCAGTGAAATTTCAAGTAATTTCTGAGCTTCAACGGCAAATTCCATTGGCAGCTTATTTAATACTTCCTTACTGAAACCATTCACGATCAACGCGATCGCTTTTTCGGTATCTATACCTCTCTGGTTACAATAGAAAATCTGGTCTTCCCCAATTTTACTGGTGGTTGCCTCGTGTTCTACTTTAGCCGACTTATTATTCACTTCGATATAAGGGAAAGTATGCGCACCACATTTATTACCCATCAACAGGGAATCACACTGGGAAAAGTTCCTGGCATTGTCTGCCCTACGATTAACCTGAACCAGTCCGCGGTACGAATTCTGTGATTTTCCTGCGGAAATACCTTTTGAAATGATCGTACTCTTGGTATTCTTCCCAAGATGGATCATTTTGGTCCCGGTATCTGCCTGCTGAAAGTTATTGGTAACCGCTATGGAGTAAAACTCTCCAACCGAATTATCCCCTTTCAGAATACAACTTGGATATTTCCAGGTCACTGCTGAACCGGTCTCTACTTGGGTCCATGAAATTTTTGCATTTTTTTCGCAAAGACCGCGCTTGGTCACGAAATTGAAAACTCCACCTTTACCGTCTTTATTCCCAGGGAACCAGTTTTGTACAGTACTGTATTTAATCTCCGCACCATCCAGCGCAACTAATTCTACAACGGCCGCGTGCAACTGATTCTCATCGCGCATTGGCGCCGTGCAGCCTTCCAGGTAACTCACATAACTATCTTCATCGGCTACCACTAAAGTTCTTTCGAACTGCCCGGTTCCAGCCTGATTGATCCGGAAATAGGTAGAAAGTTCCATTGGGCATCTTACTCCTTTCGGGATGTAACAGAACGAACCATCACTAAATACTGCGGAATTCAAGGCAGCATAGAAATTATCTTTCTTTGGAACGACAGAACCAATGTATTTCTTTACCAGTTCCGGATGCTCCTTGATTGCTTCTGAAATAGAACAGAAAATAATACCTTTTTCAGCAAGAGTTTTCTTAAAAGTTGTGGTTACAGAAACTGAATCCATTACCACATCTACGGCTACCCCGGCAAGCTTTTTCTGCTCATCTATTGAAATACCAAGTTTTTTGAAAGTATCCAGCAATTCCGGATCGACTTCATCCAAACTATCATATTTCGGTTTTTTATTTGGCGCAGAATAATAACTGATATTCTGAAAATCCGGCTTTTTATAATGAACGTTCGCCCATTCCGGTTCCACCATATTCTCCCAATGACGGAAAGCTTCCAGTCGCCATTCGGTCATCCATTCCGGCTCCTCCTTCTTTTTCGAAATAGCCCTTACAATATCTTCATTTAACCCAACCGGCAGTGTGTCAGACTCAATATCGGTATAGAATCCATACTCGTACTCCTTCGATTCGAGTTCTTTTTTTAAATCATCTTCAGTATATGCCATGTCGTCTAATTCTAAATTTTACTAAAACGGAAATCCGCTTTATTCCACTTTAATTCTGAAAGTTTTATAAAGAAAAACTTTCCCCGCACCCACAGGTACGTTGTGCATTTGGGTTATTAAAAACAAAACCCTTACCGTTCAGTCCCCCGGAATATTCCAAAATCGTTCCGGCCAGGTAAAGAACACTTCGTTTGTCTACTACGATCTTCACATCATTATCCTCAAACACCTTATCACCTTCATTCTGAGCCTTATCGAATTTCAATTCATAAGACAAACCTGAACATCCACCGCTACGAACGCCCACACGAACATAATCGTTGTGAACATCGAAACCCTCTTCACTCATTAGTGAGGAAACCTTTCTTTTCGCCTCTTCGCTTACTTTAATCATAGGTTACCAAGATTAATTCTAAATTGGGCACAAATATACTACAATACTAACGTTTTACCATAGAGCCTGCATATGTTTTAAGAATTGATTTATAGACTCCTTCAATCGAAATTGACTTCAATTTTAGAAGTTCCTGAATCTCACCTTAACTAGCTTCGTCATTGTAGATTATATGTGTAATTTTGCATTTCAAAAATTGCTCTATGTTTGAAAATAGTCAGGAACAACGCACAAACCTTTCAGAATTAGGTGAATTTGGTCTTATTGATCATCTTACCAAGCATTTTGAACCTAAATTGGAATCGACCGTCAAAGCGATTGGCGACGATGCCGCAGTGATCGATTTTAAAGAAAAACAAACCCTTGTCAGCACTGATTTTCTGGTGGAAGGCGTTCATTTTGACCTTGCTTATATGCCTTTAAAACATCTTGGTTATAAAGCGGTCATGGTTAATTTATCTGA
>CAXPUM010000056.1:0-26410 GCA_964220295.1 Flavobacteriaceae bacterium | reverse complement strand
TAATGCGCGAAGCGGGATTATATGCTGATCGACTAAGTGTCAATATTGAAATTCCCACCAAAGAAGGTTTAAAGCTTCTGGCACCAGATAAAAATCACGAAGATTTCATGAAACCGATGAAAAAGGTGAAAAATGAAATTATTCAATACAAGCAGGAAAGTAAATTGATTAAGAGCACACCTAAATATGCACCTGCCGGCCAGAGTACACAAATGATTGTAGGCGCTACGGGGGAATCTGATCGTGACGTCATGTACACTTCCAATTTCTTCTATAAGAAGTATCAGATGAAACGAGTGTATTATTCCGGTTATGTTCCAGTAGCCAATGATCCACGCCTGCCCGCTTTAGGGACCCAAGTTCCAGTCATGAGGGAAAACCGTCTTTATCAAACAGATTGGCTGATGCGCTTTTACGGATTTGATATTCGAGAGATCCTTAATAATGATTACCCCCACCTGGATATGGAAATAGACCCAAAACTGAGTTGGGCATTGCGTAATCGGGAGCTTTTCCCGGTAAATATCAATAGAGCCGACAAGAATATGCTTCTACGAATTCCAGGAATTGGACTGAAATCGGTCAATAAGATTCTACAGGCCAGAAAATTCAGAAAATTGAATTGGGATCATTTGAAAAGAATTGGTATTGCGATGAACCGCGCTCAATATTTTATCACCTGCGATTCGAAAATATGGGAAAGGAACGATTATTCCAGTGAATTTTTAAAACAACTCATAATTAAAAATTCCGTTTCGAAATTCAGAAAAGATCAGAACCAGCTTTCTTTATTTTCATGAATAATTATGTGTTGACATACGATGGAAGTTTTGAAGGCTTACTTTGCTGCATTTTTGCCACTTACGAGCAACGAATGAATATTTTGGATATCCAGCCGTTAGATAGATTGGAAGCAAAATTATTCGCGGAAACTCAGAATATCGTAACAGAGGGGAAAAAAGCAAATAGAGTATGGAAATCTTTAAAGAAAAAAACATCATCCAGCGGCCTTCTGCGTCTCAAATGGGCGTTTCTTAGCGAAGAATCTGGTATTGAAATGCATATCCTAGAAACCGCCAAATACATTTTTTCAACTTCAGATAAGGTTGATTCAGATTATTCTCATCCGTCTGTATTATACCTTTCTAAAATGTTCAAGAAAGTGGGACGGGAAAAACATCGTATGGAAGCTTTTATCCGTTTCCGCTTAACAAAAGATGATATCTACTTTGCTGTAATAGAACCAGATTTTAATGTGTTACCAATCATCCAAACTCATTTCAAAAATCGTTATGCCGATCAGGACTGGTTGATTTTTGATCTCAAGCGAAAATATGGATGCTATTATGACCGAAATTCAGTACAATTTATCAGTATGCAGCTACCGGAAAATGTAGGAATTTCTGGCGCTAATCCAGATTTTTTTAAGGAAGAAGAAATAGAATTTCAACAATTATGGCATGCTTATTTTAACCACGTAAACATCAAAAGCCGCGTCAACACTAGGCTGCACCTGCAACATGTACCCAAAAGATATTGGAAATATTTAACCGAAAAGAGTTCTTTTGCATAATCAAAAAATGTTTAACTTTGTTTCTTCAACTAATTAAACAATTTAACAATGAAAAAATTATTCTTACTATTTGCTGTTGCAATGATGTCACTTTCAATCTACTCTTGTAGAGAAACTACAGAAGAAAAAACTGAAGATGCGGCTGAGTCTATGGGTAATGACATAGAGAACGCTGCTGAAGATGCTGGTAACGAGGTAGAAAATGCTGCTGAGAATGCTGGTAACGAAATGGAAGAGGAAGTTGACGGAACTGATGATATGAACGGAGATGATGATATGTAATCATCTTTAAATATTATAAATTAAAGCCATTCATTGAATGGCTTTTTTTAATTAACCCAAAAACTGGAAAATATGAAAAAGCTAGGATTTTTATTTTTGGCATCTGTCCTGACCATTTCAGTATACTCATGCCGTGAGACGACACAGGATAAAACGGAAGAAGCGGCTGAAGCTATTGGCGAAGATATCGAAGCTGGTGCTGAAAAAGCTGGAGAGCGCATTGAAGAAGGTGCCAAAAAAGTTGGAAAAGAAATCGATGAGGAAATTCACGATACAGACGATGTAAATGGTGAAGAGGCCAATGATGACGCATCATAGTCGGTTTTCGAAGCTATATTTAAAAAAAGCGAAGTCAAAAACTTCGCTTTTTTTATTTTTTCCTTTCAATGACATAATTAACCATCAATTCCAAGCTTTCCCGGTAATTCGATTCGGGATATTCCTGCAAAATTTCTAGCGCTTCTTTCTGAAATTCTTTCATTTGCTGAACCGCGTAATCCAGGCCACCATGATCTTTTACAAACTGGATCACCTCATTCACGCGCTTCCTGTCTTTATTATGATTTTTAACTGAATTGATTATCCAGCGTTTTTGCTTTTCATCAACCGTATTAAGCACATAAATCAAAGGTAGCGTCATTTTCTGCTCTTTGATATCGATTCCTGTGGGTTTGCCAATTCGTTCGGTTCCATAATCAAAAAGATCATCTTTTATCTGAAAAGCCATTCCTATCAACTCTCCAAACCTTCTCATTTTCGGCACATCCTTACTCTCCGGTTTCACCGCCGCTGCACCAAGGCTACAGCAAGCCGCAATGAGTGTGGCGGTTTTCTGCCTGATGATATCATAATAAACCGCTTCAGTAATATCCAGCCTGCGTGCTTTTTCGATCTGCAATAGTTCACCTTCACTCATTTCCCTCACTGCAACCGAAATGATCTTCAGAAGATCAAAATCATTATTATCAATAGAAAGTAACAATCCTTTTGATAAAAGGTAATCACCAACCAGAACAGCGATTTTATTTTTCCATAAGGCATTGATACTGAAAAATCCTCTTCTTCTATTTGAATCATCTACCACATCATCATGCACTAAGGTTGCAGTATGTATCAGTTCAATGACCGATGCTCCCCTGTAGGTTCTCTCATTTACTGAGCCTCCGGAAACCATTTTAGCCACCAGAAATACGAACATGGGGCGCATTTGCTTACCCTTTCTGTTTACAATGTAATGGGTGATTCGGTTTAAGAGGGCAACTTTTGAAGACATGGATTCGCGGAACTTCTTTTCAAAAAGTTCCATCTCCTTTTCCACTGGAAGTTTTATCTGGGAAATCACCTTCATAAGGCTCGTAAAGATATTAATTTATACTGAAGCAATTCCCTCTCATTTTCCACTCACTTAAGCCGATTTATTAGCCAGCTGCCCGCAAGCTGCATCAATATCTTTTCCTCTGGAGCGACGCACGGTGACGGTGATTTCATTTTGTTCCAGGTACTGCTGGTACATATCGGTCGCTTTAGAAGCCGCCTGTTGAAATTCCCCGTCATCAATAGGATTGTATTCAATAAGATTCACTTTACATGGAACGTAATTACAAAAACGAACCAATGCCTTAGCATCCTTAATCGTATCATTAATACCTTGCCATACGATGTACTCATAAGTAATACGGCTTTTGGTCTTACTATACCAGTATTCCAAAGCTTCTCTTAGATCCTCCAATGGGAAAGTCTCATTAAATGGCATAATCTGGGTTCGAACTTCATCCAAAGCCGAGTGTAGCGATACCGCAAGTTTGATCCTTGCCTCATCATCTGCCAACTTTTTAATCATTTTTGGAACTCCGGAAGTGGAGACGGTAATTCGTTTTGGAGACATTCCAAGACCTTCTGGGGAAGTGATTTTCTCGATCGCTTTCATTACATTATTGTAATTCATCAGCGGCTCACCCATTCCCATAAATACGATATTCGAAAGTGGTCTGTCAAAATATAACCTGCTCTCATTATCTATTGCCACCACCTGGTCATAGATTTCATCTGGATTCAGGTTTCGCATTCGTTTGAGTTTCGCTGTAGCACAGAACTTACAATCCAAACTACAACCAACCTGGGAAGAAACACAAGCGGTGGTCCGTGAAGCCGTTGGTATCAAGACCGATTCTACCGTGAGTGAATCGTGCAATTTTACAGCATTTTTAATGGTCCCATCACTGCTTCGCTGCATGCGGTCCACCCGGATATGATTAATGACAAAGTTTTCCTTAAGCATCTCACGGGTTTCCAGAGAAATGTTTGTCATTTCATCAAAAGAATGAGCAGCTTTACTCCACAGCCATTCATAAACCTGGGAACCTCGAAAAGATTTGTCCCCATTGTCTACAAAGAATTTTTGTAATTGTTCCTTAGTAAGTGCCCGAATATCTTTTTTTCTCTCCTTCACACCGCAAAATTACGAATTAAACTTCCTGCTTTAAAACAACTTAGCCACAAACTGATATTTCAATCTGTGGCTAGGCTCAAATAAGTATAATTTCTGATTATAAAATCAACATGGCATCTCCATACGTATAGAAACGATATTTTTCTTTCACCGCTTCCTCATATGCCTTCTTCATGAAATCATGACCGGCGAAAGCCGAAATCATCATCAACAAAGTTGATTTTGGCGTATGGAAATTCGTGATCATACAATTCGCGATATTGAAATCGTAAGGAGGAAAAATGAATTTGTTGGTCCATCCGCCGAATTCATTTAAAGTCTGATTTGATGAAACTGAACTTTCCAGAACTCTCATTACCGTAGTTCCCACTGCACAAACTCTTCTTTTTTCAGCTTTCGCTTTATTGATCACCTCAGTAGCATCTTTGGTAATAAAAGCTTCCTCACTGTCCATCTTATGTTTGGAAAGGTCTTCTACCTCAACTGGGCTGAATGTCCCAAGGCCCACGTGTAATGTTACTTCAGCAAAATCTACCCCTTTGATCTCTAATCTTTTCAGCAAATGCTTTGAAAAGTGAAGACCGGCCGTTGGAGCCGCCACGGCACCTTCGTTCTTAGCGTAGATAGTCTGGTAACGCTCTTCATCTTCTGGCTCCACATCTCTTTTGATGTACTTCGGAAGTGGAGTCTGCCCCAATTCTTTCAATTTCTTGCGAAAATCGCTATAACTTCCATCATAAAGGAAACGCAGTGTACGTCCTCTTGACGTAGTATTATCTATTACCTCAGCAACAAGACTTTCGTCTTCACCGAAGTATAATTTATTTCCGATTCTAATTTTTCTTGCAGGATCTACAAGAACATCCCATAATTTCGTTTCAGGATTCAACTCTCTTAAAAGAAATACCTCGATTCTTGCACCGGTCTTTTCTTTGTTACCGTACAATCTAGCCGGAAATACTTTGGTGTTATTCAACACCATTACATCTTCCGGATCGAAATAATCGATGATATCCTTAAATTTTTTATGTTCAATAGTTTGATCCTTCCTGTTCAAAACCATCAACCTTGCCTCATCACGATGTTCGCTTGGGTATTCAGCCAAAAGTTCTTTTGGAAGTTCAAAATTGAAATTTGAAAGTTTCATTCCCATAGTTCCTGTTTTAAAAGCTGCAAATATACGATCTCAAGGTAGGGGTTGTCAAGTAAATGGCTATTTATTTAGAAATAATCGAAATTATGAAATTTCAAATCCCAATTTTTGGAGATCTTCCCAAAAATCTGGATACGATTTGGAAACCACACCGGCATCTTCAATCTGAAATTGCACTTTCATGGCCAGTGGTGCGAAAGCCATTGCCATTCTATGATCGTTATAGGTCACTACCGAAACATTTTTATTTAAATTGCCCTGAGGAACAAATTTCAGGCAATCACTAGTAATCTGAACCTTCCCTCCAAATTTTTCAATCTCATTTTTTAATGCCTGTAACCTATCCGTCTCTTTTATTTTCAGCGTATGTAAACCCTGTAATTCACAATGAACTCCAAGTGCCAGGCAAGTCACTGCAATAGTTTGAGCAATATCAGGGGAGTTACGAAGATCTTCTTTGATACCTCGCATTTGCTTTTTTCCGGTTTTCTTAAGTGTTATGGAATTTTCAGAAAAAGTGGTTTCCACACCGAACTGCTTATAGATTTCAGAAAGGCAGCTATCTCCCTGTCGGCTTGTTTTTCGATAATTTGATAAAGTAATCTCTGCTTGTTCAGCAATAGCAGCAATACTATAAAAATAGGAAGCTGAACTCCAGTCTGACTCCACCTCTATTTTGGAGGCATTCAATTTTTCCGTAGGATGAATAAAAATTTGATTGTTCTCAAATTCCCCTCTGATCCCCGCGTGCTTCATGATCTCCAAAGTCATATGCAGATAAGGTGCTGAAGTAACCTGCCCTTCTAGAATGATTTCCAACCCTTCTGGGAAAGAAGCTCCAACCAGCATTAACGCTGAAATGTATTGACTGCTTACGTTCGCCTGTAATTTTACCGTTTTAGTGGAAATGTTTTTCCCTTTAATACGAATTGGAGGATAGCCAATTTCATTCTCATACTCGATATCGGCTCCCATTCTTTGCAGTGCATCAACCAATAGACGAATAGGACGTTCTTTCATCCTTTTGCTCCCGGTGAGCGTTACATCAACCCCTTCCTTCGTGGCAAAATAGGCCGTTAAGAAACGCATTGCCGTACCGGCGTGATGAATATCCACTTCACCCATGTCAATTTTTAAAGCTTTTTGCAGAACTTGTGTATCGTCGCTGTTGGATAGATTACTAATGGAAATCTCCGGATATTGTGCCTGTAAGATCAATAACCTATTTGATTCACTTTTAGAACCGGTAATTTTCAGATTTGCGTTTGCCTGGCTGGCTGGTCGGGAAATTGTAAGTGTCATCTCAAAAAATATGAAATGCTAAGTTAGCTTTTCTTTTGATTCAGATGAAACTGACCGAAAGCTAAAATAAAACCATAGCAAAAACCACCGATTAATTGCGCGAGAATAAATCGAAAAAGGCCTGCCTCTTCAATTTTGAAATTGATGAATTCCACGGGATTGAATCCGCCGGTTTCAAAAAGCATGACGACAAAATTGTAAACGATCAGGAAGAAAAAACCAAGCCAGAAAACCGATTTCCAAAAGGTTTTCTGACGAATTATATTTTTGAAACTCATAACCGGCTATTTCAGTTTTTGATTATTCTGATGGCGGTCATGATCTCTCTTTGTTTTTAGATCAAGTTTTTTATTGAAAGCATCTTCCAGGTCAACACCGGTTTGATTAGCAAGGCACAGAACCACGAAAACAACATCTGCAAGCTCTTCACCCAGATCTTTGTTCTTATCACTTTCTTTTTCGCTTTGCTCGCCATATCGGCGTGCAATTATCCGAGCAACTTCCCCTACTTCTTCGGTCAGTTGTGCCATATTCGTCAATTCATTGAAATAACGAACACCGTGCTCTTTGATCCAGTTATCTACCGCTTTCTGCGCGTTCTTCAGTTCCATTATCAGAAATTTTACCCAAAACTATGGTTTCATTTTGTTTTTCGATAATGTTATTATAAAACTTTTTCAGGTAGTCATATTCGGTAGAATTGAAAACTGTCTGATTCAGTGATAAATTGGATTCGATCCTGATAAAACTTCCATTGGAAGACACCAGATACTTAAATTCTCCGGCATTCTCATTCAGCTTTACGATCTGGCTTTCTGGCAGGGATATTACTTCGTAACCTTCAGGAACCATTATATTGATCAGTTTTTTATTTTCAGAAGGAAAATCGAAGAAAATCGGATAAGTTCTTTCATCTGCCTTGAAGGGATTCTCCATCATAGTTTCGAACATCAAAGGCTTCATATAAATCTTATCTCCTATCTGCTCTTTCCCGGCATAGGTAGTGAACTTATAATTCTCTTTAACAGAAGCTCCAAGCTTCTCTATATTTTCAATTTTATATTCTGAAATCTCACAATCTGGATGCTGTTCTGATAGGTTAGCAACCAGCTCCTCTGTTTTCTCCCCGGCGTGACTGCTTCTGTAATTTTTTGCATGAAGACCATCTAAGGTGAGGAAATGTTTTCCCACGATTTGATCACCTTCCAGCATAAGATTAAATCGGCTGACCCTGGAAGATCTGTATTTAGGGTTTAGATCGATCCAGCCAGAAGAACCGTCTTCCCTAATCAGGCGTCCTTGCCAGTTACGAGCTCTTTTAGGAAGTTCCCCCATACTGGCAGAACGATCTGTAGCATCAAGCAGATAAATACCATCGCTCAATTCTACGGAAGAAACCACATAATTGAAACCACTTCTTGTGGGAAACAGAGGGATTCCGTTTGCAGGCGTACTGAGCAGTACCGGATGCGATTTTAAGCCGGCATACTTCAGCATCGCGGTTAATAGCAGATTAATATCCGCTGTATTACCTTTTCCTTCCTTATAAGCTTTTTTAGTTCCAAGATCGCTGTTATAGCCTATATAATCATTCCATTGCATCTTCAGTTTTACGAACTCGAAAATAGCACGGGCCTTATCTTTCGGTTTAGTAAGAGAAGCCAGTAATGGATCTAACTCCTCTTCAAAAAAACCTGTTTTATTCACTTCTTTGCTTACACCATGATCATTATAAATGGTTTTTACCACTCCTTCCCAGGTGCTGGAAAGATTTTCCAATGGCTGATTTGGAATCTTGACGATTTGCAATTCCCATTTGATATTAGCCGCATAATTCTTAATATAATCTACATGTGGTTCCTCTTTAAGAGCCGGGATGTTTTCCTGGTCGATAACGTAGGTACTTTGCAGATAATCCATATTCTGAAGCCTGTAGCTGTCTGTCCCTTCAACCATTGGGATATTCAAAGGTGATCGGGTGTTAAAATATTTTCCGAAGATTAAAAACTCAGGAATTTTCACCGAAACATATATTTTATTGATGGGTATGGATAACTGTAAATTGGTATCATTTATATTGGCAATGAATGGAGAATAAATATTGTATTTATATTCAATGACACTTCCTTCTTTGACCGCTGGCATGGTGAATTTCGTTTTACCATAAAACCTGCTGGAATTCTCAGTAATGACCTGGTCTTTGTCCAGATCGACCTCCTCCAGTTTACCATCAACCATATTATAGGTAGTACCTTTAATACGAGAAACATCCTCTCTTTTTCCACCGTTTTCATATGTTCTTATTTCTTTGGTGGCCCAGTCAAATCCATCTTTATTATAAATCTTGATTCGTTCTTCGACCTCTGTAACCAGCTTAAATCCTGTACCGGCAACATAATCGTAATACACCCTTTCATATTTGTACAGCACTGCCGCATCAGCAGTACTATCATTTGGATGTACTTTTTCCATCACTTCTTCTTCGGAAACTTTTCCGAATTTAAAATTTTGTGCAGCGGCAATCCCCCCTACCAGAAGAAATGCGATGAGTAATTTAATTTTCATGAGTTAGTCTTAAGATTTTTTGATGATTACCGCTTTAAGATTATTAAAGTGGTTCATCTTGTTTATAAAGCTTCGAAATGCCTCGTACTTCTCTGCAGGCCAAGACCCCTGGTTGATCTGTAAACCACGGTTTATATCAATTTCAGACCCATCGGCAGCAGCAGCTATTTCGATGTAAAACATTCCAAATTCCGTTTCCAGTTTTACACTTTCAGGTAGGGCTTCAATGGCAAAACCTTCTGGTAATTTGAAGCTGAAATGATCTTTAAAACTTCTACCACGGGTTATCTCCATGGGTAGTTTCCTGTTTTTATTGGGACCAAGAACAAAGGTTGATTGATGAACGAAATTTAGCGGAAGTAATAACCTGGTGCCGGCATTTGTTGCCAAACGATCTCCTTTGAATTCAATGTTTTCTGTAAAGACAATATTCCTTTTATCATTATTGAAATCGAATTTATTGAATTCTAAATTCTGGATCCTGTTCCAGCTCTTGCGATAATGTTTTTTAATTTCTTTATCGGTATAACTTGCCATATTGTAAACATCACCGTAAGAAACGCCAAAACTTTCCCGATTGAATTTGGCTGAAAACCCTCCATTTTCATTCAACTGAATATTACAATCTATTACCTGCAGGTTATCTTCAGGCTTGTAAATCGTAGTTTTGATAATCTCTCCACCATCAGGTTTAAGCAATAACGCATAGCGATCATCGGTGAAATCGCCCATATAATTAAAAGGTACTGTCTGGCTGGTACATTCCAACCAGTAATCAGTAGAATCTTTTCCCGGAACATTTAAAATCACGTGATTTCCCTGCATTTTGGTGAAATCGGGTTCCATATTTCGTTTTTTGCCGCCGTATATAACTGTATAATAAGACTCTATATCCTGAGATCTTAAGAGAGCCTTGGTATAATTTGTCAATGCCTTACAATCTCCATATCTCAGCTGGTCCACTTCATTGGCGGTAAATGGCTTCCAACCGCCAATTCCATACATTACGGCGATATATCTCGTATTATCCTGAACATACTGGTAAATCCTGCGAATTTTTTCTTCTTTACTTTCAGCATCGGCTACCAGTTTAGTGATTTTTGCAATGGTTTCCTGAGGTAATTCATCAAGGCCGTCAACTAAATTATCATACATCCATTTCCCAAATTGCTTCCAGTTTTCTGCCTCTCCAGCGACTCCCTCTAGATTAAAATTGCTCAAAGAAGTAGATATTCTTGGAGTAAAACTTGAAAGATCCGGGGTGTACCGCTCATCTTTCATTGACGGAATGTTTTCAGCAATGAAAGTCAGCTCATTGCCAACCGAATCGACAGAAACTTCATATCCCTCCAGATTTCTTGATTTCCATCGCAAAGGAAATTTTTGCGGATTGTGGATTTTGCGCACATTTTTTTCAAGACTTACGCTATAACCTTCTATCGGCTGCCAGTCGGCAATGAAAATCGTATTAGGAGTTTCCATTTCGCTGATATATTCTACTGTATAAGGATAACGTCTTGGAGTATAATCGAGGTAACTTACTCGGTTATCAGAATATAAAATGAAGGCTGCGTAGGCGCTTTGATCGGTAAATTCCTTGTGTTTGAAGTGATCAATTTCTTCACCATTTTCATCGTATATATACGCCTCCTGTTCTTCTATATCATCAGACTTGTCGTAGTATTCATAAGCATCCAGGAAGTTTTCACCGGCTTCGTTCATCACGGTCACCACTCTCTTGGTTTTGACTACCATTTCATCAATATCCTCGATATAAATATCCTGCTGGTAATGCCTGATCACGGCATCCGCATTTTTCAATAACTCAGGCTGAATCTGGTTAACGGGAAATTTCTGAGCATACATGGCTGAAGTAGCCAGGAAGCAACAGAATAAAATACTGCGCATTAAAATTTAGGTTAGGTTGTGTAGCGCAATATATAAAAAATTAACAAATTTTAACTCTTTTCTTTAGAATCCATCAAAATTGTGACCGGCCCATCATTGAGCAGTTCAACTTTCATATCTGCTCCAAAAATACCGGTTCCACATTTCTTCCCCAACAATTTTTCAAAATGATCGATGAATTGCTCATAAAGCGGTTCAGCAATTTCAGGCTTTGCCGCTTTGATGAAACTTGGGCGATTGCCCTTTTTAGTACTGGCATGAAGCGTAAACTGGCTTACAACAATTGCTTCACCATCTATATCCAAAAGGGAAAGATTCATCGCGCCGTTTTTATCACCAAATATTCGCATATTAATGATCTTTCGGCAAAGCCATTCAATATCCTCTTTTTCGTCTTCATCTTCAATTCCCAAAAGGATCAGTAAACCATTTTTAATTTCTGAATGAACTGCTCCTTCAATAGTTACCGAAGCTTTTGAAACTCGCTGTAGTACTACGCGCATTATTTCTGGTATTGATCAATTCTATAATTGTCTTCATCGCCTTCCATGATCTGAAGATAACTTTTGTATCGGGACCAGGCAATTTCATCGTTTTCCAATGCTTCCTTGATGGCACACTTTGGTTCCTCGATATGCAGACAATTATGAAATTTACAGTCCTGCTTTCTTTCAAAAAATTCCGGGAAATAATCCCCAATTTCTTCTCTTTCCATATCTACCACACCAAAACCTTTGATTCCCGGCGTATCGATGATTCTCGCATCAAAATTCAGGTCAAACATTTCGGCAAAAGTGGTGGTGTGTTGTCCCTGTTGGTGTTGTTCAGAAATTGCCGAAGTTTTCAGGTTTAACCCAGGTTCAATAGCATTGATCAAAGTAGACTTTCCTGTACCGCTATGACCAGAGATCATGCTGGTCTTGCCGGTCATTTTTTCCTTGACCTTGTCGACATTTTTTCCCGTTTTTGCTGAAATCCCAATGCATTCATAACCGGCAGCCCTATAAAGTTCCGCTAAATATTTCACCTCAGCCAGTTCCTCAATACTATAGCTGTCAACCTTATTGAATAAGAGCACGGCTTCAATATGGTAAGCTTCTGCAGTAACTAAAAAACGATCGATAAAAGTGGTAAGGGTCGGAGGATTATTCAGTGTAATTAGCAAGAAAACCTGGTCAATATTAGAAGCAATGATATGAGTTTGTTTGGATAGGTTAACCGAGCGCCGAACAATATAATTTTCACGGTTTTTAATCTTTTTAATGACCGCGGTTCCACCCTCCACATCTTTTTCCACTTCAAAACTCACCTCATCTCCAACCGCCACCGGATTGGTACTCTTAATTCCCTGAATACGGAACTTACCTTTTATTCGGCATTCGTAGAACTGGCCATCCTCTCCTTTTACCATATACCAGCTACCCGTAGATTTGTAGACAGTTCCCTGCATAAATTTATTTTAGCCTAAAGCGTTTGTTAAAATTTTTAACATATATTTGATCTCAAATTATAATTTAATCTAGCTATTACATGAAAATTCAAACACTATTTCTTTTAATATTCACTATATGCATAAGCAGCCTTTCAGCGCAGACAAATCTTTATCAATATCCGCAATTTGCTGAAAAAACAGCAGATCACAAAGTGATCGCCATACTCCCTTTCGATGCAAAAGTAAGTCTTAGACCTAAACAAATGAAAGAACTTTCTGAAGAACAATTCAAAAAGCTCGAAAAAGATGAAGGTCTTGCAGTTCAGAGTGCCATGTACAGTTGGTTTTTAAAACGTAAAAAACGAGGGGACCTGCTTGTGAGTATTCAGGATCCTAAACGAACCAATGCCTTGTTAATTCAGAACGATATTGACAATCTAAATGCTATTACTTCAGAACAACTGGCTGAAATACTTGAAGTAGATTCCGTAATTACCGGAACATTCGAAACTGACAAACCAATGTCTGATGGCGCATCCATTGCCCTAGGTCTTGCGCTAGGTTTCTTCGGAACTACGAACACTGCTACTCTAAACATGAGCGTGAATAATGGCACCGATGGAGAACTTCTTTGGAATTACAACAAGAAAGTAGCCGGCAGCCTGGGCAGCAATACCGACATGTTAATAAATAAATTGATGCGAAAAGCCTCGAGACGATTAGGGTATACCGATTAAAATGAAAAAGCCTGAAATAAAATTTCAGGCTTTTTTTTTATAATTTGACTCCATCCAGAATCTTTTGCTGGTGGTTGATAGATTCCTGGTGAATCGCTTTAAACAATCTTAAAACAAATTCTTCACTCAGTCCTTTATCCTCACCTTCCAGCACCATTTTACCAAGGATCTCGTTCCATCGTTTATTCTGAAGAATAGCCACATTCTGTCCTTTTTTCACTCTTCCAATTTCTTCCGCGATCTGCATACGCTTGCTTAAAACGTCGAGAATCTGACTATCGGCAATATCAATTTTAGATCTCAAATGAGATAGCTTATTCTGAAATTCTTCACTGGCGGATATCTCTTTTCTAACTTTTAAATCCTGCATGATCTGCTTTAAAGCATCTGGAGTAATTTGCTGTTTTGCATCACTCCAGGCTTCATCTGGAGTATGGTGAGTTTCCACCATGATACCATCGTAATTCAGGTCAAGAGCAGTCTGGCAAAGATCAAAGATAATATCTCTGCGACCGGCGATATGTGACGGGTCAAGAATTAGCGGCAGGTCTGGGAATTTATTCTGAAGTTCGATTGGAATTTGCCATTCCGGGTTGTTTCGGTATTTCGTTTTTTCGTAAGCCGAAAATCCTCTGTGAATCACACCAAGATTTTTAATATCGGCCGTATATAGTCGTTCTACGGCACCAAGCCATAAGGAAAGATCAGGATTAACCGGGTTTTTAACCAGTACAATCTTGTCGGTTCCTTTTAATGCATCGGCAATTTCCTGAACGATAAATGGAGAAACAGTAGTACGCGCGCCAATCCAGAGAATATCCACATCATGTTTCAATGCCAAATCAACGTGATTTGGATTCGCTACTTCAGTAGTAGTCAACATACCGGTTTCTTCTTTAGCTTTCTGAAGCCATTTCAATCCAAGAGCGCCAACTCCTTCAAAATTTCCAGGCCTGGTTCTCGGTTTCCAGATTCCTGCACGCAATACGGTAGCATCTGAATCTTTTAATTGATGAGCGATTTTTAACAGCTGCTCTTCCGTTTCAGCGCTGCATGGACCGGCGATCACAAGCGGATGCGATAATTTGAAATCGTCCAGCCAGGTTCTGAGTTGTTTACTATTTTCCATTGTCTAAAGTTTTTAAATTTTCGTTTTCAGTAATTCCGTTTAATACAGTTTTTATATGATTGGTCCTGTTCATTTCCTCATAGACTTCCGAAAAATCATTAGAAGCCATGAGTTCGCGGAAATGTTTCAGGTTAGAGATATACTCGTCTAAGGTTTCCAGCACGTTTTCTTTATTCTGAGAAAATATGGGTGTCCACATTTCAGGAGAACTTTTCGCCAGCCGCACGGTCGAGGCAAATCCACTTCCAGCAAGGTCAAAAATATCACGCTCATTTTTCTCTTTTTCAAGGACCGTTTTCCCTAACATAAAAGAGCTGATGTGAGAAAGATGCGAAACATAGGCGATATGCCTGTCGTGAGAAGCCGGATCCATATAGCGAATTCTCATTCCTATAGCGTTGAAAATGGCCATCGCTTTTTCCTGAAGTTTGAAAGCTGTCTTTTCGACTTCGCAAATGATATTGGTTTTATTCAGGAACAGTTTTCTAATCGCTGCGGAAGGTCCCGAAAACTCGGTTCCCGCGATAGGATGAGCAGCCAGGAAATTTCTTCTTTTTGGATGCTCTTCAACAATGCGGCAGATTTTTTCTTTGGTCGATCCGGCGTCTACAACCACGCAGTTTTCTGATACGCGGTCTAAAACTTCCGGAAGAAGCTTCATTGCCGCATCTACCGGGATCGCCAGGTACACCATTTCAGCTTCATGAAGATCATCCATACGGGCTTTGTGCTGAATGACACCTAATCGCAGCGCTTCGTCTAAATGATCTTCACTGTGGTCGATTCCATAAATCTTCACATTTTCCGAAGCATCTTTCAGGTCTAAAGCGAAAGATCCACCAATGAGTCCGGTTCCGATAATAAATACTTTCATGACTGCACTCTTTTTAACGCCTGCTGAATGGTTTCTTCGGAAGCACATAAGGAGAAGCGCACAAAACCTTCCCCGTTACTCCCGAAGATAAAACCTGGTGTGATGAAAATATCCTTTTCGTAAAGCAATTCATCTACCAGCTCAGCACTCGACTGGCTTTCGGGAACTTTTGCCCAGATAAACAAACCGGCCTGGTCTTCAGCCACTTCCAGCTGTAATGCTTCAGCTAATTGCAGCATCAATTCCTTTCGTTTTCCGTAAATGGAATTCTGCTCTTCGAACCAAGTCGTGGGTAAGTGCAAAGCTTCCACTGCACCTTTTTGCAGCGGCAAGAACATACCACTATCCATATTCGATTTTACTCTCAAAACAGCATCGATATTCTTCTGACTTCCGAGCAGCATTCCTATTCGCCAGCCGGCCATATTATAACTTTTGCTCAGCGAATTCAATTCCATCACGTAATCACTTCTTTCAGATCTCGATAAAATGCTCATCGGCTCCTTATTCTGAATAAAGCTATACGGGTTATCATTCACTACCAGAATCTCATGCTTTTCAGCAAAAGTGGTCAGTTCCTGGAAAAATTCTTTGGTAGCCTTCGTTCCTGTTGGCATATGAGGGTAATTCACCCACATAATTTTTGTTCTGGAAAGATCAGATTTCGACAATTCATCCAGGTCTGGCATCCAGTTTAGTTCTTCCTGAAGATCATAATATTTTGTTCGAGCCTGTACCAGATTGGTGACTGAAGTGTAGGTAGGATAACCGGGATTAGGAAGCAACACCTCGTCTCCTTCATTTAAAAAAGCCATGGAAATATGCATAATCCCTTCCTTGCTTCCCATAAGCGGCAGAATTTCTGTATCAGAATTCACTTCCACGCCATAATTATCGGAATAAAAACTGGCTACTGCCTTTCGCAATTCTGGAATGCCTTTATAAGGCTGATATTGATGGGCATTTGGATCACTTAGCCCAGCATTCAAAGCTACCAGCACTTTTGGCGATGGCGCCAGATCAGGACTTCCGATCCCCAAATTAATGATCTGTTTTCCTTTTGCTTTCAGATCAGCTACTTCTCGCAATTTTTTGGAGAAATAATATTCCTGAACATTATCTAATCTTTTTGCCGTGATCATGACAAACTGCTTTTATAGATTCCTAAAATTTTTAAATCTTCCGTCATTATAGTCAGAACTTCCATAGCTTTCTTGAAATCGGCGGGATCATCAAACACCAGGTCAACGAAAAAAGAATATTTCCAGGGAGCGTCGATTACGGGCAGCGATTGAATTTTTGTCATATCCAGATAGCAATCCCTTATAATATTTAGCACCGAAACCAGGCTGCCTTTTTCGCTTTTCAGGTCAAATTTGACCGAGGCCTTATCCAGCTTTTCGCCGTTGGGCTTTTTCTCCTCACGGCCTAAAACTAAAAACCGGGTAGCATTACTTTTTATAGTGTGGATTTCTTTGGCCAGAATCTCTAGGTCATACAGCTCAGCTGCCGCAGGGCTCGCCACTGCCGCTGCTTTTTTGATGTCATTTTCTGATATGCGCTTAGCTGCTTCTGCTGTATCGGCATCTTCAATGAGCTTGATATGCGGATATTTTTTGAAAAACTCTTTACACTGCAGGAGTGCCATGGGATGAGAAAATACCTTTTTAATATCCTCAATCTTTTGCCCAGGAATGGCCATCAGGTTCATATTCACCGGAGTATAATGCTCCCCGATCACCTTCAGGTTATATTCATCTATGAGCGCATAATTAGGTAAAATGGAACCGGCGATACTATTCTCTATTGCCATCACCGCTTCGTCTGCCTCTTCAGAAGCCAGTTTTTGAGCTAGTTCATGGAAAGACAAATATTCCAGCACTTCTATATCACGATGGTAATAGTCCATCGCCACGAGATGATGGAAGGAACCTTTTATACCCTGAATGCCTATTTTTTTATTCATAAAAGCATGTAAAAAAAAAGTCCCGATCTTTTCGGATCGAGACTTATATAATTTTATGTTGAGTTAATCATATAGCATTCCCGATCCTATCCCCAGAGTAGAAATAAAAATAATAGAATGCGTTCCAGATTAATGACTTCATTTTCAGTATTTCTGAATGACTAAAGTAGCGCATATATTTTATTTACAAAATAAAATCATTCTAATTTTGTAAGTTTTCCGAAATTCGGAAAAATCCCTTCCTTTTTCTGAAAATAACAATTTCTGACCCTTCTATTTCGTTAGATGATTGCTGATTTTTCTGCATCCAAACAGCAGATTTATTATTAGTTTTGAAGATTGAAGCATGTCAATACTTGTAAATAACATATCAAAGCACTTCGGAAGTCAGAAAGCCCTGGATCAGGTGAGTTTTGACATCAAACAGGGTGAGGTAGTAGGTTTTCTTGGGCCTAATGGTGCAGGAAAGTCGACGCTTATGAAAATCCTTACCGGATACCTGCAGGCAGATGAAGGAGAGGCTTCTGTTGCCAGTTGTGATATAGAAACGCAAACATCAGATCTGCAATCAAAGCTGGGCTACCTTCCGGAACACAATCCATTATATACTGAAATGTATGTTCGGGAATATCTACAATTCAATGCTTCTGTTTTCAAGATCGACAACAATCGTATAGAAGAAGTGATCCAGATCACCGGTCTTTCTCCGGAAGCCAACAAGAAGATCGATCAGCTTTCCAAGGGTTATCGCCAGCGGGTAGGCCTGGCTGCTGCCCTGTTGCATGATCCTGAAGTCTTGATCCTGGATGAACCCACCACAGGCCTGGATCCAAATCAGTTGGTGGAGATTCGTGCACTTATAAAAGGTATTGGAGGTGAAACCGCAGAAAATGGCAAAGGCAAAACCGTATTTCTCAGCACCCATATCATGCAGGAAGTGGAAGCGATTTGCGATAGAGTCATTATAATTGATAAGGGAAAAATCGTTGCTGACCGCAAACTGACCGATTTACAGCAAAAAGGCGAACAGGTTATCTTTGTGGAATTCGACTATAAGATCGAAAACGTGGCTTTGCAGAGGTTACCTCATATTAAGGACATCAAAAGTATGGGTGGCTTTGCTTACGAACTTACTTTTGATACTCAGCAAGATATGCGCCCGGCGATCTTCGATTTTGCCCATGATATGGGATTGAAAACGCTGCAATTGAACCGAAAAGCGAAAAACCTGGAGGGCCTTTTTGCCGAACTGACAGGAAAATAATCAGGAAATTTTAATTAAGTGGTTGCGTTAGGGATTGTAGCGGCATCCTTTTGCCAAGAAGCGTAGCGAAATTTATGGCAAAAGATACAGCGTAAAGCCCGGCCCGAAGGGCAACCCTAAAGTAAAAACGATCTTAATTCAAATCGAAAATAAGCCTGCCTTTAAAATGTTCTTCCATGTTTACCTGTGGTGGACGATTTACTGAAATAACATCTCCGTAACTGTAAATATCGCCCTTGAGGCTCTGCTGCGGATTAACGATGAGCTTATTGGTTCCGCGGTGAAAAATCTCGTAATTCTGAACGATAAAATCTCTTCCCTCCAGCCTGCCGTCTCCGGCCGCAAAAAAAGCATTAACCGAATTGGCGCTACCAGTCAGGAAATAATTGGAGTAATTATCATTCGTAATGCGGAGATTCTGCACTTCCAGATCCAGGATAAAATCACCCACAGTATGAATTTCTGGGTCCTGCGCCTGATTTTCAGATACCAGCCAGAGATCGTCCAAAGTAATTTTCCCTACACTTTCTAACGGAATATTACCCGCATGCTCCAGGTAGTCCAGATCCTTGAAGGTTACGTATATTTTCGTTATCCCATAATCCCGAAATAAATTACACACATTTTCATTCTTCAGGATCAATCGGCCGTCTACTACCTCAACGGTGATTTCATTCAACAGGTTTTTACCGGTTTCGATCACCACTTTTTCTTCAGACCCCTGCTCGATATAAAGTTTGATCTTATCATAAACCTGGATCTCATGAAAATCGGAAACCGTTACCTCTTCGGTAATCATTTTACCTGCTTTCTGAAAACAATCTCCGGAATCTTCTGAATCGCAGGAAAGAACAGCCAGTAAACTCAATAATATCAAAAATTTTCTCATAACCTGTATCCTAATGAAAATTCAACTGCTTCTGCGTTCGCTCCATGCGATCGTACGGTGACCGACCCAAATAGGTGGTCATTGATCTCCCGCTGCAAACCTATCCTGTTATATACCTGCTCCACATATTCGGTATAAGGGTAATAAACATAATATCCCAGCTGGGTAATTAAAGCAGTTTTATTGAAGGCTAGCTTATGCCCTACAAAAACCCCAACTCTTTTAGCATCTTCATCGCCATTGGTATCTAACTGCGGAAATGCAGCTGCCTTATAATTGATGAATTCTTCCAACGATCTGGAGAAGAAAAGTTCCGCCCCCGCCTGTAATGTGCTTTTATGATTCAGTACTTTATCGGCATAAGTCGATATGGTTAAGAATGGGAGTTTTGGTGAACCCACCACTCCGGAAGTATTGAAACCACCTCGCAACGCGAAATTATAATGCACCGGCTCGGTATATTTTTCTTTTACTCTCGGAACGTATTCGGGTAAATTTTCATGGTCCAGGATATAATTCAGTCCCACATTCAAGGTAAAAGTATTCGTACTGTGATTCGGTGAACCGGTATCGGCATTGGAATAATGAATGATCGTGATCCCGGCTTGAACGCCCAGACCTTCCAGAATATTTTCTTTCCGGATATTTCCCATTAGGTAAGTAGAACTCAAGAATCGTGTTCCGTAGGCATTATTGATATAATTCTTGTCTGGATCATACGGATCAGTTGCGTAGGCTATCCCCTGCCCAATGCGGAAACTTAATAGCCGCTTTAAAAAATAGAAATTTGCATGGCCGTAAATGGAATAATTCTCACCCAAATAGGGGTTTTTCATGTCCTGATAGATGAAGGAATATCCAAAATCAGGATAATTGTATCGCGCACTCCACTCCTCTATACCGAAAAACTTCCGGTTCCAGCTTACGAGCACCCCTTTCGGATGATCGGTAATCAAATGGGCTATATCGGGATTGTGTTCCAGTATGGTTCCGTAGAAGTAACTGGCGTCAAAGGCGTAATATTTTTTAGGTTTTTCGTTTTCCTGCGCAAATATCGTCGCGGTAAACCACAAAAAGAGGATGGGGAGGATTTTTTTCATTTCATGCCAAATCTAACATATTTACGAAAAAAATCAGCTGCCGGACTCATTAGAAAATTGCGGAAGCGATTTGTTCAATATTACTGCTCTTTCCCATAGAATAATAATGCAGAACCGGCACACCAAAATCCATCAATTCTTTAGATTGTTTAATACACCATTCAATACCAACCTGGCGAACCTCCTTATTCGATTTGCATTTTTCCACTTCGCTGATCAACTCCTCAGGAAGGTCAATCTTAAAGACCTGTGGTAACAGCTGTAAATGTTTTTTCACCGCCACCGGCTTGATTCCTGGAATAATCGGCACATCTATCCCGATCGCTCGTGCTTCTTTGACAAATTCAAAAAATTTGGAATTATCAAAAAACATCTGTGTGACGATATAATCGCTCCCGGCATCAACTTTCTCCTTCAAACGCTTTAAGTCCGTTTTTAAAGACGGTGCTTCCATATGCTTTTCCGGGTAACCAGCAACTCCCACGCAGAAATCAGATAAGTGATCTGTTTCCACCACGTCATGCAAATAACGTCCCTGGTTAATTTTCTTAATTTGTTTTACCAGGTCAGTGGCAAAATTATGCCCCCCTTCAGCAGGTTCAAAATAACGCTGGTGGCTCATCGCATCACCCCGAAGTGCCATCACGTTTTCGATCCCCAGATACTGGCAATCTACTAATAGATATTCGGTTTCCTGTTTCGTAAAACCACCACAAAGTACATGCGGTACCGTATCAACATTGTATTTATGTTTGATCGCAGCACAAATTCCTACGGTTCCCGGTCGCATTCTGGTGATCTGCCGGTCATAAAGTCCGTCGCGTTCTACATACACGAACTCCTCCCGTGAAGTTGTCACATCGATAAAAGGCGGTTTGAACTCCATTAGGGGATCGATATTATCATACAGTTCCTGAATATTTTTCCCTTTTTTCGGAGGAATAATTTCAAAGGAAAACAAGGTTTTTCCGTTAGCTTTCTCGATGTGATCGGTAACTTTCATTCGTATTTATAATTCATTTATTATGGCGTTGCCGTTCCGGCCGGGCTTTCCGCTCTATCTTTTTCAGAAAAAGAAAAAGGATGTCGCGTCAATCCCTAACGCTTTTACTTTTTCATTGTTTTTCTCATTCTGAACCAAGTTCAGAATCTATTAGAAACTGAAATAACATCAGCTTGACGAACTTTTTCAATCAGCAATATTCGGATTCAGCCATTTTTCGGCTTTCTTCAAATCAATTCCTTTTCGATCGGCATAATCTTTTACCTGGTCTTCTGTGATCTTTCCCAAACCGAAATATCGTGCTTCAGGGTTGGCAAAATAATAGCCGCTTACACTCGCGGCCGGCCACATCGCCAGGCTTTCCGTTAGCTTTACGCCAATTTTCTCCTCCACTTTCAGAAGCTCCCAGATCGTCAGTTTTTCCAGGTGATCTGGACATGCAGGGTAACCCGGTGCAGGACGTATTCCTTTATACTCTTCCTTAATCAGCTCGTCGTTGCTCAAACTTTCGTCTGAAGCGTATCCCCAATAATTGATTCGGACTTCCTTATGCAAATATTCCGCGAAAGCTTCAGCCAGACGATCGGCGAGCGCTTTGATCATGATCGAATTATAATCATCGTGATTTTTCTCAAATTCTGCGGCGATCTCAGCCGTTCCAAAACCTGTGCTCACACAAAAGCTGCCCACATAATCCTGGATTCCGGAATCTTTCGGAGCTACAAAATCTGATAATGCGAAATTTGGTTGTTCACCATGTTTTTTCAATTGCTGCCGCAAGGTTCTAAAAATGAAATTCCCATTTTCTGATTTCACTTCAATGTCATCCTTCTCGATAGTGTTCGCTTCAAAAAGGCCAAAAACAGCCTTGGCCGTTAGTAATTTTTCATCCAGAATACGCTTCAACAGTTGTTGTGCATCGGCATACAGGGATTTAGCCTGCTCACCCACTTTTTCATCTTTCAAAATATTCGGATAACGACCATGAAGATCCCAGCTTCTGAAAAACGGACTCCAATCTATATAATCCACTAATTTATTTAACTCAAAACCTTCGATCACTTTGACACCTAATTCATTTGGCTTAGTGATATTGGTAGAATTCCAGTCGATCTTAAAGTTATTATCTCGCGCTTCTTCGATCGATAAAAATGATTTGACTTTTTTCCGTTTGGTAAAATTCTGCCGAAATTTCTCGTAATCGCTTTTCAGGTTTGAGATATATTCATCTTTAGAAGCCGACTTTAATAGATCGCCGATCACGGTCACCGCTCGGGAAGCATCATTTACATGCACCACTGCATTGTGGTATTGCGGGTCGATCTTCACCGCAGTGTGCGCCTTTGAAGTAGTCGCGCCCCCAATCAACAAAGGGACTTTGAAATCCTGTCGCTGCATTTCCTTTGCTAAAAAAACCATTTCATCAAGCGACGGAGTGATCAATCCGCTTAAACCAATTGCATCAACATTCTCTTTTTTGGCGGTTTCGATGATCTTTTCCGGTGGGACCATCACGCCAAGATCGATTATCTCGTAGTTATTACAGCCTAACACAACACTCACGATATTTTTCCCAATATCGTGTACATCTCCTTTTACCGTGGCCATCAAAACTTTTCCAGCAGATTGTCTCTTGCTTGATTTATCGGCTTCAATATATGGCAGCAAATAGGCTACTGCTTTTTTCATCACTCGTGCCGATTTCACTACCTGCGGAAGGAACATTTTCCCACTTCCGAAGAGATCACCAACGACATTCATCCCAATCATCAAAGGGCCTTCGATTACTTCCAGGGGTCGATCGGCTTCCTGCCGAGCCTGTTCCACGTCTTCAACAATAAAGGCATCAATACCTTTTACCAGCGCATGGGTAATTCTCTCCTGAAGTGGTTTTTCTCGCCATTCGAGTACTGCCTTGCCTTCTTTTTTGGTTGCTACGACATTTTCAGCAAAATCCAGTAGCCTTTCAGTAGCATCATCGCGACGATCCAGGATCACATCTTCTACATGGTCCAGCAGGTCTTTCGGAATCTCATCGTAGACTTCCAGCATTCCAGGGTTCACGATACCCATATTCATCCCGGCCTTGATGGCATGGTATAAAAAAACGGAATGCATCGCTTCCCGAACCGGATTATTCCCTCTAAAGGAAAAGGAAACATTACTCACACCTCCACTAACACTACAGTGTGGCAAATTTTCTTTCACCCAGCGAGTTCCTTCAATAAAATCGATCGCGTTTTTTCGATGCTCATCCATCCCGGTTCCTACCGGAAAAATATTCAGGTCAAAAATGATATCTTCTGGAGGGAAGTTGACCTTTTCGGTCAGGATTTTGTAAGAGCGTTCCGCGATCTCAATACGCCTTTGGTAATTATCAGCCTGCCCAACTTCATCAAAAGCCATCACGATGACGGCCGCACCATAACGCCTGATCTTTTTAGCATGTTCGATGAACTCCTCTTCACCTTCCTTTAAACTGATGGAGTTCACCACGCACTTGCCCTGTACTACCTGCAAGCCTGCTTCAATAATCTCCCATTTGGAGCTATCAATCATGATTGGAACACGAGCGATATCTGGCTCTGCAACTACCAGATTCAGGAATTTCACCATCGCTTCTTTGCCATCGATCAGCCCGTCATCCATATTGATATCGATGATCTGGGCACCGCCTTCTACCTGTTCCCGAGCTACATCCAGGGCTTCATCAAATTTCTCGTCCTTGATCAATCGTAAAAACTTACGGGAACCGGCCACATTGGTACGCTCTCCAACATTTATAAAATTACTGTCGGGAGTAATAATTAGCGGTTCCAGTCCGGAAAGTTTCAACGGTCGTACTTCTGCCATAAATTAAGCGGTTTGCAATTTCTTGATTGGTCTTGGTTTGTAGTCTTTTGCGATATTAGCGATCGCAGTGATGTGTGCGGGAGTGGTTCCGCAGCATCCACCAATAATATTTACCAGTCCTTTTTCAAGGTATTCTTTAATCTGGTCGGCCATTTCCGGTGCATCCTGATCATATTCCCCAAAAGCATTTGGGAGCCCGGCATTTGGATAAGCTGAAACGCCATAATTGGTATTTCTCGCAACAGCTTCCAAATGTGGCGTAAGTTGCTTGGCGCCTAAAGCACAATTGAAACCAATGCTCAAAAGCGGGATATGAGAAACGGAAATGAGAAAAGCTTCCGCAGTCTGTCCGGAAAGCGTTCTCCCGGAAGCATCGGTAATTGTACCGCTTACCATTACGGGAATATCTTTATTGATTTCTGCTTTTAATTCATCGATCGCGAAAAGCGCCGCTTTGGCATTCAGAGTGTCAAACACGGTTTCTACCAGCAACACATCTACTCCACCATCGATCAAAGCTTTTGCCTGTTGCTTATAAGCATCGTACAATTCCTGAAAACTGATCGCGCGATAACCCGGATCGTTCACATCTGGGCTCATACTGGCCGTTTTGTTGGTAGGCCCCATCGCTCCTGCTACGAAACGAGGTTTTTCCGGGTTTTCAGCAGTCACCTCTTCCGCCACTTTTTTGGCGATTTTAGCCGACTCATAATTGAGCTCGTAAACCAGTTCTTCCATCTGATAGTCGGCCATGGCGATGGTCGTACCAGAAAAAGTATTGGTTTCCACAATATCGGCACCGGCTTCAAAATATTTTCGGTGAACATCTGCAATAGCCTCTGGCTGTGTAATAGATAACAGGTCATTGTTGCCTTTTACCGAAACCGGCCAGTCTGCAAAACGTTTTCCGCGGAAATCTTCTTCAGAAAACTGATAATCCTGAAGCATGGTTCCCATGGCACCATCGAGTATTACTATTTTTTGAGAGAGAATCTCTTCTATTTTTGACATTTCAGTAAACAATTTGTATCAAAAAAGAAGAAGGAAAGTATTCTTGTTATCTATCTGCAACGCAGTAGAATTTAGCACCTTCTCCATTACAGGAGGGTTGCCAAGGTTTCACAGGGTCTAATCCCTCAACCTTTCTTGATAACCATTAGTAAAAAATGAACTTTGGCAAATATAAGGCTAAGGCCTGAAAATGCAAGGGTTTATGATAGAATAATCACAGAATTAAAATGAAAAATTGCTTTTTGAATCAACCTGATAATTTATACGATCACTAACACTTTTCAGAAAACTTTTCAATTCATGCTTCTTTTGCTTGTTTTGAAGCACAATTTCAAAATCAAACCGCTCCCCATCATTGGTTTCAAAATAAAACCGGTTTTTACTTCCGTGTAATGAATGGGTCCACCAGCTACCATAACCGTGATAATCAAGCGCAATTTCACGAATCTGTGAAATAGGGATTATTCTGGTATTGTTAGTTTTTATTTTCAATTCCTTGGAAGACAAACTTAATTCTCCCAGTTTCTTCGGTTTAAGAAAAGAAAAACTCAATCCGAAAAGCATCCCAACAAAATATAAAATCCCGCCTAGAATTTTCAAGCTCTTGTTTTCAATATCCAGAATATAAAGCATTAAGGCTCCTGAAAGGATAAAAACTACTCCGATAGCTCTGATCCACCAGGATGGATTCCAGGTCTTGACAATATTGGTTTCGAAGCGATTCAATTATGAGATCAATTCCCCATTTAAACTTACAGTATACTTGATTTCAGCTGCTTTCTCCAGCATTTTAGAAACCGAACAGTATTTTTCCATTGAAAGGTCAACGGCTCTTTTCACTTTTGCGGCCGGCACGTCACCTTTCAGAATAAAATCAAGCTTAATTTTCTTGAATACATTCGGAACAGCACCCTCTTCCC
>CAXPUM010000055.1:0-5987 GCA_964220295.1 Flavobacteriaceae bacterium | reverse complement strand
TTAATGATATCTATAGATCCGGTATCAGGTTATACTACTATTGCGCAGCGAATGGCAACAGGGCTCGACAGTTTTTCTCTTCTAGCGATACCTCTATTTATTCTTGCTGGCCAGATCATGAATCAGGGTGGTATCGCCAATAGACTAATTGCCTTTGCAAAAGCACTCATGGGATCGCTACCGGGTGGACTAATATATGTAAATGTGATCACTGCGATGCTTTTTGGAGCCATATCAGGTTCTGCCGTGGCAGCTACATCTGCAATTGGTGGAGTATTAGGGCCGCATATGGAAAAGGAAAACTATTCAAAAGAATTTGGTGCAGCCATAAATATTACTTCATCAACTACAGGCTTAATAATTCCGCCTTCTAATGTTTTAATTGTTTATTCCCTGGCAAGTGGAGGGGTATCTGTAGCAGCATTATTTCTTGCCGGTTATATTCCAGGGATATTACTTGGGTTAGGAATGATGATCATGGCGGCTTTCTGGATCAAGAAAAAGAATTATCCAAGAGGTGAAAGGAGCAGCGGCAAACTAATCCTGACAACATTCATAAATGCGCTGCCAAGTTTGATGCTGTTGGTAATTGTTATCGGGGGTATCGTTGCCGGAGTTTTTACAGCTACCGAAGCATCTGGTATTGCCGTTTTATATGCCTTGGTTCTTTCTTTTATTTATAAAGAATTGAAATTATCTCAACTTAATGAAGTTTTTATGAATTCCGTATGTACTTCCGCAATTGTAATGCTTTTGATTGCAACTTCCATGAGTATGTCATGGGTAATGAGTTTTCAGGAGATTCCACAAACCATCAGTGAAGCACTTTTAGGTTTGAGCGATAATAAGTTTGTGATCTTAATGATTATAAATTTAATCCTGCTTTTCGTGGGAACCTTCATGGATATAACGCCGGCAGTTTTAATATTTACTCCAATTTTTTTACCCGTTGTGACCAATCTGGGTATTGATCCCATTCATTTTGGGATGATCATGGTAATAAATCTATGTGTTGGATTGTGTACGCCGCCAGTGGGCTCTGTGTTGTTTATTGGCGTAGGAGTAGCGAAAACAACCGTTCAGAAAGTTTTAAAACCATTAATACCATTGTATGCTGTTATGGTTTTAGTATTGATAATCGTAACCATTTTTCCAGCTATCAGCATGTGGTTACCAGGTTTATTTGAATAATTTTTTAAAAGAGAAAATATGAAAGTAATAGTGATAACCGGAGCAGGAGGAGTGCTCTGCGGAACTTTAGCCAAAGCTTTAGCCAAAGAAGGACATAAAATTGCCGTTTTAGATTTAAAACTCGATGCAGCTGAGGCTGTGGCAAAAGATATAAAGAAGGAAGGAGGCACAGCATTAGCTATTTCTGCTGATGTTCTTAAGAAAGATTCTCTGGAAGAAGCTAGAGAAACCATTCATAAAGAATTAGGTAAATGTGATATTTTAATTAATGGCGCAGGAGGAAATCATCCTTTAGCAACAACCTCACATACGCATTTGACTAAAGATGAAATGGAAAATAAAACAGAAGATCTGAAGACATTTTTCGATCTGGACTTAGAAGGCGTGCAGTTTGTTTTCAATCTTAATTTTCTTGGAACGCTCTTACCTACTCAGATATTCGCTAAAGATATGTTAGGTAGAAAAAACTGCAGCGTTTTAAATATTTCATCAATGAACGCATTTACACCGCTCACCAAAATTCCTGCATACAGTGGGGCGAAGGCGGCAGTATCTAATTTCACTCAATGGCTTTCCGTATATATGTCGAAAATGGGCATACGAGTAAATGCTTTGGCGCCTGGTTTCTTTCTGACGGAACAAAATAGAAGCTTACTTACGAATGAGGATGGCAGTCTTACTGAAAGAGGTAACAGCATTATTCAAAGAACGCCGTTAGAGCGATTCGGAAAACCTGAAGATCTAATCGGCACGACTTTATGGCTTTGCGGAGATGGCGCTGAGTTCGTAACTGGAGTGATCATTCCTATAGATGGAGGTTTTAACGCGTATAGTGGAATTTAAAATAGGTTTATGGAATTAGGATTAGAACAAACGTGGAGGTGGTATGGCCCAAAAGATGGCGTAACGCTTGAAGATATTAAACAAGCTGGAGCTACAGGAATTGTAACGGCTTTACATCATATTCCGAATGGTGAAGTTTGGAGTGTGTCAGAAATTAAAAAACGGAAAGAAACAATCGAAGCAGATGGATTAACCTGGTCTGTGGTAGAAAGTGTACCGATTCACGAAAGTATCAAAACTCAATCTGGGGACTTCAAAAAATATATAGAAAATTATAAAACTACGATCAAAAATTTAGGCGAATGTGGCATTGATACCATTTGCTACAATTTTATGCCAGTTTTGGATTGGACGCGCACGAACCTCGAGTATTTGATGCCCGATGGATCTACGGGTTTGAGATTTGATAAAACGGCATTTATAGCATTTGAAGTATTTCTTCTGAAGCGTCCAGGAGCAGAGCAGAATTATACCGAAGAAGAATTAAACACCGCAAGAAATTACCTGCAGGATAGCACTGAAGCCGAAAAAACCACACTGGTAAATAATATTATTGCAGGTCTGCCAGGAGCAGAGGAAGGATACTCTTTGGACGAATTCAATGATAAACTGGCTACTTATAATAAGATTGACGCTAAAAAGCTAAAAGAACATTTGTATTACTTTTTAGAACAAATTATCCCGGTTGCCGAAGACTCGGGTGTAAATATGTGTATTCATCCAGATGATCCTCCTTATCCCATTTTGGGGCTTCCCCGTGTGGTAAGTACACAGCAGGATATTCTGGATATTTATAATGCCGTAGATAGTCCCAATAACGGACTAACTTTCTGTACCGGTTCTTTCGGGGTTCGTCCAGATAACGACCTGGCTGCAATGGTTCTAAAATTAGCTGATAGGATCCATTTCATTCATCTAAGAAGTACTCAGCGTGATTCTGACGGGAATTTTCATGAAGCCAATCACCTGGAGGGTGATGTAGATATGTATGCGGTAATGTATAACCTTCTGAAAGAACAAAAGAGAAGGGTTTCCAATGGAAGGAAAGACCTTCGCATGCCAATGCGGCCAGATCATGGTCATAAAATGCTTGATGATCTAAAGAAAAAGACGAACCCGGGATATTCGGCTATTGGTCGTCTTAGAGGATTGGCAGAATTGAGAGGGCTTGAATATGGAATTTTGAAATCTGAATTTAAATAATCGAGTAATCTGTTTCTCCGCGGTCCAAACTATTAATAAAGTATGCTGAGTAAGAACTTTATTTTTCTAATATTCCTGTCTTTCTGCTATTTCAGCCTAATAGCTCAGGAAAATAGGAATTCTCAGCAGCCTGTTCAGTTCAAAAATAACGGAAAAGCTATTATAGCCTTGGTAAGCGGAAAACCTGTTTTTCAATACAATTACAAAACTCTGAATCCGCCCCAGGATAAACCAAGTTACTATAGGCGTAGCGGTTTTATTCATCCTGCTTACACACCCTCGGGAGATACTATTACCGAAGGTTTTCCTGAGCAACACACCCATCATCATGGCATTTTTAGTGCCTGGGTACATACTGAATTTAATAATCACGAAGTCGATTTTTGGAACCAGCAGAAACAATCAGGCACCGTCATTTTTGATAGTATTTTATCGGTAAAAGCAGGTGAAAACTATGGAGAATTAAAGACCAGGCAATTGCATTTGGCAATTATTGAAGGAGATACGATTCCAGTTTTAAAAGAAGATTGGATAATTAGGGTTTACAACTCAGGCAAACCTTTTATATGGGATATAAAAATCATTCAGCAAAACATTGCCAGTAATGATCTGAATATCAAGAAGTATCATTACGGTGGGTTTGCAGTTAGAGGTAGGGATGAGTGGAATAAACCAAAAGTTGCTTTTAGCGACGAAGAGTATATAGATTTTGAAACCAGCCAGGGATTATCGCGCGTTCCCGCTAATCATACATTTCCTGAATGGATTTCTATGTACGGAAAGATAAATAATAAGTTCATGAATATTTCCGTCATCCCTCGGAACGATGAGAATAGTTTGCAAGATGCGGTTAGAATCCATCCGGAAATGCCTTATTTCTGCTTTACTCCGATCATCAATAAAGGAATTATTTTATCTCCCGGTGAAACCCTGGAAAGGTCCTATCGAATAATTACTTCAAATAAACCAATAGATGAAAAAGAGATGCAAGAATATTTAGATAATTTTTAAAAATTTGAATGTTTTTTATTTCTGAAAATTTCAATTTAAGTTTTTGGTTAACTTTTATAAATTGAAATAAGAACCCTGCATTTGTAGGGTTCTTCTATATAAATATGAATTCGTATTGGAGATTAGATCCAAAATTTTGAATAAAATATAGAAAGAACAGCAATGCGTAGTGCAGAGCCAAATAGAAGAGTAAATTATTCACACTCAAATTTGTATTATTGTACAGAGATATCCATAAGATGAAATTTCAAATAGATCATAAAAGTCCTATACCGCTCCATGCCCAGGTAGAAGAATTGCTTCGAGAATTGATTCAGCAAAAAGAGTATCAGGAAGGTAAAATTCTTCCAAGTGAAATAGAACTTTCAAAAAAATTGGCAATTTCAAGGTCTACGGTTCGGCAGGCCATCAAAAAACTGGTATTTGAAGGGCTATTGATTCGGAAGAAAAGAATGGGTACGAAGGTGGCTCCTAAACCTGTAAGTTCTAAATCAAACAACTGGTTAAGTTTTTCACAGGAGATGAAACTTCGCGGAATCCCTATCAAAAACTTTGAACTTCATATTAGTTGGATAAAAGCCGATGAGGAATTGGCCGCTTTTTTTGAAATACAAAAAGGCAGGCAGGTATTGCGCATGGAACGTGTACGCGGTAAGCCTGAAGAGCCGTTTGTGTATTTTGTTTCTTATTTTCATCCAAGGGTAGAACTTACCGGGGATGAGGATTTTACAAGGCCATTGTACGAAATGTTGGAACAGCAGCATTCTGTCGTCGCCACGCTTTCAAAAGAACAAATCAGTGCAACCGCAGCCACTAATTTTATCGCGGAAAAATTGCAGGTTAAGGTAGATTCGCCAGTTCTTCTAAGAAAACGTTATGTCTATGATCAGGGAGAAAGACCCTTTGAATACAACTTAGGATTTTATAAAGCAGATAGCTTTTTGTACACTGTAGAAAGTACTCGCTGATTAATAAATACTACAAATTACTTCCGAATTCCTAAAAAGACTTGACTTATTTTACGAGTCTGAAAAAAAAGTTATCAAAATATTATGGAATAGTTAAAAAATATAATATGTTTGTACATATGAACATAATATAATTCTTCATTATAATGTTTGGTAAACTTTTCAATATCACCACCGTTTCAGTAATAGTTTTAGTATTAACAGGCTGTTCCGCAAAATCGCAAGAAGAGAAAACACAATCAAAAATTTCTTCTGATCCAATTTCTTATGTCGATCCTAATATTGGTACTGCCCATAGCCGATGGTTTTTTTATACTCCGGCGGCGGTTCCTTTCGGAATGGCAAAATTGGGTCCTTCTACCAATGGTAGTTATGGAAATGAGCAAGGCTGGGAAGCGGTAGGATATGATGACAGGCATACCAGCATTGAAGGATTTGCCAACCTGCACGAGTTCCAGGTGGGTGGTTTCCTGTTTAGCGCCATGACCGGTGATTTAAAAACCGTTCCGGGGAAACTTGAAAATCCGGATGAAGGCTATCGCTCTCGATTTGATCGTAAAGATGAGGTTGCTAAACCAGGGTATTATAAAGTTTTATTAAAAGACTATAACGTTATAGCTGAGTTAACGGCTACGGAACGGGTTGGTTTTCAGAGATATACTTATCCTGAAAATGATCAAAGCTATATGATTTTTGATGTTGGAAATCAATTAGGAGAAAGCGGAGCGGTAAAAGATGCCTCCGTCAGTTTTGACCCGGAGACTAACAGGA
>CAXPUM010000054.1:0-7879 GCA_964220295.1 Flavobacteriaceae bacterium | reverse complement strand
ACAATGCCGGCAGAGTTTCCGTAAAAGTCTCATATTGTCCAGATTTCTGACTTACCTGCTGGAAGCTGATATAATCCCAGTTTTCATCGGCTATAGCTGTAGCAATGGAGACATTCTCTGTAGTAGTCTTGGTTCCGGCTTTATTGATCTTTCTATAACTATAAGCTTCGGCGTTATTGTTAGCATTTTCAACGTGTTGTGAAAGTTCTGCCCCACCAATGTATAGATTACCAATTACGATATCCTTACCTGCAGCTTTCGCCAGACCATATAAGTAATATTCAATGGCATCCTCAGAAAAGCTGTTTCCTATCGCCAGAATTTTTAGAACTCCGTCATTCTCATCTTCTACAGTAACAGTCGTGGTACCCACAATCTCACCATCTTCTGAACTAATGGTCAGTTCAGTAGTACCTACCTGTAGTCCCTGGATAGTTACCTGGTAAGTCTGCGGATCTACCTGCAATGAAACAATATCGTCAGAATCTGCCGTCCAGGTATAATTCTGAGTTGGCACGTCAACCAAATTAAAATCTGGTGTGATGCTAACCGTAGATTGGGTGTACGCAGTAATACTTGATGGAACACTTACTTCAGTTTCCCTGATCAAGGTGGTGCTTATAGAAGAGCTGGCACTTTCTTGTCCATCCATTGACTCAATAGTCGCTGTAGCACTACCTTCCCCGATCGCTTTTATCACTGCGGAATAATCTTTTCCAACCGACTGAATTTCAATCACTGTTGAATCTGAAACAGACCAGGTATATTTTTTATTTACAGACTGAAATAATGGTTTTAGCGTCAATTCCTTTCCAACTACCATGCTGGCAGAGGTTAAATTTACGGCAAGATCATTTTCCGGCTCCATTTGTTCCGGGTCTTCACAGGAAGTAAATGTGAAGAGCATTGCGAATAGGATGGCAAACATGAATCTCAGTTTACCCAGGTACCTTATTGATTTCATAATTTAGAGTTTATGGTTATTAATTGTTGGTTTAAAAATTATTCAAGTGTAAATGTTCCCGCCATCTCCACATCTGAGGAACCTCCTACGGCAAATTCGAATTCTCCCGGCTCGGCTACAAAATCCAGTTGAGAATTGTAAAATTTCAGGTCTTCGGAAGTGATCTCGAATATCACCTCTTTGGATTCTCCTTTTTTCAATGCTATTTTCTGAAAACCTTTTAGCTCTTTTACCGGTGGCGTGATGCTTCTCACTTTATCATGTAAATAAAGCTGTACTACTTCTTCGCCGTCGTAATTTCCGGTATTGGTTACTTTTGTTGTAATTGTAATCGATCCATTTTTATCCATAGAATCTGCACTGGCAGAAACTTTTCCGTATTCAAAAGTGGTATAGCTTAATCCATATCCAAATGGTAATAACGGACTATTCGGCATGTCCAGGTATCGGGATTTGAATTTTTCAAATTCTTTTTGGCTGGATGGACGCCCGGTGTTTTTCATACTATAATACACAGGAACCTGCCCTACACTTCTTGGCCAGGAAGCGGTTAATTTCCCGGACGGATTGTAATCTCCAAAAATAACATCGGCAATGGCGTTTCCTGCTTCCACTCCGGGATGCCATACCTGAAGAATGCTAATGGGCATTTCCATTTCTTCGGAAATATTCAAAGGTCTTCCGCTCATCAAAACTGCCACCACAGGTTTACCGGTTTTCACCAATTCTCTCAGCATTTTCTTCTGGCTTTCATCAATTTTCAGAGTAGTACGGCTGGCTGCCTCCCCGGTCATTTCGGTTGCTTCTCCAATTACCGCTACAACTACATCTGAAGCATTTGCAGCATCCACAGCGCTTTTCAGCAAATTATCCGGAGACTCTTTAGAAATACTCACTCTTTCTCCAAAAACATTCACATTCTTGGCAAGAATCGTATCATTAGTAATATTGGCGCCCTTCACATAAGTTAACTGAGCATCTGGAGCTACATTTTCAAAACCTTCTTTGATAGTCACAGCAAGAGAAACATCACCAGTTGGCGCCCAGGTTCCAAGCATATTATTTCGGCTATCGGCCAAAGGACCAACAAGCGCGATCTTGGCATTTTTCTTCAGCGGAAGCACATTATTGTGCTTTTTCAGCAATACAAATGAATGTTTCGCAACTTCCCTGGCAAAATCCCTGTTCTCACCAGTAAGAATATCGGCTTCAGGCCTTTTATTATCAAGGTATTTATAAGGATCGTCAAAAAGTCCTAATTTGTACTTTGCCTCCAGAATTCTTCGACAGGCAGTGGTAATGGTTTCTTCGGAAACTGTTCCTTCTTCAACAGATTTTTTCAGAGTAGTTAAAAAACCTTCTCCAACCATATCCATATCCAGACCGGCGTTGATCGATAAAGCTGAAACATCCTGAAGATCACCCAATCCGTGCGCGATCATTTCATTTACAGAGGTATAGTCTGAAACTACAAAACCATCAAAATTCCAGCGATCTCTCAATAAATCGGTTAACAACCATTTATTTCCTGAAGCCGGAACTCCATCTACATCATTAAAAGAGCTCATCACACTGGCAACACCGGCATCAATAGCAGCTTTATAAGGTGGCAGGTATTCATTGAACATTTTCACGCGGCTCATATCCACACTGTTATAATCACGACCACCTTCTGCCGCACCGTACAACGCAAAGTGCTTCACAGTGGCGAGCATGGTTTGAGGTTGCGTAAGATCTTTTCCCTGGTAACCTTTCACATAAGCTTCAGCTATTCGGGAGCCGAGATAAGGGTCTTCCCCGGCACCTTCAGCAATACGACCCCAGCGAGGATCACGAGCGATGTCCACCATAGGTGAAAAGTTCCAGTTAATTCCATCTGCCGTAGCTTCTTTTGCGGCAATTTGGGCCGACTTTTCCAGCATTTCCATATCCCAGCTTGAGGCAGAACCCAACGGAATCGGGAAAGTAGTTTTGTACCCATGAATTACATCAGAACCGATCAAAAGCGGGATTCCCAGCCTCGTATCATTCACCGCATATTCCTGCGCCATTCTTATTTTATCTGGCCCGGCAACGCCAAAAAGTCCGCCAACATTACCAGCCTTGATCTTATCTTCCACATTTTTACTCACTACGTCTCCGGTTGCCACACCGCCTCCGGGAGTAAGCAGGTTTAACTGACCGATTTTTTCTTCAAGCGTCATTTTTCCAAGCAGTTCTTCTACCTTCGGAATGCGCTCCTGCGCTTTTGCCAAAAGGCAAAAAGCTAGAAAAAAGCTGATCGATAATAGTGTCTTTTTCATTTTAGTTTGTTTATGCAATTTGTTATTTGACTTCTTTGATTTCGGTTTTTTCTGATATTCCATTTTCATTGAATGATTCGATGCTGAAATAGTATTTCGTGTCGCGATCCAGGTTGCGCATGTAATGCTCATTCTTGTCATAGATCAACCAGGATTGATATAATTTGCCTGGAGCAATTCCCCAACGAATGTTATATCCCTGCGCCCCTTTTACAGGTTCCCATTTAAAGGAAGCGTTTCTTCGATCTTGTTCTCGGTCTACCTCGAAACCACGAACTTTAGCAGGTTTTTTGCCATAACCTTTCCCAAAAACTCGAATTTCAGATAAGGCTAAATTCTTTCCCGGTACTTTGATATTGTTGTAACGAACAAACTTTGCCTTGACCGGCTGGTTCAAAGGAATGTATGCATTGGGAGTATCTTCAAAACTTTTGCTTCGATCTACAATGGTCTTCCAGTTTTTACCATCTTCGGAAACCTCGAGTGTAAAACGGTGTCGCAAACCTTCCGTTCGGGTATAAATTCCAGATTCTTCATCATGAAAATTCAGCTGAAAAGCGTAAATATCTCCGGGCTGCAGCATTTCGATCTGCACCCATTGATCTTCATTATTGGCTTCAGCAACCCAAAAAGATTTGGGGCTTTCATCTGTCAGGACGTTTGAGATAATTTCACCTGAACTATTTTTTTCTAAAGGCATTTCGGTAATTTCAAAATCACCATCGGTCGCAGTGCTCTTTCTAACCTGTTCCATAGATGATGAAACGGTGGCCTTTCCTTTATACGATAACAGCATCCACCCCGTATGCAAACCGGCTTTCGTTGGATGATCAGGACCAAAAAGCGGATAGTCGCCATAGTTGGTATTTGCATGCATCAATCCATCCTCATCAAAATAAGTCGGGAACATGCATAATCTGCGTTCCCAGTGAGAATTTGAGGCTAAAGCCATGGTCGCAAAATGCCAATATTGCCCGTTAGTTTGTTTTACCGTAATTCCATGCCCAGCACCATTCGTAAATCCACCCGGTTTAAAAATCATCGGGTTACTTTTCATGTATTCAAAGGGTCCTAAAGGCGATTCACCAATATAAACTCCATCTGCATACACATTAAATTGTGTTCCGGGCGCGGCATACTGCAGGTAATATTTACCGTCATGTTTGGTCATGGATGCGCCCTCCATATAGCCTTCTTTTAGCGTGGGATGGAAGTTGTTTTCTCCAAAACGCTCCCAGCCGTGCTTCTCTTCATCAAGATTGATGAGTTCCTTCTGAACACCGGTTTCCAAAAAACGATCATCCTTATCCAGCATTTTTACCTTGATCGGGTGTACATTGGAAGAACCCCAATAGAGATACGTTTTTCCGTCATCATCAATAAATAATTCAGAATCCTGAATATTATTGGAAATGGAAGCTGTAGGTGTCCATTTTCCGCTTTTTGGATCATCGGTATATAAAATACTTCCGTAGCCCGCGGGATCACCGGCGAAATAAACAAGGGAATCTTTATAATTGAAAGCTGTTGGTGCATTGGAACCTTCAAAATACCACTGCTCCGGTTTTATAAATTCCCAATTGATCAGGTCTTTAGAATGCCAGTAACCGAAGGAACGCGTGACGAACATAAAATATTCGCCACGGAATTCAATTACAGCAGGATCCGCACCAGAACGATAGGATATATTCTTACTGGAATTATAGACCATATAGGTATAATCAATATCCAGCGGATTGATATATGTTTCCGGTACCGCTTCCTGAGAATGAAGCTGAATTCCGAAAAAGACGGATAAAATTATAAGTATGTTCCTGGATCTAGTCATTCAGAGATTTTTCTGATTTATTCCGATTCTGATTCCTGTTCCTTTTGATGAGAAAACAGCCAGGACATCAAATTTGGTTCGGCAAAAGCCGAATCCCAGCTATTATGATTCGCATCTTTGTAAAGCGTTAAATTGGCATTCCCGCCTGCTTTGTTGATTGCGGCCGCCATGTCTTTTCCGAAGTGCGGAGCCACCACGTTATCCTGCAAACCGTGGAAAACCCAAATAAAAAATCCGTCGCGATATTTCTCAGCAATAGAGGTATCGGCAGCGCCGCAAATGGCGAAAGCCGCGGCAAAAGTTTCAGGTCTGCGGGAAATCATCTCGAAAGTTCCCATTCCGCCCATTGACAGTCCGCCTACATAAAGACGGGTTGTGTCAACATATTTTTCAGCAGCATATTGATCTAAAAGTTCCATTGCCAAACGCATGGAAGTCGTTGGTTCATCGGTATTGTGAAAATCGAATTTCAGCGGAAAGCTTTCACGGTGCACCTCAACATTTGCCCAATAATCATCTTTTGGAACCTGCGGAAAAATCACTACCGCAGGGAAGTTTTTCCGGTTTTCCTCTTTCAGAAAAAGATCGGAGCCATGGGTCAATTGCGATTCGTTGTCATTTCCACGCTCTCCTGCGCCATGAAGGAAAAGCACCAGCGGATAAATACTATCTTTTGAAAACTCTTCGGGATATAGAATTCGATATTTTAGCGTATCGCTTCCTTTTACAAATTCTTTTTTTTCAAAGAGTGATTTATCCTGTGCATTTGCTGTAAAAGCCGCAACCAGTAGGGTAATTACGGCCAGTAAAATTTTGTTATTTCTCATAAGTAAAACCTAATTTTTCAAGTCCGTTTTGAATTTCTGGTGCGCCCATAAAAAGATCCCAGATCAAACCGGAACGATAATTTTCAATCATTACGAGCATCGGACCCTGATCGATTGCCAGATATTTTTTAGCCGCCCATTTTTCACCATTATCGAGGCTGTATGCATCGTAGAATCCTGCAGGACCCCAAACGAGATCATGCAAATCGGTATAAAAATAGCGCATGGCATCCAGCGATTTTTCAGGAGTATATGGAATGGAACTTACTGCCGCAGTTGGCGAAACCACTCCGCGATCATTATCTGGGGAGTGAGCCGTATAACCTACACTTCCGTCCTCGTTTTTGGTATAACTTGCGGTGAGTCCCCAGGAATTTTCAGAATATGTTTCGTGGTGTTCCGGGTTCTCCTGGCAATATTCGTAATTGATCAACGTATGATTTCTATTCAGCTCCCAATAATTGGCGTACTGATCGCTCAGGCCCTTAGGATCAAGACCTAAATAGGAATAATGAGCCCAAAATAATGGACCTCCTTTATCCCCGCTCGTATTATGCTTCAGGATCAATGGAATTCCATAAGCTTTCTTATCGGTCGTAATATTTCCTCCACGGGCCCAGCCTTCATGATATACTTCCGGCTTGATAGAATGCTCTGTCGAAGATGCCGCCAGCACGTAAGTGATGAGGCATTCGTTGTAACCTTCGATCATGAAATTCATTTCCCACTGGTAATCTGGAGACCAGTGCCAGAAAATACCATTCTTATGATTGGTGTACCAGTTCCATTCAATTCCTTTCCAGAGTTTATCGTATTTCTGAGCCAGTTTTTGTTCTTCTTCGGAACCATTTTTAAAATATTCACGAATAACAATGAAACTTTGTGCCAGGAAAGAAGTTTCCACAATATCGCCGCCATTATCTTTTTCTCCGAAAGCCTGCACATCTCCCGTTTCTCCGTTTAGCCAATGTGACCATGCTCCGTGAAAGCGAGGTGCCTTATCCAGAAAATCAGCAATTTTATTAAGTCTCGCAACAGCAGAATCCCGATCTATAAAACCACGGTCCACACCCGCGATGATCCCCATCATCCCAAAACCACTACCCCCGGTGGTTACCACGTGCTCATCGTTTTTAGGATAATCACCGTCCGGATGAAATCTTTCACGGCCCATTCCGCTATTCGGTTCAGCATAATCCCAGAAATATTTCAAGGTTTGCTTTTGAACCGTGTCTAATAATGCTTCCTCTGAAATTTCAGTAGTGTCTTTATTACTAATATGGCTTTCTTCCTGATTGTCATTCTGCCGTTTTGAGTTATTACAAGCCGACAGCAATACCAGTGCTAAACAAATCTGGAAAAATTTCAATTTTATCATTTGATAGATTTATTCTTCTGTTTTTACTTCTTTAATTTTTTCTAAAGCTTCCTGGACTTCTTCATTTTTCATGAACAGGTCCCACAACAAACCGCTTCGATAATTTTCAATCATTACCGCCATTGGAGCCTGATTCAGGCCCATATAAATCTTCGCCACCCAATCTTTGTCAAGATTAAAAGCATCGCGAAATCCATATTCTCCCCAGAGAAATTTTCCGTTATCGCTGTAAAAATGCTTCAGAGCTGCCATTGATTTTTCCGGCGTGTATGGAAATGAAGCAATAGCGCCGGTTGGTGCGATAGTACCATCATCTTGTGACGGCTTTGCTTCCCTGGCTTTGTAACCTGCAAGGCCATCACTTGCTGTCAGGCCCCAGCTATTTTTTCCGTAGCCCGGATATCCGCCTGGATTGGTCAGAGCGTATCGATAATTGATCAAAGCGATATTTCGATTATTATCGAAATAGTTTACATATTGATCGGTCATTTTATGAGGATCAAGACCTAAAAAAGAATAATGGACGAAAAATAAAGGACCACCAACACCTACTCCAACTTTCAGCGGAATTCCAAAATA
>CAXPUM010000053.1:0-19027 GCA_964220295.1 Flavobacteriaceae bacterium | reverse complement strand
TACTCAAAAAGTGGAGTCGGAGGGGTTCGAACCCTCGTCCAAACAAGCAATTCAGATGCTTTCTACACGTTTAGTTTTCACTTGATTGTCGATGCAAAGCCGGCCGAAAACCACCAACTTTACACGTATCCTCACTTAAGTTTCGCAACCGCATCAAGGCCCTGCGGTCACTATATTTACTTTATCGGTGCCTCTGGTGTGAACGCCGTAAATCAAGGCTTTCACGAGACATCTTGGCTCCCTGCCTTGCAGGGACTAAGTATAACCTACTATGATTCGGTTACGCAGCCAAGGCGTAGTTATTCTCGCCGTTTAAAAAAGTGTGAAATATGAGATTTAAGAGCTATATCCCAGCGCTCTACGTGCTTACAACTCAATTAGACTCGCTGTCAAAACCAAGTCGACCCCATAAAATAATGAACATCTTCTTTGTAATTTGGGCGTTCCGCTCCGGCTTTCGCCGTCGCGGCGGGCTTTTCGCTATATCTTTTTTATCGCTTCGCTTTAAAAAAGGATGCCGCTGCAATCCCTAACGCAAAAAAGAACTATAATCAGCGTCATTCTGAATTTCTTTCAGAAGCTCATCATAAAGAACCTGAAATCGAAAATTCAAGGAAGTTTACGGGTTCAGGTTGACGAATCTAAAATAATTCCAGTCTCCAGATTTTCAAAGAAACCAATCAGAGATTCCGATTGGGCTAGCAAAGATACAGATTTAAATTCATATCTTTGAGACACTTCATAATTGAACAAAACCTGTACCAGAATATGATCACATTTGCCCTTATCAAAGAGCGAAAGACTCCACCAGACCGTCGCGTTGTGTTTTCACCCAAACTGCTAAAAGAAGCAGCTTCGAAATATCCTGACGCTCAGTTTATTGTGGAAAAATCTGCAATTCGGGTATTCAAGGATGAGGAATATGAAAAAGAGGGTTTTAAAGTAATAGAAGATGTGTCAGGTGCCGATGTCATGATCGGTGTCAAGGAAGTGCCCCTTCCCGCACTGATACCTGATAAAAAGTATTTTTTCTTTTCCCATACCATCAAAAAGCAACCTTACAACCGGGATCTCCTGCGGGAGATACTAGCCAAAAATATCGAATTGTATGATCATGAGGTGATCGTAGATGAAAAGTCTGCCCGTTTAATCGGTTTTGGTCGTTATGCAGGTTTGGTGGGTGCATATAACGGCATCCGTATGATAGGGATAAAAGAAAAAGGATTTGACCTTCCTAAAGCTGAAGATTTGCCAGATCTCCAATCCATGCTTTCCGAATTAGACCAGGTCGAGTTGCCGAATTATAAATTCGTTCTGACCGGTAGCGGAAAAGTAGCACATGGAGCAAAAGAGATCCTGGACCACATGAAGGTAAAAAAAGTTCAAATTTCCGAATATCTGGAGCAGGAATTCCAGGAACCGGTTTACTGCATGATCGATGTGCTCGATTATGGGAAAAGAGTAGATGGTAGTGAAGGATCACGAGAAGAATTCTACAATCATCCGGAAAATTATGTGTCTGATTTTTTCAAATTTGCCAAAGTAAGCGATGTCTTTTTTGCAGGGCATTTTTATGGCCAGGGAGCACCGGTGTTCTTTACTTCCGAAGAAGCGAAACACCAGGATTTCAGAATAAAATATGTAGCCGATATTTCCTGTGATATCGCCGGGCCAGTGGCTTCCACCATTCGACCATCCACCATTGCAGAACCTTTTTATGGCTACGATCCTGAAACGGAAGCAGAATGTGACTTTCGGGAAGATAACGCTATCGCTGTTATGGCAGTAGATAACCTGCCCTGTGAATTGCCAAAAGACGCGAGCGAAGGTTTTGGGGAAATGTTTCTAAAATCGGTTATTCCGGCATTTTTTAACCATGACAAAAACGGGGTTTTAGAACGTGCCCGGATGACGCAGAATGGAAAACTAACCCGGAGATTTGAATATTTAGAAGATTATGTACAAGGTAAAATACACGAACATGAAGGTTTTGAATAAACTGGTTTTAATTGTAGCAATTTTGATCACCGGCTCGATGATAGGGCAGGAGGTGAAGTTGATGACTTATAATATCAAATATGCCAACGAGAATGACGGAAGTAACAGCTGGTCCAAGCGGCAGAAGTTTATCACCAATCAGCTTAAATTCTATGAACCAGATCTTTTTGGTGTACAGGAAGCTTTGCAAATCCAGATGGATCATTTCAAAGATTCGTTGAATGGCTATGATTATATCGGGGTGGGCCGCGAAGATGGTAAGAAACAAGGCGAATATTCTGCAATTTTCTATAAAAAAGAGCAGTATCAAGTATTAGAATCGGGAACTTTCTGGTTGTCTGAAACACCATCTAAAGTATCTACCGGCTGGGATGCGGCTTTGCCAAGGATTTGTACTTATGGACTTTTTGAGGAAATCGAAACCGGTAAAAAATTCTGGTATTTTAATACCCATTTCGATCATATGGGTGTGAAAGCAAGAACCAACAGCGCACAATTTATCCTGGATAAGATTTCAGAAATTAATTCAGAAAATCGACCGGTTTTCCTTTCTGGAGATTTCAATCTGGAACCGGATTCCGAAGGAATTCAGTTAATCAAGAAAACCTTAAAAGATTCCAAGGAAATCGCAGAAACGGTTTCTTATGGATCTGAAGGGACTTTTAACGGATTCAACTTTGATGAAGCGGTAACCAGACGAATCGATTATATTTTCGTGAACGATCAAGTGCAAATCGAAAAATATGCTGTTCTAAGTGATTCTAAACTAAAGCATTACCCATCAGATCATTTTCCGGTTTTGGTAAGTGCTGAATTGAAGTAAAATTCCAAAACTCCTGTAAAAATAATTCCGATTACATAGGCGATTAGGTCCAAGACAGAGAAACTGCTTCCCAAGATGATTATGACTATTTTTGGTGGCTGGTACTGCAATACTTTTACAATATTGATCAGTTGGAAAAATTCTACTGCAAAGGAAAACAGTAATACGATTAGTAATCCCTGGACCACTGTACTATTGCTGATGAACATCAGGAATGAATAGATCAATATTACCACCAGAAAATCTCCGAGGTACGGCCTGATGAAATCATCTTTGATCCATAGCGCGATACAAACTTCAATGAATAATAAAACCAGGAAAGATATGAAATAGACCTTTTTTGAATTTCTATTTAAATACATCTTTATGGGGTTTCAGTTTTTGAAAAATAAAAAATAAACCGATCAGCAATATTCCGAAGAAGAAGGTAAAGAGCCACACATACGAATACTGCACCGGAAACCGGATAAAATCCAGGCAGTCTTCCAGCAGATTTTTTGGGTTGCTTACAATGTTCCAGGAGTTATATCTCAAAAACCTTCCAAGATAAATTCCAAAGGCGCAAAGAAAAAGGATGAAACAATTGAGTAACCACGTGTTGATCGCCGGGAATTTCAATATTAAAATTCTAGTCATCCGCTGCATCGATTGGAAGCCGAGGGCCAGGCATAGTAACGCAAAAAATGAAATCATGATCCCGTCATAAAGAATCATACTCGATGTGTGTAAATGGATGAGATCCGTAATGACATAAAATGAGTTTGGTAGAAAAAGCAACCAGATCGCAAGCATCGGATAGAAAGCTTTCCTGTCCCTAAGTGTCACGATTTGCGAGATCAAAAATGGAATACCCGCGAGGAATAAATTCCATATCAGGAAGAAATAATAATATTCCATGCTGATCAAAAATCGAAGAATGACCAGAAAACTGCAGAATATTCCCGCCAATATAAAATTTTTGTTTCTGAAAATAAGTTGTTTAAACATGTCTATGATCGAATTTTTTTAGCTGAAACCGTCAAATCAATTCGCCGGTTTCAGCTTGTTTTAATTTTAGTAATGATTCCAGTCAATTTTCCTGGAGACATACATGACGCCAGCCAGAATCAGGAATAAGCCAATACTTCCCACCAGCAGTGCATAGCTCTCCAGTTGAATAATGATATAAATAAAAGAGTATAGCGAGAATAAGGAAACCCCGATAAATAAAGGAAATTTCCAGCCTTTCAGAATACTTTTAGAGTAAAAGCTGATCATTAGGATCACAGAGATTCCAGCAATTAAATAAGCTTTCAGAAAACTGCTGTGTTCAGAAATTGAAATGAGCAGCGTATAAAACATCACCAGTCCCAGCCCAATCATTAGATATTGAAATGGGTGAATCGGGATTTTACTCAGCGTCTGGATCAGGAAAAAAATAAGGAATGTGAGCCCAATTACTAGAAAACCATATTTGGTGGCTCTTTCACTTTTCTGATATTCATCTACCGGGATCATGAAATTTACACCAAATGCGTATTCATTCAGGTTAGGTAACCGATTGGTGAAATGCTGTGGAAATGGCCGATTTATATCCAGAATTTTCCATTTGGCATCAAACCCATTTTCGGTTATTTTATCTTCGTTATATGGGAGGAAATTTCCCTTAAAACTGTTCGTTTTCCAGTCGGAAATGATCTCGGCTTCAGTCGATTTTCCTATCGGAATAAATGAAATTTCTGAACTCCCGTTAACTGAAATATCCATACTGAAATCAGTTTGCAGGTTCATCTGGATACTATCCGTTTTCAATAACTGACTTTCCATGAGAAAGAGATTCTTATTACCCAAAGGATTTTTAACAGGATCAAGGTATTTAGATGAAAAATTGTAGGTTTTACCAGCGATGGTAATTTGCATTTTCTCATTAACACCTTTTAAATTTGAGGTTTCAAAAACGATCCTGGCTTTCTCCCAGAGAATACTTTCCTGAGAAATATCTTCATCTTTTAAATCAGGCATTATGAAACTTCCGGAGAGATGTGTTTTGCTTTTATAAACGGCAGTTTGATAGATTCCGCGTTTTTTTAGTTCGGGGTCGATCTTAGATTTAATAGCTAGCTCTTCCGGAAAAACATAGAAATAACGTATTTCTTCCACGCTTTCGAAAGTAACCTGGTCGTTCTGATTTTTCATTTGCTTTTCCCTAAAACTGCGATAGGGAATTTTCAGAATAGGGCCAAACATGATCACTTCGTCTCCCCATTTGTCATTAATTTCTGAAACGACTTCCTTCTGTCTCCTGGAACGTTCCCTAATGAGATCTTCCACCATAAAAAGCGGAATTAATAAAATGAGCGTTAGAAAGCCGACGACGGCCATTCTTGCAGCGATCGAATTTTTGAGCCAACCGATGAGTCGGTTGCCGGTTGATGGTGGTGTTGATGGATTGTCCATTTTTTGATAGTTGAATGATATAATGAATAATTTACACAGGAATATGATCCAGCGATTTGATTTCTTTTTTGTATTCTGAAGGAAGTATTAGTGATTTCAATAGCCAGTCCAGATTAATGTTTCGGCTTAACTTATAAATGAGGATCAGCGGGCTCAGCAAAGAGAATTTCCGAAGCGCTAGTAATTGGCGAACTTTTGTGGGCGTGATCAAAATTTGGGTTTCCAGAAGCAAGCGAAATCTTGAGAAACCAAGATGCTTTTGATATTGTTTGTATAGATCGCGGCTGTAATCACCAAATTGTAAATGTTGTTCCAGGTGAGTTTGACGCATCTTCCGAAATGAGCTAAAATCATTTGGTAATTGTTGCAGGTTCATCGCTTGTCCCACACGTAAAAACACCCCAAAAATTTCTTCTTTTTCTGAAGCCTTCAATTTTCGTTCAAGTACTTCGAAAGATCTTATGGAATAGTCAATGAGCATGAACAAAACGTCGCGGTACGCCCAATCCGGAATGGATTTTCCCCGACCTGATTCAACTGATGCGTGAATATGATTGATGTTCTTAATTGCCTTTAAAGCCGAATCTTTTTCAGCAAAAACGATTCTACGAGCATAGTCTACCGTTGAAAACAAACGCCCAAGTGGATTTTTGGGTAGCCTACCGGTGTAATACAGCCAATCGACGGCTTTATTCAAAGCGAATTCAGCCGAAGCACCGGCGAAAATGAATAAGATCGTATCGCTCTTTCCCCAGATCTCCCGAACGATTGAATCTTTCCTGACAAAATATTCCTGGTTCATATTAAATTTTTTAGTTTCTGCGATTAACTTCCTGCAAAAGGACTTCCGAAGATACCAACGGCCAGTTCAGCCCATACCAGAAATAGAGCAGCGAGAATAATCCCGCAGGCGATAATGCGGCTTTTAGTAGATTTCAGTTTCCGAAGGGCGAATTCAATCAAGCATCCAGTTCCGAACAGTAGCATTCCCATAATTAGGAAGTCCCGACCGTCCCAGTCAACTTCCGAAGTAAACTGCATGGCGATTAGCGGAATTAATAAAATTCCTGCGGCAATGCTTAAAATGAATGGTAATCTTAACTTTCTCATAATTATTGATTTTAAGTACTTTGAAATTCAAAGTTGATTAAAAAAAAAATTTTATGTTTTCGTTTTATTGTTCCAGGTCTTTTGGCGATCCTAGCAATTTCTCCAGGGCATCCAGGTGTTCGCGAAAAGCTTTCTTCCCGGTATCGGTTGCTAGATATTTTGTATTGGGTTTTCTATCTATGAATGATTTTTCCACTTTTATATAATTCTTTTTTTCCAACGCTTTCGTGTGGCTGGCAATATTACCATCGGTAGCACCTAGCAATTCTTTCAGCGTTTTAAAATCGGCAAAATCGTTAACCATCAAAACGCTCATAATTCCTAGCCTGATCCTGTGATCAAAGGCCTTATTGATATTGCTGATAATGTTCTTCATTAAGCACTTTTTCGGTCATACTTATTGTACATCCAGATGCCGTAAATAATATGGAAGACACCAAATCCCAACGCCCAGAAATACAGGCCATAACCGATGAACTGCGTAGCGATGAGACCAAGAACCACATTGGCGTAACCCAGACTTTTCAGATCGCCAAAGGTATACTTACTTGCGTGAATTAAAGCAAGACCGTAAAAAATTAGCATGCAGGGAGCGATCAGGCCAATGATTTCATACTGAAGTAAAACCAGACAGAATAATCCTCCCGCTGCAATAGGAGCAAAGAAGTTAACGAGTAACCTTTTGCTGGTATTATCCCAAATTTTCTGATTGTTTTTCCGGGCCTTCCTAGTGGTGAGCAATACAGCTGTCCCAATTGCGAGGACTAAAACCGTAATGGCAACCAGGAAAAGTTCAAAAGTCAGGTCACTCTGAATTGTATTTGCCGTAACCGATTCATAATTGGTAAGGGAAGATGAGGCATTCAGGGAGAGGAGCGTTTTGGCAACAACCGCTCCTACAATAGCATAAATACCGGCGAATACACCGGAAAGTCCGCTTAAGGAAATGAATCGGGACGAACGATTCATCATATTTTTGATCTCACTGATATCCCGAAGATACTTTTCGTTTTCCATTTTAAAGTACTTTGAAAAACAAAGTAAAAGAATTTATTTTTAATTTAATCAGAATTGGTGAACTATTTTGAAAATAAAAAAGCCCTCAAATTAAGAGGGCTTGTAATTTATATTCAGCACTAATTTATGCCTGAGGCGTATTATCCTGATTAAGAATTTCGATCATCAAACCAATTTCCTGCATCAGTTTTTCATTGTTTCCATCATATCCAACCAGTTTGAATTTCATTTTTCCATCAGGACCAATGATCACTTTGGTAGGAATTCCGGTAATATTATAGGCGCTGGCAGTTTCATATTGATTGCTGTTTTCGCCTTTCTTTTCATCGATCACTACATGGAATGGGTAGTCGTTTTCAGTAATAAATTGAATTAGCTGCTCTGGTCTATCTGGCATATCCTCGAAAGTATCTACAAAAAGAAACTCTACGTTTTCATCTTTCGCGTATTGCTCAACGGCCATTTTCATTCCCGGAAATGATCTTTTACAAGGTCCGCACCAGGTCGCCCAGAAATCAAGAATTACTGTTTTTCCTTTCAGATCGGCAAGGGCGATTTCATTTCCTTCCAGGTCTTTCATGGTGAATGCCGGAGCATCCTCGGAGATCATTTCTTCCGTTAAGTCTTCTTTTGCTTTCTCTTTCGCACGTTCTTCAATATCGGCTAAATAGCTGTCAAAATTATCTTCTGAACCGTTATTTTCGATATACGCATCTTTTAAATAGTCCCTGGTCTTTTCGGTTCCGCGATTATCAGCAATAATATTTTCTGCCTGTTGTTGCGCTTTCTTATATTGCTCGTTCGCATTCAGAAATTGTACATAGCGCTCGGCCATATCTCCTGAAATATCATCTGTATAAGCCTCTTCCATAACTTTCAGAGCCTCTTCTTCATTTCCTAATTTGAACTGTGCCAGCGCATAGGTGTCCTGGTACATTCTCGTACTACTGTCTAACTGATCTTCATACTGTCTCTTTGAATAAAAAGAAGGTTTTTCGTCCATATTGTTTTTGGACTGTTTCATCAGTTCAATCGATTTTTTGGAAATTTCTGAAGCTTTTTGCAGATTCTTGTCATTGCTTACCATGTCCCAGGCTACGTTATTGTATACGGAAGCTCTTCTTCCTGGGTCTTTAATAGAATCGCAGTAGGCATAAAATTTTTCCCAGTTATTTTCATTAGCATAATCCTGTGCCAGGTAATACATCATGAATTGATGAACTTCTCCTTTAGAGCCTACCTGCTTATTAAAATCTGCCAACACTTTTTCTCTGGCTGCAATACCATCAGCTCTATAAAATTTCATCTGAAGGTCGCCCTGGGCCAAGTTGCTTTTCGGAAAATTTTTCACTCCTAATTCTGAAATAGAATCGGCTTTTGGACGATCACCGCTGGCTCTGTAGAAAGTTGCCAGTTTACTGTAATCTTCAGCTTCAAGAGAATCTTTACCTTCATAATAGGCAATTCTGGATTTCATGAATTTTTTACCTTCTTCCTCATCTTCACCCGAAATCATCTGGCCATAGCGCGTATCATATTTAGTAGCAAACTCCGGATCATTTTCCATTTGTTTTCTGATCATCGCCATGGAAGAATCATTTTTGATATTGTAGCGCTCCCCTTGAGAAGTGTAAAAGAAGCCCATACTGGCATTTGCGCCTGCTACAGGTTGATTTTCTGCGTCTTCCAAAGCCACTACATACCCTTTCTTGTCATTGTTATCCCATTTCTTGCCATTTTTGAAATTGAAAGAAACAGCCTGAACCGTATCAGGGATCTGTAGTTCACCCATCCAGTTGCCTGAAGAGTCTTGGAGATCGATGTCTACGGGATAGTAATTTGCTCCCACCAGATAGTAAGCATAAGCTTCTGGTGTTTCGGTAGAATCTCCCGATTTTTTGTATTTAATTTTTACGTTGTCTCCCGGTTTAATGTGTTGCTTGGAGAGATACAGGTTGCCCATTTCTCTTCCTTCCTCTTTTTCCGGTTCGTCATTACATGATACAGCGGCGACCAGCAATCCTGCTAATGCCAGGTATGAAAGTTTCTTCATATTGAATGGTATAGGTTGATGAGCCCTAAAACTACAAATTTTTAAAGTAATAGCAGTATCTTAACTCTTATGGCTCAAAATTTTTATTGAATATCACATTTGAGCTTCAATATTTTGAATTATTTACAAACCCAGAGTGGTATTTTTAACTGACTGCTAAAAAGTTCATCGGTAACGCTACCCACTAAAAGAGACGAAAAAATGTTTCCTCCTTTATCGCTCATTAGAAGTAGATCAGCTTTTGCCTTAACTGCTTCTTCGGCTAACCTGGTAGAAGCACTGGCCTCACGACCTCTAAGAATCCTCAATTCAATATCCTGATGCTGCGCTTTTGAAAGGAATTTTTCAAAACGTTCTTTCGTATGTTTTTCGATCTTCGGAACGACTTCCTCTTTATCAAGATAGGGGGAAAATTGAATGGGCACATTGTAAACGTGTGCTGCCGTGATCCGGGAATTCAATTTTGACCGAAGCAGATCAGCAACAGGGAAACTTTTTCTACTCTCTTTTGAAAAGTCTGTTCCGATCCAGATGTTTTCGAGGTGTCTGGACGGAGCTTTTGGAACCGATAGAATGTCACACTTTAGTAAACGCATCAGTTTATCTGGTATGACACCGGTGCCGATCGAGTGATCCTTATTTCCAACCAGTAAAAGATCGATCCTGTATTTGTTAGCGACATAGTTGATCAATGATTCGGTATAATGATCTTCAGAAATAAGAATATCAGTTTCGGCATTTGCTTTAAAATGTTCTGAAACTTTTTCTTCGATTTCATCGGAAATGATCTGGTCGAGATTTACCTTTTTCAGTTCTTCTGAAAAGAGTTCTGATATTTCATATTTCTTGATGTTATGAACAAAATATACTTTTTCAACCTCCAATTTTTCAGCTATGAACGAGGCATATTGGATAAGATCTGTATCAATTTCAGACAGATCGAGCGCGACCAGAATATTCTTTATCGTTTTCATTCTGCTTCAGTTTTGGCGTTTTTCAAATTTCTTTTTTTCACGATATCCTGGACGATTTCCTCGTAATTTTCCATTTGTTTTTGATCCTTTTTTTCATCCAGTTTCTTGAGGTCTTCCTTCAAACCTTTATATAGAGAATAACACATTATTAGTAGTATTATGGCAAAGGGGAGGCCTGTTACGATGGTGGCAGTTTGCAATGCCTGGAGACCGCCTCCCAAAAGTAAAGTTGCGGCAACGGTACCTTCGGTCACTGCCCAGAAAATACGCTGACCTACCGGAGCATCAATTTTACCTCCAGAGGTTAAACTATCAATTACAAGGGAACCAGAATCTGATGAAGTAATGAAGAATCCGGCGATTAATAATACAGCTACTATATTTATTACTGTAGTTAACGGGTAATCCTGGAAAAATACGAACAGGGCAGTCGCAATATCATTATCTATTGCCTGAGTCAATGCATCGTTCCCACCCATTACCTGTTCTATAGCTGCGCTTCCAAAAGCCGACATCCAGAAAAACGTTACCAGTGATGGAACTAATAATACTCCCAAGATAAATTCTCTGACCGTTCTTCCTTTTGATATCCGTGCGATGAACATTCCTACAAACGGAGACCAGCCTATCCACCAGCCCCAGTAAAATACCGTCCAGTCATTCTGCCAGGAACTATTGGTAAAGGTTTCACTCCACGTAGCGATATGCAAGAAATTGTATAAATAACTTCCCGTATTTTCAATGAATGATCTGAAAATAAACAATGTAGGACCCAGAACGAGCGCGAGGATCAATAAAACAATCGCAATTCGCATATTCCATTCGCTTAGTATTTTAACTCCCTTATCAACTCCCAGAACTACTGAAGTCGTGGCAATTAAGGTGATACCAGCAATTAGTAAAATTTGAGTGGTGATTCCATCTGCCAATCCAAAAACGTGGTTCAGCCCGGAAGCGATCTGCTGCACCCCGAAACCGAGGGAAGTCGCCAATCCAAAAAGTGTGGCCAGAACTGCGAAAATGTCAATAATATCACCTGTTCTTCCGTAGATTCGATCGCCCAGGAATGGGTAAAATATCGAACGAATCGTCAATGGTAAACCACGAGAATAGGTGAAATAGGAGAGTGCCAAACCAACCAGCGCGTAAACCGCCCATGGATGCAGCCCCCAATGTAAGAAAGTGAAATTCATCGCTTCTTCGGCTGCGGCTGCAGTTCCCGCTTCTGCCATCGGCGGATTATTAAAATGCATTACCGGTTCTCCAACACCGAAGAATAGTAAGCCAATTCCCATCCCGGCACTAAAAAGCATCGCGAACCAGGAGGTGGTTTTAAATTCCGGTTTGGCGCTCTGCCCACCAATTCTCAAATTTCCGAAGCGACTAAAAGCCAGGTAAATAAGGAAGACCAGGAAAATATTGACGGCAAGTATATAAAACCAGTCGGCTTTATTAGCCACGCTGGTTTGCAGGTCACTAAAAAAACTTTCTGCTGAATCTTTAAAAACCAGCGTTAGAACAATGCTCGCGACAATTATTATTGCTGATGTAAAGAAAACAGGACCATTTACCTCGAGGCCGAAAATCGATTTCTTTTCATCACTTCTGGTAACTTTTTCTGCCATAATTTTATTTTTCGGTTTTTAGAAATAATATCCAATGTTGATGTTAAAGCGGGCTTCCCACTTGGCGTCTGGATTTCCTTCCGCAAAATCATCTACGAAATTTCCTCCAAGCCAGGAATGGTTGTATCCCGCGGCATAATCAACATAAGTATATAAATGCCCGGCTGTGATCAACACGCCGGTAACGTTCATAAAGGAATCTTCAAAATTGTCATTTTGCTTATCCATGTATCCAAAATCATTGTAAAACTGCAAATTGGAGATAGGGCCCCAATCTACTGGAATATTCCTGGAAGCAGCAATGGTATACATATTAAATTTGGATGCTACCGAATAAGGAACGCCATAAGCCCCCATCTGTATCACTTCATCGGTTTTACCTTCTGCGTTTTTTGGATCAAATGCAGCTTTTATTGCCTGCATTTTCAAGTTCCAGCGCTTATAATCCACTTCATAATGTGCCGCCAACCCATAATGTGAGCCCGTTTCCTGAGTGTCGAGGTTGTATAGTCCTCCATATTCTGCGGAAGCACCTAATCGATGCAATACATTTTCGCCAAATTTATAAACCAGTTTTCCATTTAGCTGATTTACTTCTTTGTTTCTACCCACTACATCGTAAGCATATCGGGAAGGGGAAGATTCTGTTTCACCTCCAAAGCGGAGTTCTTCAGAATTTTTATAAAAGGCTAGGGAATAATCAAATTTTTCACCCACGTGAAGGTATTTTACACCCATATCATGATCGTCTTCCAACCCGACATAGTATGAAAGGTTGAAAAACCAGTTGTGGGAATTGTATTGTTGAATTCCAAAAGGAACCTGGCTTAAACCTACCTGGATCTCATTTTCATCACTGAAACGATAACCCATCCAACCCTGCTTCAGGAAGCCGCCGCCAAAAGCATCAGAATAAATTCGGTATTCGGCATTGAGGTAGACATCTTTCCACGAGGCGTCAAAATTGACACGGAACATATCATAGCCAAAATCCCCGCCACGGTTTTTCTGCCCTTCTTTCCAGGAAGAGAGGTTATAATTGAATCGCAGGGCTCCTCCCACATGAATTTTCGGCTCTTCCTGAGCCTTCAGTTCACTAAATGGAAGAAAAGCCAACAGGATATAAGTTATCCTTTGGAAAAGGTTAGTAGTAGTTTTCATATGTTAAAATAACATCTTCTCTTAAGTTAGCCCGGATTTATTTTTACTCATGGGCTTTTTTAAAAAGTTTAAGATTTGGAGCTAAGCGTTATCAAAAAAAGCTTCCGAAGAAGCTTTGATTTATAAGGCATTTACAGTTTTACGAATGGCTGTTAGGTTGGTGAGTAATTTTTCCAGGTGCGCCAGGTCCAGCATATTTGCGCCATCACTTTTCGCGTTTGCCGGATCAAAATGTGTTTCAATAAAAAGTCCGTCGACCTTATTCACCACTCCGGCACGAGCAATCGTTTCAATCATTTCCGGTCTCCCGCCGGTCACACCACTGTTTTGATTGGGTTGCTGAAGGGAATGTGTCACATCTAAAACCGTAGGTGCAAATTCTCTCATGGTCGGAATCCCGCGGAAATCAACGATGAGATCCTGGTAGCCGAACATGGTTCCACGATCGGTCACCATGACCTGTTCATTATTACAGTCGGTTACCTTGGTAACCGCGTGTTTCATACTTTCCGGACTCATAAACTGGCCTTTTTTAAGGTTAACCACTTTTCCGGTTTCTGCCGCAGCAACCACAAGATCGGTCTGGCGAACCAGAAATGCCGGAATCTGCAACACATCCACATATTCCGCTGCCATTTTTGCATCATCGATCTCGTGAATATCGGTCACGGTAGGAACTTTAAAATTTTCAGAAACTTTCCGAAGAATTTTCAGGGCTTTTTCATCTCCTATACCGGTGAAACTGTCTATCCTGCTTCGGTTGGCTTTTTTAAATGATCCTTTAAAAACGTAAGGAATCTTTAATTTACTGGTAATTTCTACCACACGTTCAGCAATTCTCAGTGCCATATCCTCGCCTTCAATAGCGCAGGGGCCACACAGCAGGAAGAAATTATCAGCATCGGTATTTTTTATATTCGGAATTTTGGAAAGATTCATATCATCAATTTGTGGCAAAGATAATTAATCGTTTTCTGAAAATAGGATCGAGAAGAATCGGGTTTAATTTTTACGTAAATTAGGAAGTCATAAAATACGAGAAAATGAAAATTCACGAGATCCTGATTCCCCAATTAAAACAGGAAGTTGCTTTAACTGAAAAATTTCTGAAACGCATTCCAGAAGATTAACTTGGCTGGAAACCTCATGAAAAATCAATGACGATGCAGGAACTGGCAAATCACCTGGCAGAAATACCTGAATGGATCACCGGAACCATGGAGGCGGGCGAATGGGACCTTACTAATTACGAGGCCCCGAATAAGAAAGAAGTCAGTGAAATCGTAGCCGACTTAAAACAGAATGCAGTCGCTGCGGAAAAGGCTCTTGAAAAGCCCGATGAAGCCTATGCTGAAACCTGGAAAATGACCAAAGCGGGGGAAACTGTTTTTGAAATGCCGAAACTTCAGACCTTACAGGCTGTTGTGCTCAATCAATTTCCTCATCATCGTGCACAGTTGGGTATATACTTCAGGCTCTTGGATATTTCAGTGCCTTCCACTTATGGGCCTTCCGCAGATGAGCAATAATTTGTAGATTGCGGTAAGTAGTTTAATTATGTATAAATATCTTGTGAATTGCCTGGTCCTGGTGGGAGTGAGTTTATTTCTTTATTATCGAACAGACTGGGACTGGAAGATTTATATTCTTCTTGCTGGAGCACTGGTGCACCTTGGAATTTTCTTCTATAAACTTACAAAGTCTCAAAAACAGACTGATTCACAGTGAATTAAATAATTCTAAAACAGCGATGGTTTAGCCAAAAATAGCTGTACATTTGCAGCCTGAAAAAAAGGGCTATATGTCATCTATTAGAAACATTGCAATTATTGCACACGTTGACCACGGTAAGACTACTCTGGTTGATAAAATCATGTATCACTGTCAGCTTTTCCGCGATAACGAAAGTACCGGAGAACTTATTTTGGATAACAATGATCTGGAACGAGAAAGAGGAATCACCATTACTTCTAAGAACGTTTCGGTAATTTACAAAGACACAAAGATCAATATTATCGATACTCCTGGTCACGCCGATTTTGGTGGTGAGGTAGAACGAGTGTTGAATATGGCAGATGGTGTGCTTCTTTTGGTTGACGCTTTTGAAGGGCCTATGCCGCAAACTCGTTTCGTATTGCAAAAAGCGATCGATCTTGGTTTGAAACCTTGCGTGGTGATCAATAAAGTTGATAAGGAAAACTGTACTCCAGATGAGGTTCATGAGAAGGTTTTTGACCTGATGTTTGAGCTGGGTGCAGAAGAATGGCAGTTGGATTTCCCTACCGTTTATGGTTCGGCAAAAAACAACTGGATGAGTGATGACTGGCAGAACGAAACCGAAAATATTGAGCCATTGCTAGATATGGTTCTGGAGCACATCCCTGAGCCTAAAGTTATAAAAGACGGAACGCCACAGATGCTTATTACTTCTCTGGATTTCTCTTCTTTCACCGGGCGTATCGCTATTGGTAGACTACAAAGAGGAATTTTAAAAGAAAATCAGCAGATATCTTTGGTAAAACGTGATGGTAGCATCAAAAAATCGAAGATTAAGGAATTACATATTTTTGAAGGTCTTGGCAGGCGTAAGGTTGAGCAGGTGGAAGCCGGTGATATTTGTGCGATCGTGGGGCTGGAAGGTTTCGAAATTGGTGATACTGTTGCCGATCTTGAAAATCCGGAAGGCTTAAAAACTATCGCGATCGATGAGCCTACGATGAGCATGTTGTTCACTATCAACGATTCTCCATTCTTTGGAAAAGATGGTAAATTCGTGACATCGAGACATATCAAGGAACGTTTAATGAAGGAGTTGGAAAAAAACCTTGCCCTTCGCGTAGAAGAAACTGATAGTGCCGATAAATTCATGGTTTATGGCCGTGGGGTACTTCACTTATCAGTTTTAATTGAGACGATGCGTCGTGAAGGTTATGAATTGCAGATTGGTCAGCCACAGGTAATTATCAAGGAAATTGACGGAGTCAAGTGCGAGCCGGTTGAAGAGCTTACTATCGATCTTCCGGAAGATGTTTCTGGTAAGGCCGTAGAAATGGTAACGATGAGAAAAGGGGAGATGTTGAGTATGGAAGCCCGTGGTGAGCGTATGAACATTCAATTTATCGTTCCTTCGAGAGGGATCATTGGTTTAAGAAACCAATTGCTTACGGCGACTGCCGGGGAGGCGATTATGGCTCACCGTTACAAGGAATATCAGCCAATTAAAGGCGGAATTCCAGAAAGACAGAACGGTTCGCTGGTTTCTATGGAAAAAGGTAAAGCAATTCCTTACTCTATTGATAAACTTCAGGATCGAGGAAGATTTTTCGTGGATCCTGGAGAGGATATTTATGAAGGCCAGGTAATTGGTGAGAATTCCCGCCAGGATGATATGGTGGTGAATATCACTAAAACCAAAAAACTTTCGAACGTACGTTCTTCAGGTGCCGATGATAAAGCGAAGATCGTTCCTGCGATCAAGTTTTCTCTTGAGGAGGCTTTAGAATATATCCAGAAAGATGAGTATGTAGAAGTGACTCCGCATCATTTAAGGCTGAGAAAGATCTTATTGACAGAGAACGAAAGAAAAAGATCTAAAGCGATCTAATATTTTTTGAAATTATATAATTAAGCCTGCCTTCGGGCGGGCTTTTTAATGAAATAAACTGAATGGAATTTTTAGGAATCACCCTTACCGAATGGATTGGCTATTTCGCCTCTTTTTTCGTGATGATCTCATTTTTTATGCGGAATATCATTACGCTGCGCTATGTGAATAGCATTGGCTGTAGCTTTTTTATTGTTTACGGATTTTTATTGGACTCCTGGCCGGTCATCATTACCAACATAGCAATACTTACCGTCAACTTTTACTATCTTTTCATTAATAAAAGAAAACCGGAAACTACTTAAAATTTGATCTTTAATTTAGGAATACTAGCGCTTTCCATAGTTACCTATTATTTAATGGTGCGCCGTTTCCTATTGGCCGATTGGTTTCTTCCGGCTCAAACTCGGCTTCGGAATTTCGTGACTGGTTTTTTTTTCACCCTCATCCTTTGCGTGATCTTCCATTTGCTCATTTTGCTGGTTTATAAAGGCGAAGCAAAATGGAATGAAGAATTTTCCTTTCAGCTTTTAGGTAGTTCCCTGTGGTATGATTTGAATTCGGTTTTATATGAGGAACTAATCTTTCGCGGAATTTTACTTATCATTTTACTAAAATACCTCGGGAAAAAAGCTATCTGGATTTCGACAATTGCCTTTGGAATATACCACTGGTTTACGCAAGGAGCTTTAGGAAACCCTGTAGCGATGATTTTTGTTTTCATCCTAACCGGAAGTATGGGGTATGTTCTAGCGTTGGCCTATGAGAAGACCAGGTCGATCGTTTTGCCATTTGCCTTGCACTATGGCTGGAATGCTACGAATCACAATATTTTCTCGAATGGTCCAAATGGAGAAATTCTGCTGAATTCCTTTAATGAATTCCGAACCCAGGAATACTAACTGCTTTTCTTTTTTCTTTTTTTAATGGTTCCGGCAGCGATCTTTTTGTTGCTGGAAAAATTGGATCTTAGAACAGAAAATTAATTTTCTTCGGAAAGTGGTTTTTCATGGCTGTAAATTTCAGCGACAGCATAAGCAATAACCACCAAATTTGAAACGAGCAGCATCCAGATGGCAGTACTAAATCCATTCTGATAGCCCAAAACAATATTGCTGATTAATAAGATTATACCAAGGATTAAAAATAAAGTTTTCTTGTTCTTTAAATTTGAGACCATATCAATATTCAACTTTTTCGGCAGCCGCAACCGCAGCGCCGATAATTCCTGAATCATTTCTAAGAGACGCCGGGATGATGCGTACATCCTGGTTCAAATGCTGAACGAACTTATCCCAGTCGTTCGAAATTCCACCACCAATAATTAGAAGATCTGGGCAAAGAATTCGTTGAACATAATTTAAAAAAGTATCAAAACGTTTACCCCATTCCTCATAACTCAGGTTTTCACTGGTTTTAATTGAGGAAGCTGCCCAGTCTTCAATTTTGACAAAATCTTTATAGGGAATCTGTCCTAATTCAAAATTAGGTATAAGTTCGCCATTTAGGTATGCACCACTTCCCAGGCCGGTACCTACCGTGACAGTCACCACCAATCCTTTTTCATTTTGTCCAGCTCCGAATCGCATTTCGGCTATACCGGCGGCATCAGCATCATTTAGCATAGTAAATGACTGGCCGGTGGCTTCCTGGAATAATTTATCTACAGAAACTCCTACCCAGTCGGGATGGAGGTTGCCAGGGTGTTTGCAAATACCATTTTTTATAATGCTGGGGAAACCACAACCCACCAAACCAGAATAATTAAAGTGTTCCAGCATCTTGTTCACGCTTTCGGCGATTTCAGCAGGTTTTCTGGATTCTGGAGTAGGTATGCGATGAATTGAACCGTTAATTTCGCCGGTTTTAATATTTACAAGGGCTCCTTTTAAACTTGAGCCTCCAATGTCGATACCTAGTATTTCCATAAATCAATTGTAGATTCTTACAATTTATGAAAAAGAAATATTCCCGCCATGAGGAATTTCAATCTGGAAAAGTTAAACCGATTTCTGTACCACTTCAAACACACGTTGTCCGTCGCATTTAAGGGTTTTTGAAGGATATTTCAGTAACAGGGCATAGTCATGCGTGGCCATTAAAATCGTATTTCCGTTTTTGCTGATCTCCTGTAACACTTCCATCACTTCTACCGAAGTTTGAGGATCCAGGTTACCGGTAGGTTCATCTGCCAGGATCAGTTCCGGGTTATTTAATAAAGATCGG
>CAXPUM010000052.1:0-8802 GCA_964220295.1 Flavobacteriaceae bacterium | reverse complement strand
ACTACTACAGAGAATGTCTCCATTGCTACAGCTATAGCCGATGAAAACTGGGATTATATCAGCTTCCAGCAGGTAAGTCAGAAATCTGGACAATATGAGACTTTTACGGAAACTCTGCCGGCATTGTATGATTATGTATCTCAGCAAAATACGAATGAGTATACCAGATACCTGTTGCATCAAACCTGGGCTTACGCTCAAAACTCCACTCATTCTGGCTTTGTGAACTATGACAGTAACCAGATGAAAATGTATAAGGCGATCGTTGATGCTTATAACCAGGCTGAAGCGCTAATTCCAACTTATGAAATTGTTCCTTCTGGTACTGCAATTCAAAATGCAAGAACGAGTTACCTGGGAGATAATTTCAATAGGGACGGTTATCACCTTAATGAAATAGGAAGGTATACGGCGGCAAGCACCTGGTTTGAAATATTATTTAATGAAAGTGTGGTTGGAAATTCATATATACCTGATGGTTTTGTGGATGTTGATGCTGAAATTGCCCAGAATGCTGCTCACGAAGCAGTTCTGAATCCAGATATGGTTACGGAACTAACCGATTATCAAAGCGCTGGTGGATCTGGTGTGATCGAAAATGATGTTTATATCGATTTTGCCACTTCTTCCAATTCTACCGGATGGAATGGAATGACCAGCTTCCTGGAAGGTGCTACCATACCTAACCTAAAATATGAAGATGATGCCTTCACCGGGATTGAAATGATGATCACCAGCAGGTTTAACGGACAGAATACCAATGGTGAAAGAGTAACCGATACTGACTTTAATATGCCTGAGGATGTTTCTGGTAATTCATTCTTCGGAAACTCCAAAGCGGTATTCGGTGGAATGTTGATTGAAAAAGGAGTGATCAAGCTCAGTGGATTTACCGATGATACAGCTTATGATTTCTGCTTCTTTGGTTCCAGAACCGCAACCGATAATAGGGAAACCAAGTACACCGTAATCGGTGGAACTACCGGTTCAGCAAGTCTTAACGCGGCCAGCAATACAGATGAGCTTGCCTGTGTAGAAGGAATACAGCCGGATGCTGATGGTATTATCACTATCGAAGTTACTTCAGGTGATAATAATGATAACGGCAGCGGATTCTTTTATATCAATGCGATGAGAATTTCTCCGGAAGAATAAAAAAGCTAAGTTTTTAGTTTGTTGTGGCCCCGGTCTGCCTTTTGGCGCCGGGGCTTTTTTATGCTTTAAAATTAATGTTTATAGATTTTTGTCTGGATATGTTCGCCATCCATAATAGATGATTTCAGAAATCTGAAAACATGATCTAAATATTGAAACGGCATGGCGGATATTTCGTGTTTCGCTCCCTCGAAAGTGTAAAAAAGATAGGAAGTGTGCAGTTCTGCTAATTTATCTACAATGGTTTTTGCACCATCCAGCATGAGGTAACCGGGTGATTCAGGATCACAATAATGATGAGGTGCTGAAGCATAAGGAACCAGGTTATCTGCGGTTCCGTGAAAAAATACACCCGGAATAGCGTTTTCCTCAGTTAAGTAGCGAACATCTACAATAGCACCTGCCAGTGAAATTACCGCTTTAAACTGAAGGTCTGGGTAAGCATTCTTCTTTTCGAGTACAAGATCTCGGTTATAGACGGCGTCCAGAACAGCTTCTGCTCCGGCACTGCTTCCGCCCACGATAATATTTTCAGCATCAATCTGATATTTTTCAGCATTTTTTTTCATGAAACTTACGGCGTCCAGGAAATCTTCAGCTGCCAGTTTAAAAACTTCCATCTTTCCTTCAGCATCAAAATCGCAACCGAAAGACTGGCCTTTTCTGGTCAGACGGTAAGAGATCAGTCCAACCACATATCCTTTTGCAGCAGCAATTTTGGCAAATTTCACTTCATCTTTATTTTTCGGACTTCCGCCTGCGAAGCCGCCACCGTGCATGAAGACGATCAGCGGTCTTTTTTTTGAAGATTTTTCCGAAGGACTATAGATATCCACCACAAGATCGGTTGCATCTTTATTTGAATAAATTTCTGTTTGAACATCGTTCACCGCATAAAGACTATCAATAAACTGTTCCTGCGAATAACCAGAATATATGGCGGTGAAAACTAAAAGCGTGAATAGGATCTTTCTCATCAGATGAATTTTTAAGAGTTCAAGTTAGCTAAATTTGAAGGGATAAATAAATGAGATTTCGAATAGAAAATTTTATCTTCGCATGGAAATTTTAAGAAGATGAGTTTACAGGAAAAGGTAATGACCGAGATGAAAGTCGCTATGCGAGCAAAAGACAGTGCTAAGCTGGAAGCTCTGCGTGCGGTGAAGAGTGCTATTTTACTAGCGAATACGGAAAGCAGCTCTAAAGATGGTCTTACAGAGGAAGAAGAATTGAAATTGCTTCAAAAACTTGTAAAACAGCGCAAAGAAAGTGCTCAGATCTATAAGGAGCAGGGCAGGGAAGACCTGGCTGAACCGGAGCTGGAACAGGCTAAGGTGATCGAAGAATTTCTACCTGCGCAATTAAGCGAAGCTGAAATTGAAGCTAAAGTAGATGAGGTGATCGCAAAAACCGGTGCCAGTGGAATGCAGGATATGGGCAAAGTGATGGGGATGGTTAGTGCAGATCTTGCTGGACAGGCAGATGGTCGCACTATTTCAACTATTGTCAAGAAGAAATTAAGCAATTAACGATACTGGCCGCGTAGTTCAACTGGATAGAATATCAGATTTCGGCTCTGAGGGTTGAGGGTTCGAATCCTTCCGCGGTCACGCTTATAAAAATCCGGGCAAGAATGCCCGGATTTTTTTATTGTCAAAATTCCAGAAAACTGAATGAAATTTATATCTATCTCAGTTTTCAAATCTTAAAAGTTTAACGTCTTGTCAATCTTCAAGTTAAACTATTCCCAAGCAAATCTTTTAAGTTAATAAACTTAGGGGATAAGCACTTATTCCTGAAGGTTTAAACGGAAATTTATCACACGAAGCAATTCGTAAAAATAAATTTCTATGAAGAATACTAGTAACCCAACTCCGGTTTCCGAAGAATCTATACGGAAAAGTTTTGAGCAATTCGTACTTGATGATAATCATCCCTGTATCATGGCTCAGACTGTTTTTAAACAGGATCAGTTAGATATACATGACTATAAAAGCATGCAGAACCAAAAGTCTCAAAAGCAGGTCGTAAAGGATATTGAAAAATATATCAGCTCCTACGATTTTGAGGATAACAATTTTCAAACTTTCCTGGCAGTATTTTCCGAAGATGAATTTCCAGATGAGTTGAGTTTTGAAAGGGGAATGTGGACTTTTCTGTTTAACTTGAAAAAGGAAGATCCGGAAGAATGGGATGAAGCAGTAAGTAATGATGTTTCCAGTGAAAAATTTAGTTATAGTTTATGTGGGAAAGCATTTTATGTAGTTGGTCTTCATCCAAATAGTTCGAGAAAGTCACGTTCTGCACCTTATCCAGCGCTGGTTTTCAATTTGCATAATCAATTTGAAAAGCTACGGGAAATGGGAGCTTATGACCAGGTGCGAAACCGAATAAGGAAAAGAGATAAGTCTTTGCAGGGAACTATCAACCCTATGGTTAAAGATTTTGGTAAGCGCAGTGAGGCGGTGCAATACAGCGGGCGTGAAGTAAGTAAAGATTGGAAATGTCCTTATCATTTTGATAAATAATATGGAAAAAGAACAAATAGACGAGATAAGTTATACAGAAATAGAACCTCAGACTGGTGCGAGTTTCAAACTAAAGAAAGGTCAAAAACTGAAGGTTATCGATATTCTTGGTGCGCAGGTAAGCGATATGGTATTATTCAATGAAGATGCTTTGAGTGAAAAGATTTCTTCCGGAAAAACAATGGATTTCGAAGAAACTATTCTCCTTAGTAAGAATAATTTTCTGTGGAGTAATCGTGGTAACAAGATGATGAAAATACTGGAAGATACTAACGGCAGGAATGATTTCTTGCTTGCTCCCTGTTCTCCCAAAACTTTTGAGATCATGTATGAGCATGAAGGTTACCATCCAAGTTGCCATCAAAACTTATATGATAACTTGGTGGAGTTTGGAATTTCAGAAGATGAAATTCCAACTGCCTTTAATATTTTCATGAACGTACAGTTCGCTTCAGACGGAAAACTTTCCGTAGAAAAGCCAACGAGTAAGGCAGGTGATTACGTCATCTTTGAAGCTTTAATGGATCTTGTTGTTGGCCTGACGGCTTGTTCCGCAGAAGATAGTAACGGCGGAACTTTTAAGCCAATAGGTTATAAGATTTTATAAGTTCGGTTATCTTCCCAGGCGTCTCAGCATGGTAACATGATCTACGATCGCTGCCGAAAAAGTGGGTTTTTCGTGATATGGAATTCCAAATTCTAATGCCGTGGTTTTTACGATATTCGAAATAGCGCTATAATGAACATGGCAGATATTCGGAAATAGGTGATGTTCTACCTGGAAATTTAAGCCACCGATCAACCAGCTCAATACCCTGTTATTCGTGGCAAAATTTGTGGTGGTTTGCAATTGATGAACCATCCAGTTGCTTTCCATTTGTCCTTCATCATCAGATTGTGGATAGTCAACTTCCGGCATGATATGGGCAACCTGGAATACACAGCTAATAATTAGGCCTGTTAATAAATGCATGGCCAGAAATCCTAGTAAAATTATCCATGGTGAAATTGGCAAAAATATCATAGGTAGTGCCAAGGCATAAGTAAAATAGGCTAATTTCCAAAGTATCACATTGTATACTTCCTTTCCGAAGTTTTTTTCATTATCCATAAGTCCCATATTCTTATATCGCTTTAAACGAACGAAGTCCTTTAGAGTTACCCAAGTTAACGTAGAAATACTGTAAAAAAACCAGACATACAGAAACTGAAAACGGTGAATCCGGTGCTTCTTGGTATGCGGAGTAAATCTCAGGAAAAATGGCATATTAATGTCATCATCAGCTTCGTGAATATTGGTATAAGTATGGTGCAATACATTATGTTGCATCTTCCATACTTTTGCGTTGGCACCAATGAGATTCATGCTGTAACCTAAGAATTTATTGATCTTTTGGTTCTTGGAATAGGAACCATGAATGGCATCATGCATCACTCCCATCCCGATTCCGGCCATACCAAGGCCACTAATAAGATATAAGACAAACACACCTATGACAGATTGAACCAGCCCCGTAATCATAAAAATTAGCGGTATCAGGAACATACTCATCATGAGTATGGTTTTTAATATCATACTGTAATTTGCATGAGTAGAAATATCTTTTTCTTTGAAATGCTGTCTTACGCGTTTTTGAAGTTGTTTGACAAATGCCCGATCCAGAGACCTGGAAAATTTAAGTGGTTGCAATATATTATGAATTAAAAGTATCTAAGATCTAGTAGGAAGGTAGGTGTAATCCCTGGAAGATTTCAATAACTGGATTAGGTCTTAAGAAAGCATTTATTATCGACAATTCCTAGTAATAACGAACAATTGGCTCGCATTTAACAGCTGGTCCGGAAAGCAAATTTTTGAGAATAAAATTTTAGGGTCCAAATAACCTTTAACTAAATCGTTTTAATTTAAGCTGAAACTTCGTTAACTTGCTGTTATAGTTGAATCAACATTTCATTTTTTAACAATGACAAAATCCATTTTTTACTTTTTCCTTGTATGTTTTTGTACGATTGCAATTAACGCTCAAAAGAAACCAAATATCATAGTGATACTGACTGATGATATGGGATATGGCGATATAAGCAGCTTTAACAGCGACTATATGCAAACACCCAATATAGACCGGATGGCTAAAGAGGGGACTAAATTTATGCAGTATTATAGTGCCGCGCCGATCTGTTCTCCTTCCAGGGTAAGCATACTTACCGGGATGTATCCGGCCAGATGGAATTTCACAACTTTTTTGAATGATCGCCATAGCAATCTTGAAGCTGAACAAGCAAATTATCTCAATACACAAGCTCCATCTATGGCTGAAATCTTTGGGGATGCCGGGTATGCAACGGGTCACTTTGGAAAGTGGCATATGGGTGGAGGACGTGATGTCCAAAACGCTCCTGGCTTTGAAAAGTATGGATTTGATGAACATATCAGTACTTATGAAAGTCCTGATCCTGACCCATTGATAACGGCGACAGATTGGATCTGGTCCCCGCAGGACAGTATTAAAAGATGGAATAGAACCCGTTATTTTGTAGATAAGACCTTACAATTTCTGAAAAAGCATAAGGATCAACCTTGCTTCGTCAATTTGTGGCCGGATGATATGCATACCCCTTGGGTGCCAGAAGTGGGTGAAAGTTATACCGGTAAATTCCCTATGGATCCCCAAGAAGAAAAAGCCTTTAAAATGGTTTTAGAAGAGTATGACAAACAAATGGGGCGCTTGCTCGATGGTTTAAAGGAACTTGGGATTGAAGATAATACTATCGTAATTTTCACCAGTGATAATGGTCCGTTGCCAAGCTTTAGAGGGAGCCGTTCAGCAGGTTTGAGAGGAACAAAACTTTCTTTATATGAAGGAGGAATCAGAATGCCTTTTATCATCAAATGGCCTGGACATATTGCTGCCGGGAAAACTAATAGTAACTCCCTGATTAACTCTACAGATCTTTTACCAAGCCTCGCAGCTATGGCTGAAGTGAAATTACCACCTAATTATCATGGTGATGGAGAGGATCGAAGTGCCGTTTTTACGGGTGATCATTCTGCGAGGGAAGGAGATATGTACTGGGAATATGGGCGTAATCCTTACGCTTTTAATTATCCTGGAGGAGAAGATAAAAGTCCGAATCTTGCAATCAGGTCTGGAAATTGGAAACTACTGATCAGCTATCGAGATCGCAATGCGGAATTATATAATATGGAGCAAGATAAATTTGAAACGAATAATGTTGCAAAGGATCATCCTGAAATCGTAAAAGAGCTGAGAGAAAAGTTATTTACCTGGAGGATGTATCTGCCAGAATTAACTCCTGAAAGAATGAATCCAAGATAAAAAAAGAGCCGGTTATTCCGGCTCTTGCACTGTTCTCTGATTTTTAATACTGTAAACCTTTAGCTTTTGAGGTTGTACGTCATCCTGCAAAATGGTAAAACCGGTATAGGGCTCCTCAGGGAAGAAAATTTCGGTCATCACCGTTGCGCCATCGTCATAAAAAATTTCAATAGAGGTTCTATCAGTTATAAAATTCACTTTCAAGTTTTCTGAATTCGTAATTCTCGGTGCAGTGGAAACTTTTTTGGCAAAATTATCTTTAAAGTCCGTAAAACCTGACTGACTCCGATCAACAAAAAATTGTTTATCAGTAGTATTTAATCCGAATTTCAAAGTATCTCCGGCTGCATTAAATAGCGCGAAAGTTGCTTTTTTAGCTGATTTAAGAGGTACTTCAAAAATAAACTGGTTGCTTAAAAAATCGGATGAATCAGCATTCAGTCTGAAATTTTTGGAGTCATCATTCTTCACCACTAGTTGCTTTCGATAATTTGAAAACTCTTTGAACGGTTTGGAATAGATTCGGTAAATGCTATCATCTTTCTTAAGAGTAAGGTCTCGCGGAATTGTCATAGCACTACGCCATTTTTCAGTAGGAACCTCCTGTGCATATAACCAATTAGACATCCAACCTAAAAACAATGTTCTGTTTCCCGGAAGATTGGACCAGGTAACTCCGGCATAGTTATCTCTTCCGAAGTCGATCCAGAAAGGATGTTTTTCGGCTAACTCCTGCATATTTTTTTCGGGAGTGAAGGTCTTCCCATCAAAATCACCTACAAAATACTGTGTCCCTGACCCGCCATTATAACCACCGGGATTCAAGCTTTGGATCAATACCCACTTAACTTCATTCGTGCCATCAACCTTCATCGGGAAGAAATCCGGGCATTCCCACACACCATCGTGGGCTCCGGTTCCAACACCAAATTCAGAAATTTTATTCCAGTTTTTTAAATCTTTTGAAGCGTAGAAAATACTTTTTTCGTTAGCTGAAAGAACCATTAACCACTGGTCATGAATCGTGTCGCGAACCATTTTTGGATCACGAAAATCTTTCATGCCAGGGTTTGGTAAAACCGGGTTTTGATCATACTTGGTCCAGGTATATCCAGAATCGGTGCTATAGGCAATAGCCTGAGACTGGTAATCTTCGCGACCTTCTTTCTCTCCTTCCGGGTCGTGATAGGTAAACATTGCGATCACCGGCGGAATACTGTCTTTTTCAAAACCTGATGTATTTTTTGTATCTACCACGGCACTTCCAGAAAAAATATAGCCTTTTTCATCTGGCTTTAACGCGATATCCTGGTGCTCCCAGTTCATCAAGTCTGTTGAGGTGGCATGCCCCCAATGCATAGGTCCCCATACATTTCCTTCAGGATAATATTGATAATATAAGTGGTAGGTTCCGTCCAGAAAGAACATTCCGTTGGGATCGTTCATCCAATGTTCCTCGGGCGTAAAATGAAACGAAGGGCGAAATTCCTCATCATTATAGGTTGTTTCGTTTTCAGAAGAATCAGATTCCGAACTATTATTATCGGTGGTTTCTTTACAGGAAGTTGTTGTAAGAATGGTTCCGCAGAGAAATAGAAAAGCAATTTTTTTCATGGCTATAGTTTTTTCATGGATAATTCTTCTGAAAGTTCTTCAAGTGATTTCCCCTTAGTTTCTGGCATCATAAACATGACAAATAATAATTGGAGAACCATCATAATGGCGAAAATGGCAAAAACAGTTCCTGCACCGACCAATGATATCATAGTTGGCATTAGCGA
>CAXPUM010000051.1:0-67640 GCA_964220295.1 Flavobacteriaceae bacterium | reverse complement strand
CTGTTCGGGTTAAAAACCAACGGACGTATTGAAAGCATTTTGATGAGCTTACCACCGCATGTTCAATGGAAATACGATCATCATCCTGAACCCGGGGGCGAAGAAGAAAAATTGCTAAAAGTTTTACAAGAACCACGAGAGTGGATCAAATAAAAGATTGGAATATGTACCCATTACGCAGAAATAGAAGATTGAGAACGAACGAATCGATACGATCATTGGTAAGAGAAACGGTAATTTCTCCAAATGACTTTATCGTCCCGTTATTCGTGGTAGAAGGAAAAAATGTCAAAGAAGAAATCGCCTCCATGCCTGGATATTTCAGGTTAAGCCTTGACTTGCTGGAAAAAGAGGTAAAGGAATTGTGGAAACTCGGTTTGAAATCGGTATTACTATTCGTAAAAGTTCCTGAAAACCTGAAAGACAATGCCGGAAAAGAGGCCCTCAATCCCGATGGTTTAATGCAGCGGTCGGTCAAAACAGTGAAAAATGCGGTACCGGACATGATCGTGATAACTGATGTGGCACTCGATCCTTATTCCAAATTTGGCCATGATGGAATTATAGATGGCGGAAGAGTCCTTAATGACGATACCACCGCTGTGCTTGCTGAAATGAGTCTTTCACATGCCAAATCCGGAGCCGATATTGTGGCTCCCAGCGATATGATGGATGGCCGTATTTTTGAAATGCGCAGCCTTTTGGAAGATGAAGGTTTCCATGACACTGGCATTATGAGTTATAGCGCCAAATATGCTTCGGCGTTTTACGGACCTTTCAGAGATGCATTAGATTCGGCTCCTGTTGATGCCCAGGATATTCCGAAGGATAAGAAAACTTACCAGATGGATCCTTCCAACCGGGAGGAAGCCATCCGCGAAACTTTGATGGATATTGAAGAAGGTGCCGACATCGTGATGGTTAAGCCTGGCCTTTGCTATTTAGATATTGTTCGTGATATTCGAAATGCCGTGAATGTTCCCGTGGCCGTTTATCAGGTTAGCGGGGAATATGCCATGATCAAGGCGGCTTCACAAAAAGGCTGGTTGGACCACGACGCGGTTATGCTGGAGCAATTAACGGCCGTTAAAAGAGCGGGTGCAATGATGATTGCCAGCTACTTTGCCAAGGATGCGGTAAAATTAATTTCATAAAAAATATCTTAATATCAGAATAACGAATCTGGTTTCTGCGTACATTTGATATCATGAAAAACTGGAAGCAATTTTTTTTACCCATTGCTATCCTGCAGCTTTTTCTCATTGCTGCGGGCTCCAGTTCGTTTGCCAGCACGCCAGGCTTAATTGCTACCGATCTCCAAAACGGTAAGCATTACAAAACAACCGATCACCAGAAGATTTATTTTTTCGAGGAAAACGAAAGTTTTGCCACTTCTCAAAATCTACTGGATCAGGAAAATAATTCGGTTGGTCAGGCTTATATTTCAGGAGTAGAATTTCCTTACTTCCAGGTTTCCGAAGCTGGAAATCAAGGTGTAGATTATATCACCGATAAAAGGTCGGTATTAAGTCAAACCATATTTCCTTTCCATTTCTTCTGGTAAACTAAAGCGTTTACCCTAAAAATTATCCTGTCTGGTCAAATCTGATCCTTAAGACAGCAAATGTTTTATTTTAAATTTTCAAGAAATGGATACAATCTCTTTAGTTATAGGTTTGGGACTATTCGTATTATTTATGTTCCCGATCGTTTATGTGCTGGTTAAACAAAGTTCAAAAGAAAGAAAACAGGAAAAAGCACTTCAAAAAATTGCCGCAGATAACAATTACCAATTGGATGTTATGAATATCTACGGAACACTGGCTCTTGCCCTAGACACCAAAAACAAAAAACTGATTCGCATCGAGGAAGGCCCTCACGCTGCTACTGAAATCATTGATCTAAACGAAGTTTCGAAAGTGAATTTGTCGAAACATTCCGAAAATATGATCATTAATAAAGTTCGCAAAGACCGAATCAGAAAATTAAGTTTGGACCTTCAGAATAAGGAAAAACTTATTTCAGAAATCATTTTCTATAATGAAGAAGATGAAGATGATACCGATGCGGAGATCAGGCTGAATGATGCTAGAAAATGGGATGATCTTTTGCATAAGGCGCTTGTGTATTAAGTATTTAATTAGTTGTTAAGGAAAAGGCTTCAGGAATTATACTGAAGCCTTTTTTATTCCCTTTTATCATTTCTTTTAAAGAAATTGAAGTCAGATTCAATAAATTAGCCAGTCTAATCAACCATTTCATGGCATTATTATTTGTATTTGCTTTTCTATCGATCTTTTTCTCGTTCATGTGCTCCATTTTGGAGGCGGCGCTTTTAAGCATTACACCTTCGTTCATCAAGATCAAAAAGAAAGAGGGTAAGAAATATGCTACGATCCTTGCCAATTTGAAGAAAGACATTGATAAACCTCTTATTGCGATATTAACCGTCAACACCATCTCCCACACGGTTGGGGCTATTCTTGTTGGGGTACAGGCTGAACAAACCTTTGGTTCCGGCGGGAATGAAGTCGGGATAGTTTCAGCAATTATGACACTGGCTATTTTAGTGCTTTCTGAAATCATCCCGAAGACCATAGGCGCTACTTACTGGAAATCTCTGGGAAACTTTACCGCACGAAGTCTAAAGATCATGATCTTTCCGCTGAAGTATACCGGGATCTTATGGCTTTTAATGCTTACCACAAGACTTATTGGAAAATCTGCTCACGTAAGCAGTATGAGTCGGGAGGAATTTGCCGCGATTACCGATGCAGCCGAGGAAGAAGGTGTTTTTGAGGAGAGTGAAACTACGGTGATCAAGAATCTTTTGGTATTTAAATCAGTCGAAGCTAAAGATGTGATGACCCCATTTTCCGTAGCAATCACGGAAGATGAATCGATCACTTTAGAAGAATTTCATAAAGCACATCGAAATTTGAAGTTTTCGAGAGTGCCGGTCTATAAAGACAAATCCAATAACGTTTCCGGATTTATTTTGAAAGATGATGTTTTGGAAAAAATGATCGATGATGAAGGCCAGCTGCCATTGAGCAGCATAAAACGTGATATTCTGGTCACTAAGGATAATACTCCGATCCCTGAACTCTTCGACATTTTTGTGGAAAAACGTGCGCATATTTCCATGATCGTGGATGAGTATGGTAATACCACGGGAATCGTGACGATGGAAGACATCATTGAAACGCTTTTAGGACTTGAAATCATGGATGAAAGCGACAGTGTGGAGGATATGCAGGTTCTTGCCAGGAAAAGCTGGGAGAGACGCGCAAAACGCCTTGGACTGATACAGCGAAAAGAAGATCAGAAGATCGAAGGTTCAGAAAATCCAGTTGAAGAAAGCGAAAGTGACGAAAACAAAATTTAAAACTCCTCTGGGCATTGCTGAAATAACTGGTGATGAAAATGGCGTGTCTTCGGTTACCATTTCAGATGATTTAGAAATTAATGAAGTACCGCCAGAACTCGAAATTGCTGTCAAACAGCTGCAGGAATATTTTGAAGGAAAAAGAACCGATTTCGATCTTCAGCTTAATCCTATTGGAACCGATTTTCAGAAAAAAGTCTGGAACGAACTTCGCAAAATCCCGTATGGTCATACCACCAGCTACCTGGAATTGAGTCGGAAAATGGGTGATGAAAAAGCTATTCGGGCTGTCGCTGCGGCAAATGGCAAAAATCCGCTATGGATAATCGTTCCATGCCACAGAGTGATTGGAAGTGACGGGAGCTTAACCGGGTATGCAGGTGGGCTGCAACGCAAAAAATGGTTATTGGATTTTGAAAATCCACCGGCGCAGCAAAGCCTGTTCTAAAAACTGAATTATGCTGAAAAAACTTACCAGATTCTTTTTGCTTTTCATAGGCTTTCTACTCTTCGTTTCTTTCCTACTTTACGCTTTCGGATATTCTTATATTTTCAAAGCAATCGGCACGGTCTATTTCACAGGTCATACTACTGCTTTTATAGACGATCATCCCTATTTCGAAAATCACACTATTCAAAAAGGCGATTCAATTCAGCCATGGCCTCTTTTTAAAGAATACAATACAACCAAAGCGACAAAGACCCTGGATAGTCTCAATAAAGAATTGGGAACCGCGGCATTTCTCATCATAAAAAATGATAGCATCCTATTTGAAAAATACTACCAGGATTATGGCAAACTGTCTAAGACCAATTCCTTTTCTATGGCTAAAAGCATCGTCACCGCATTGATGTTTAAAGCTATCCAGGAAGGGTATTTGAAAAATATGCAACAACCTGTTGCCGATTTTTATCCGCAATTCGATGAAAGGCTAACTTTGGCTGATCTGGCTTCCATGTCCTCAGGCCTGGATTGGAATGAGAATTATTTTAACCCATTTGCCTCAACTGCCAGATCTTATTTTGGAGATAATAATCGGGAACAGGTGCTGGAACTTAAAGTTATCGAGCAACCTGGAGAAGCTTTCAAATACCTCAGCGGAAATACAGAATTATTGGGAATGGTCATATCTAAAGCTACCGGGATGAGCCTGAGCGAATACCTTAGCAAGAGTTTCTGGAAACCTATGGGTATGAATGATGACGGGCTCTGGCAAATAGACAGCCAGGAAAGCAATATGGAAAAAGCCTATTGTTGCATCGCCAGCAACGCCAGAAATTTTACCAAATTCGGAAAATTGTTTGAGCATTTTGGTGAATGGAAAGGAGAACGACTGATCGATTCATCATTTATCGATCTTGCCTCCAAACCAAGATTTAAAGAGGCACCTTATTATGGTTATGGTTTCTGGCTGAGCGATTACCGCGGAAAGGACATTTTTTACATGCGCGGTGTGTTGGGACAATACGTGATCATTATTCCTGAAGATGACCTGATCATAACCCGGCTAGGCGAAAAATTTATACGTAAAGGTGATGGTGACAAACATTACAAAGACTTTTATATGTATATTGATGAGGCCTATAAAATGATTGATAATGCTGCACAAACTCAATCTTGAGAACATCCTTTTTCTCGATATCGAGACGGTTCCTGAATTTTCAGATTATGCGGAAATGGAACCTGAAAAGCAACAGCTTTGGGACGATAAATCTCGTTACCAGCGTAAAGACGATTTTACTCCTGAAGAGTTTTATGAACGAGCCGGGATCTGGGCCGAATTTGGAAAGATCGTTTGCATTTCGGTAGGATTTTTCAGTTTTAGAAATGGTAGCAGGAGCTTTCGGGTAACCAGTTTTAAAGGTGAAGAAGAGAAGCTTTTACGAGATTTCACCGCTCTTCTGGAAGAATATTTTTTCCAGCCTTATCATCTACTTTGCGCGCATAATGGAAAAGAATTTGATTTTCCCTATATCGCTCGCCGCATGCTTATCCACAATATGCGATTACCGGCAAAACTAAACCTCTTCGGTAAAAAACCCTGGGAAGTACCTCATTTGGATACTTTGGAATTATGGAAATTTGGCGATTTTAAGCATTATACTTCTTTAAAACTGCTTACACACGTACTAGGAATCCCGTCTCCAAAAGGAGATATTGACGGTTCTATGGTTTGGGAAGTTTATTATAAGGAGAATGATGTAGACAGGATCCTGCAATATTGCGAAAGAGACGTAGTAGCTATTGCGCAGGTTATTCTGAAGCTCCGGCAGGAAAATCTTTTAAGCGATTCAGAAATTGTGGCGATTGAATAAGGTTTAATTGTGAACCTGCTTCCCGTTTGTGAATCTTCCCGTAATCAACATTCCAATTCCAAACCCGATCACGATGGCGAGAAGGAACTGAATAGCTCCCGATCCCAGAGACATTTTTCCGGCGATTCCTATGATTATTAAAATTATTCCGACGATTCTTGGCTTGTTCATGGTTCCATGATTTACTTCAAGCTAATAAAAAAAGCCGGATTTTGCAATCCGGCTTGAATATCAGAAGTAGTAAGTATTATTTTTTGATAAACTTCTTAGCTATTTCTTTTTGACCATCACTGAATCGAACCACATAAGTTCCAGGGGTCAGTCTTGAAACATCTATAGCCTTTTCCAGAGCTCCCTGAGAAACTAGTAGTCCCACACTATTGAATATTCTGTACTCCAAAGCTCTGTCTTCCGGAGCACCGACATTTAGGCGATTTCCACTAACAACCGGATTAGGGAATAAGCGTACATCGAAAACATTCGTTTCGTTACCCATAGGCTGAGCATCTAATGCTGTATTGTTACCAGCAAAGGCAGCTGCAGATTGGCCTACAATGACTGTGTAATCTTCTACCTCCCCATAGGAGAAAGTTTCACAGGCCGTTTGTGAAGCGTTATACTTCATGGAAACCCGCATTCTTGTAGCTCCTGCTTTGGCAGTGCTAGGAACACTAAAACTTGCTGAAAGCGTTGAGCTGCTGGAAGAAGATCCGCTTACCACTGCTTCAGACGATTCAAATACGCCATTCTGATTGTAGTCAATCCATATTTTCCAGTATTCAGTATAAGAAGAACTGGCGAAACCGGCGCTAAGATAAATGGTGTTTGAGCCATACGGAAGATTTGCTGAAAGTCCCGTATTGTCTTTATATCCACCATCATTTCCCGAAGTTTTATTCAACCCGTTAAGACGCACCAGGTCTATCCACTCATAGCTGGAATCAGATCCACGGGAACTGCAATAAGATGCACTGTTCTCGGTGGTAACTGAAATCGTATTTGATTTTGCAGACTCATTATCGGCATCATCCAGGGCTTTTACATAAAAGCTATAGGTGGTATTTGCCGAAAGTCCACTTACGTTATAACTTGTAGAAGTAGTTGATGCCAGGTAATTTCCGTTTCTGTAAATATCATAACCCGCTACACCAACATTATCTGTAGAAGCATTCCAGGAAAGAGAAGTACTGTTTTGAGTTGTTCCGGAAGCTGTTAAATTGGATGGAGCGGAAGGCGCCTGGGTATCAGCCGAACCAAATTTGATATTCACAGTATAATCTTCAACTTCACCATAAGAAAAAGTTTCACACTGAGTAGGAATTCCATTGTATTTCATCGAAACTCTCATTCGCGTTTCACCATCTTTCGCAGAAGTTGGAACGGTAAAAGAACCGGAAACAGGGCTGGTCTTTGAAGCAGCTTTGCTCCAGACTAATTCTCCTGCATCACCAAAATCACCATTCTGATTAAAATCTATCCAAACCGCGTAACCTTCGCTGTAAGTTGTTCCAGTCCAGGTTGGAGTAATGGTGATCGTATTCGTAGCTCCTTTTGAAAGATCTGTAGAAACACCTGTAAAATCGGCATATCCACCAGAAGCAGAGGAACTGTTATCTATGGAGGCAAGTTGTACTCTTCCTATATATTCGTCTGCAACACTGTTCCCTTTTGAAGCACAGTAACTAATTTGGCCATATTCTGAACCAACTCCTACCGCGTAGAATGCATTTGTTACTGCAATTTCTTCTGAAGATCCAGCACCATATAGATCGATCGCACTCTGGATACCATAAGTCCTGGCATTTGCAAAAGTGGAGTTAGCCGAAAGATAAACGCTTTCCAATCTATAAGCGATCGCTGCTGCTTTATCGATACCGATCCCGCTCACGTTGTAAGAATTTCCAATATCGTTCGTACCATTCTTACCGACAGAGAGAATATAGAACCAATGGTTTAAAACACCACTGTTGGTATGCACACCGCAGTAGTCATTGGCATCAGTCGGAGTACAATTGGCATTTTTCCAATATGTTCCTCCATAAGTGTCTGGCTGACCTTCAGACTTAGGATCGCTCATTGATCTCAAAGCTGCGTGGCCAGATCTTCTTTCAATATCTTCACCGATCAACCAGGTTGATTTAGAAGGAGCCGCGTAATATTCAATACACGCACCCCAGATATCTGAAAATCCTTCATTCATTGCACCCGATTCTTTCTGATAAGCAAGATCGGCGGTATAAGTACATACCGCATGGCCAATTTCATGGGCTGCTACATCTATGGAAGTTAAAATATCAAAATAAGTTCCACTTCCGTCACCATAAGTCATGACACTACCGTTCCAGTAAGCATTATCATAAGCCGTATCAAAATGAACATAACTCTTGATCTTTGCTCCCTGATTATCGAAACTGTTTCTACCATGAACAGACGACCAGTAATCGTAGGTTTTTTCAGCTCCCCAATGTGCATCTAAAGCACCATTGTCTTTAGCTGAATTATTAAATTCTGCCGCCGTCCAATTATTATCATTATCAGTAAAGTTCACCGCGCTATTGTAATTGGTGCTGGTATTCAGATCATAGGTTTGTATACCATTCCCGCGGGTGTTATCTGAAAGAATATAAGAAGAACCGCTAATGGCTGTCTGGATGTTGCGGGAGCCACTGTAACGTGTTGCAGCAGTACCGGTAGCCAGTGCAGCTGGAGAGGTTTTCTTTAGTGCTTCAGAACAACTTTTTCCTGAATGACTATTCTCCCCAACATGCTTGATGATGGCATCGTAAAGCAAAATTTGGCCATTCTGAGCGTCTACATAAAGATTTCCTCTACTGACGGGATTGGTAGCGTAAATATCAAATTTCCAGGCAAGGCGAATTTCTTCTTTGGAGTTTTTACCTTCAGATTGTTCTGATTTCAGCGTGGGCAATAACACTAATTCTCCTTCCGGTTTTTCGTAACCAATTTGCGCCGCACTTTTAGGATCTTCCCATAAATAAGATTTAGCGCCAATCTTTCTGAGGGCGTTACGGAAAGCAACTTCTTTTGGAATACCGGCATTCACATCCACATCCTTGATACGGTAGTACTCACCGCTCATGGATTGCAGCTGGTTTCCTTTAGAATGAATGGTATAGGTTGCAAATTCAACCTTTAAACCGTCATAAAACATCTGGTATTTATCATGACGGAAACCGGCATTGTCGGCCTCAGATTTGACCATCGTAAATTTTGAATGATCATTGAGTTCAAGCTGCTCCCGAAATAATTTACTATGTTGATTCGCATTAGTTTTAGCATCGTCTTTAAACACAATCAACGTAGGTTTCCCTTTTTCATCGTTGATCCGTTTTTTGACGTCTTTGTCTGATTCTTGCGCGTAAGAATTAAGCGCAAATAAGGATAACCCCACATATAATGCGGAGTTGAAGAGTAGGTTTTTCTTCACTTTTTAAGATTTAGGTTAATAGATCAGCTTAAAATTAGGAAGAATAGCAACCTTAATAAAATATTAAGACTTAAAATTGGAAATTGTGACCTCTTTTAACAAAAAAGATAATTAGTTTTTAAAACCAAAGAAGCATGATTGCCGGTTTTCACGACAGCCATGCTTTCATGTAAAATAACTAAGACCTTATATATTAGAGGGCCATTTCTGGAATTTCTCCTTCAATAATTAGAGTTCCTTCGGTGGCTTTTTCTATTTCTTCCACACTTACTCCGGGAGCCCTTTCAATTAGTTTAAAACCTTGATCAGTCACTTCCAGAACCGCAAGATTGGTCACGATTTTAGTCACACAACCAACGCCCGTTAAAGGAAGTGAACACTTTTTCAGCAATTTTGAATCTCCCGCCTTATTCGTGTGCATCATCGCAACGATAATATTTTCTGCGGAAGCAACCAGATCCATCGCTCCACCCATACCTTTCACCATCTTTCCAGGTATTTTCCAGTTGGCAATATCCCCGTTCTCCGCTACTTCCATCGCTCCTAGAATGGTAAGATCTACATGTTTTCCGCGAATCATTCCGAAGCTGATGGCAGAATCAAAAAAGCTGGCTCCCGGGCGTGCAGTAATAGTTTGTTTACCGGCATTGATCAGGTCTGCATCTTCTTCTCCATCTACAGGAAATGGACCCATTCCCAAAATTCCATTTTCACTCTGAAATTCCACTTCTATATCATCCCGAACAAAATTGGCTACCAAAGTTGGAATACCAATTCCCAGGTTCACATAATAGCCATCCTGAACTTCTTTGGCAATTCGTTGCGCGATTCCGTTTTTATCTAGTGCCATTTTATGCTTTTTGTCTTACAGTTCGTTGTTCAATTCGTTTTTCATAATTCTCACCCTGGAATATTCGCTGTACAAATATTCCCGGAATGTGAATTTGATTTGGGTCCAGTTCGCCTGTTTCTACCAGCTCTTCCACCTCAGCGACCGTGATCTTGGCAGCGCCACACATCACCGGATTAAAATTCCTGGCTGTTCCCTTAAAAATCAAATTTCCGGCTTTATCACCTTTCCAGGCTTTCACAAAGGCAAAATCAGCTTTAAAAGCTTCCTCCAGAACATACATTTTGCCATCAAATTCCCGAGTTTCTTTATTCATCGCCACTTCGGTTCCATAGCCCGCCGGAGTATAAATTGCCGGGAAACCCTGCTGAGCTGCCTGGCATCGTGCTGCCAGTGTGCCCTGCGGAATAAGCTCCACTTCCAGTTCCCCACTAAGCATTTGCTTCTCGAAAATGGCATTTTCTCCCACGTAAGAAGAAACCATTTTATCGATTTGTTTTTTATGAAGTAAAAGTCCGAGACCGAAATCGTCAACTCCGGCGTTATTTGAGATACAGGTAAGATTTTTAATATTCAGCCGCTTTAATTCGGAAATGGAATTCTCTGGAATTCCGCATAATCCGAAACCACCGAGCATGAAGGTCATACCGTCTTTCACACCATGAAGTGCCTCCTGAACATTTTCAACTGTTTTCGTGATCATTCTTTCAGATTTTTATCCGAAAATACGAAAATTAGGAAGCAGCCGCAATTTGACGAGCTACGGAAATTGAATTTTATTCAGGAAAAAATGAAAATTTAAGATAATCTTTAAAAATCTAACTCATCCGGAACTTCAGATTGCGATTCTTGTGATTTTCCGTAGTTAGAACAATCTATCTCGATGCTGAGGTTATCTGGTCTTTCAAAACCTTCTTTAGAAATTTTCAGATCCTCATCTGCATATACATCTTTCATATACATTCCCCAAATTGGCAATGCCATAGTTGCTCCCTGGCCATAGGTTACGGTTGGGAAGTGTACCGAACGGTCTTCTCCTCCAACCCAAACACCGGTAGCCAGATTGGGAACCATCCCAATGAACCAGCCGTCACTCTGATTCTGGGTAGTTCCGGTTTTTCCAGCAATTGGATTTTTGAAATCGTAAGGATAACCGGTAACTGCACGTTCATAGTCGATCCTACCTTTGGCGTAAGTTCCTCGAAGACGCACACCGGAACCAGATTGCGTTACCCCTTCCAATAAATTAACTGTGACATACGCGGCCTCTTTGCTTAAAACATCCTTGGTTTGAGGAGTATTCTGGTAAAGAATAGTTCCGTTTTTATCTTCAATTCTATTAATGATCACCGGTTTTATATAAACTCCCTGGTTCGCGAAAGTACTGAAGGCCGAAACCATTTCGTACAAACTGATATCAGCTACTCCCAGAGCAATCGAAGGAACTGCCGGGATGTTGGTCACATCAATACCCAGTTTTTCTGCCAGATTAATCACCGGTTGTGGCCCGGTTTTATCCATAAGCCTGGCGGTAACCGTATTGATAGATTGTGCCAGCGCCTGTTTTAAGGTGACCATTCCGGTGTAATCCTTATTTCCGGCATTCTGAGGTGTCCAGTCTTTCATGTTTCCATATTTGCCGGCTTCAATCGTAAAGCGGCTTTTTGGTAACGTATCACAGGGCGAAAATTTAAGCTGATCAATCGCCGTTGCATAAACAAAAGGCTTGAAAGTTGAACCTACCTGGCGTTTACCCTGCTTCACATGATCGTACTTAAAGTGCTTGAAATTGGTACCACCAACCCAGGCTTTTACTTCCCCGGTCTGCGGAACCATTGACATCATCCCAGCCTGCAAAAAGGCTTTATAATATTTAATGGAATCTCGCGGTGTCATGGTAGTATCAATATCACCTTTCCAGCTGAAAATCTTCATTTCACGCGGCTTTTCAAAAGAAGCGAGAATAGCTTCTTCTGATTTTCCTTCTGCTTTCAAGGAATACCAGCGATCTGAACGGCGCATGGCCTGTTTGATCAAAGATTCTTCTTCGGTTTTATCGATATCCCTGAAAGGCGCTGTTGGATTGCTTTTATTCTGACGGTCAAATTCCTTTTGAAGATGAGCTATATGCTTGTGCACTGCATCTTCCGCATACGCCTGCATTTTAGAATCGATCGTGGTATAGATCATCAAACCGTCACGATACAGGCTGTATTTTGAACCGTCTGGCTTCGGATTTTTCTCAATCCAGTCTTTCATAAACCCCTGCAAATAAGCCCTGAAATAGGTCGCCATTCCCTCATCGTGACCTTCCGGAGTGAAATCGATCTTCATCGGCAGTTTCTTCAACGAATCCATTTCAGTTTCGGAAATATATCCGTTTCGAGCCATTTGTTCCAGCACGACGTTACGACGATCTTTCACCATTTCTGGTCGGCGAATCGGGTTGTAAAGGGCTGCATTTTTCAGCATTCCCACCAATACGGCGGCTTCCTGAATATTCAGGTCCTTTGCTTCTTTATCAAAATAAATTTTAGCGGCAGAACGAATTCCAACGGCCTGATACACGAAATCATACTTGTTGAAATACATCGTAATGATTTCTTCTTTAGTGTACTGTCTCTCTAATCTTGTGGCGATCACCCACTCTTTTACCTTCTGAAAAACCCGCTCTACAAAACTATCTGAAACGTTCTGTGTAAAAAGCTGCTTAGCAAGCTGTTGAGTGATGGTACTCGCACCCCCACGCTGACCTAAGAAAACCGCAGCACGAATGGTTCCCCGAGCATCGATTCCCGCATGTTTGTAAAAACGTTCATCTTCGGTTGCCACAAGCGCCTGCACTAAATGCTCCGGAAGATCTTCATATTTGATCGGAGTTCGGTTTTCGCTGTAATATTTACCAATGGTTTCTCCATCTGCCGAAAGGATCTCGGTTGCCAGATTGGTCTCCGGATTTTCGAGCTCTTCAAAAGTTGGCATTTTCCCAAACGCTCCCCATCCGGCAAGCAGAAAAATAAAAATACCTACGAGAACGGCGATCCCGAAAAGTGTCCAGAAACCTATGATATATTTCCTGTTGCTCTGAACAACTTTTGTTTTTTTCTTTTTAGTAGCGGCCATGCTTTAATTATTAGTAGTAGCTTTTTCAATTCTGAATCCAACATCGGTAATCCCCTCCAGGTTCTCAATCCCGTTCACTTCACCATTCTTTCTCATTGCCTGCTGGATATCGACTTTATAATCTCCTGCTTCATCAAATCGAACATTTTGTTTATACCAGAGTTTGCTTTCTTTTATATCACCAAAACCTGCTCCTAACCATTCCCCATCTGGCTTTGACATTTCATATTCTAAGGTGTCACTTATGACCTTGCCTTGTGGAAAATGCATTTCTGTAATGAGAAAAAGATTGCTGTACTGGTACTGGTTATCATTGCGAATATTGATAAAGAGGTCATAAACCTCCGTGGTATCTATATTTTTCACCTGGAAGGAAACCAGAGAATCCCGGTGCCAATCTTTTACAGATTCGTATTCATCATACACTCTTTTCTCATCGCAGGAAACCAGAAAAATGAGAAATAAACCGAGTATTGCTAAATTCAAGCCTTTATGCATTCTTCGATCTTGAGGTATTTCCTCTTCTTTTCTTTCTTTTTTTGTTATTGTTATTCTTACGCCTTTTATTTTTAGGCTTATCAAACCTGGTAAGACTATCCTGTCCTACCACATTATTGAAATCTGGCTTATTTTCATCTTCCAGCTGCAGCTCAACTTCGTATTCTTCCAGACTGCCTACGCTCTCTCCTTTTTTATTCTTTTCGATAATTTTATTGGCCTGCTCCGGAGTTAATTTATGCCAGTTCATCCACTCACCCTCGTAAGCATACCAGAGCATATTTTTGAAAATATCCACTTTCTGGCAAACTCCGATACCTTTCTTCGTTTTTAGTTTAACGTCAGATTTTGGAAAAGATTTTAATGCTTCCAGATAAGTATCTAATTCGTAATTGAGACAGCATTTCAATTTACCACACTGCCCCGCAAGTTTCTGAGGATTAAGTGATAATTGCTGGTACCTCGCTGCCGAAGTACTTACAGATCTGAAATCGGTCAGCCAGGTTGAGCAGCACAATTCTCTTCCGCAGGAACCAATCCCACCAAGTCTTGCCGCTTCCTGTCTAAGACCAATTTGCCTCATTTCAATACGCGTACTGAATTCTCGCGCAAATTCCTTGATCAGCTGTCTAAAATCAACTCGATCATCTGCCGTGTAGTAGAAAGTTGCTTTTGAGCCGTCTCCCTGGAATTCCACATCACTGATCTTCATCTGCAGTTTTAGCCTAATGGCAATCTGCCTGGATCGTTGTTTGATCTTCTCTTCCCTACCTCTGCATTCCTGCCAGATATCAATATCTTTTTGAGAAGCTTTACGGTAGATTTTCAGAATTTCAGGAGAATCAGGATTTTCCTTTTTCTTTTTCATCTGCACCTTTACCAATTCACCGGTAAGGCTTATTACGCCTACATCATGGCCCGGGCTCGCCTCCACGGCAACCACATCACCAATACTCAGACTAAGATTTTCGGAATTTTTAAAGAAATGCTTTCGTCCATTCTTAAAACGGATTTCTACAATATCGAAAGGCTCCACACCTCCCGGAAGGGACATGTTGGAAAGCCAGTCAAAAACAGTCAATTTGTTACAACCATCAGTACCGCAGGTACCGTTGTTCTTACATCCTTTAGGCTGACCGTCTTTGCCGGTCGAGCATGTGCTACAAGCCATAAGTTATATATGTTGAGAAAGCTGAAGATTAACCGAAGACTCAGTTTTACCAACGCTTTCGCGGGTTCATAAACATTTTCGAACGTAAATATACCAATATTAATTGGCAACGCCATTGAAGAAAACCCTAGTGCTTGAATTTCAGAACTTCTGATCTTCCTTTCTTGAAAATCTTGTTGCTGTTATGCTTCCCACGGCGAAGTGCTTTTTGCTCTTCATATGGCAAAGCGGTGATTTCCTTACATTCATCACTGCAGCAATTGTTCATCTTCTCAGCACATTCCTCACACTGAATAAATAACAGGTGACATGCCTCGTTCGCACAATTTACATGGGTATCACAAGGCTTTCCGCATTGATGACAATGTGCAATCACATCATCTGAAATTTTTTCGGCACGACGATGGTCAAACACGAAATTCTTTCCGATGAAAAGATTATCCAGCTTTTGCTTTTCAACCTGGCGGGCATATTCAATAATTCCACCTTCCAGCTGGTACACATTTTTAAATCCGCGGTGTTTGTAATAGGCACTCGCTTTTTCACAACGAATCCCGCCGGTACAGTACATCACCAGATTCTTATCTTCTTTGTGCTCTTTTAAGTCTTCTTCAATAATTGGAAGGGAGTCTCTAAATGTATCTACATCTGGAGTTACTGCTCCTCTAAAATGCCCGATCTCACTCTCGTAGTGATTACGCATATCCACCAGTACGGTGTTTGGGTCCTGAATCAATTCGTTGAACTTCTCCGCATCTACATGAATCCCTTTGTCGGTCACATCAAAAGTTTCATCGTTGAGACCATCTGCAACGATCTTATCCCGAACCTTTACTTTCAGTTTTAAAAATGATTTAAGATCATGTTCAATCGCAATGTTCAAGCGGCAGCCTTCCAGAAAATAAATTCCGTCTATGAAAGCTTTGAATTCGTTAAATCTTGTCGCAGGAACAGAAAGTTGGGCGTTAATACCTTCATGAGCCACATAAATTCTTCCCAGAACTTCCATCTGATCCCAAGCCAGGAATAAATGATTTCTGAAAAGGTCTGGATTACCAATTTTTGCGTAGGCATAGAAAGAGAGCGTAAGCCTGTCTTCTCCGGCTTCTTCCAATAGCGCTTCTCTCTCTTTAGCGCTTAATTTATTGTACAGTTGCATGCTATACTAATATTTAAGTGTTAAAGAAAAATTTTGGCAAATATAGTCTTAATACCTGTAAAATTAAAACCAAATTTGAAAGCCGAAACAACCTGATAATCAATACCTAAATTTAAAAATTCCACCCGGAATTAAGAAACAGGAATACTTTCATAAATTGTTCAAAAGCAGCCTGATATATTATTGTGATGAAGAAAAAGTTATAGTATTTTAGCAGTCCTTAATTAGATTTCAATTTAAATTCCGATATGAGCAACGATAAAGAGAAAGAAGCAAAATTAAAGGCTTTAAAGCTTACCCTTGATAAAATGGACAAGACTTACGGTAAAGGTACCGTAATGAAAATGAGTGATCAGGCTGTGGCCGATGTTGACGCGATATCAACCGGTTCATTAGGCCTTGATCTGGCTTTGGGAGTTGGCGGATACCCAAGAGGAAGAGTGATCGAAATATACGGTCCGGAATCTTCAGGTAAAACAACCCTAACGCTTCACGCTATAGCCGAAGCTCAGAAAAAAGGTGGTATTGCCGCTTTTATTGACGCGGAACATGCATTTGACCGTTTTTATGCTGAAAAACTAGATGTCGATATTGACAACCTGATCATTTCCCAACCAGACAACGGGGAGCAGGCACTGGAAATCGCTGATAATCTGATCCGTTCTGGAGCGATCGATATAATAGTAATCGACTCGGTTGCAGCTCTTACGCCAAAGAGTGAGATCGAAGGGGAAATGGGAGATTCAAAGATGGGTCTACATGCCCGGTTGATGTCGCAGGCTCTTAGAAAACTGACTTCTTCTATTAGTAAAACAAATTGTACCGTGATATTCATTAACCAGCTTCGTGAGAAGATTGGTGTTATGTTTGGAAACCCGGAGACCACTACCGGTGGTAATGCGTTGAAATTCTACGCTTCGGTAAGATTGGACATTAGAAGATCTACTCAAATAAAGGATAGTGCTAACAATGTTACCGGTAACAAAACACGGGTGAAAGTAGTTAAGAATAAGGTAGCTCCACCTTTCAAAACTGCAGAATTTGATATCATGTATGGCGAAGGTGTATCGAAAATTGGAGAGGTCATCGATATAGGCGTCGATTATGAGATCGTGAAAAAAAGTGGTTCCTGGTTCAGCTATGAAGACACAAAACTAGGACAGGGTCGTGATGCCGTAAAAACTTTATTAAAAGACAATCCAGATCTAATGGAGGAACTTGAGGTCAAAATCAAGGATGCCATAAAGATCGCTAAGGAATAAACTTTAAAATCCCCTTCATGGGGATTTTTTTTGGTTGCTACGCAACCTTTTCATCGCATCTGCATCTATTGGGAAAAGAACCCTATTTAATTTTGATGAAAGAGATGAAAAGATTATTTCTAATTTTTATGATTTTGGGATTATCCCTAACAAGCTGTTCTGTTGATGATGATGGATCCAGTATAGCTTATGAATTTGCTCCGATAAGCAACATTGAAGTTCCTGAATTTTTTGAAGCAGGAAAATCATATGATCTAAAGGTGAGTTATACGTTACCTTCTACCTGCCATGCATTCCAAGGTTTTCAAGGCGGAAGAGACGGTTCTACCAATGATTTTTATATTTATGCTTCAACTGCTTATGAATCTAATAGAACTGATTGTTCAAGTGAGGCCGCTTTGGAAAAAGAATCGACTATCAGAGATTTTGAAATCGTAACCAATGCAGAAGATGGAGATGTTTATACGTTTTATGCGTATACCGGTCAGGATTCTAACGATGAACCAGTTTTTGATACCTATACTGTTTCGGTTAAAGAAGTGAACACACAAACTAATTAATAAAAATTCTTAATGAGTTTAGAGAAACTCATTCATCTGTGCAAAAATCAGGATCGAAAGGCACAAGAACAGCTTTACCGAATTTATTCGGCAAAGCTGTTTGGACTTTGCCTTAAGTATTCGAGTGATTATGCTGAAGCACAGGATAATTTACAGGATGGGTTTCTCACCATATTTGCGAAAATATCGCAATACAAGGACACAGGTTCCTTTGAAGGATGGATGAAAAGAATCGTGATCAATACAGCCCTTCAAAAACACCGAAAACAAAAAGTCTACGGACTCACAAACGAAGAATTGCTAAAAGATGAAAATATTGAGGTGGATACAGATGGGGAGCCAACCTTAGATTTTCTTCTTGAGTGTGTGCAGGGGCTGCCAGATAGATACCGACAGGTTTTTAGTCTATACGTTCTAGATGGTTACTCGCACAAAGAAATATCGGAGATGCTTCAAATTTCAGAAGGAACTTCGAAATCAAACTTGGCTAGAGCAAGACTGGCTTTAAAAGAAAAAATTGAAAGTCAGCAGGAAAGCTTAAATTCGGCTAATTCGCTATGAAGGAAAAGAAGAACATAGACCGTTTATTCCAAGAGAAGTTTAAGGATTTCGAAAAAAGTCCCAAGGCTGACATGTGGGATAAGATTTCGGCAGAATTGGATAAAAAATCTGCGCCTCCTAAAAGCAAAGTCATTCCTTTATGGATGACACTTGGAAGTATTGCAGCAGTACTCGCGGTTATTTTGGCTGTGGTATTATTTAATAATCATGGGCAACTATTTTCAAATGATCCTGAAGTTGTTTTTGATAATCCGGAAACCGATAATCAGAACACTAATGCTTCAGATAACAATTCCGAAACCACGAAAATTGCAGACCAGCAGGAAAATTCCAATGCTGCTGATTCTTCGAAAGATCAATATAGCAATCAATCAAATACGAACAATCAGGCCGGTGGATCCCTGGCGACAGACCATTCTGCAAAGGATTCACAGGATTCCAAATCTGACAGTAATTCTAATAAAACAACTACTACAACAGCCGTAGCTGCCAATACTCAAAACTCCGCTAACAATCCCACTTCAAAAGCCGATTCCGGCAAGAAGGAAAGTAACGTAAAAAACAATTCAACAAAAGGTATTAGCTCGACTGATGATGCTTCTGCCTCGAAAAATAAAAATAAGAGTGATTCCAGGATCGCTTCAGAAAATCCTGCTTCTGTAAAAACTAATGAAAAGGAGAAAATCAGCGAAATGCCGGAGTCTAACCCGGTAGATCAATCTGGCATTCTTGCTGAAAATTCTGAAGAAGAAAATAGGCAGTCTGAAATTGATTCAGCAAAAACCGATATTCTTAAGGAAGAAACGGCATTGGCTGAAAATTCCGAAAATTCCGAGGAAAACGATCTTTCGGAAGCTGTCAAAAAGAAATTTCAGATTTCCACTTTTGCTGCACCGCTTTTTTATAAAAATATTGGTTCTGGAAGTGAGCTTTCTAACCAGTTTGCAAATAATTCCAATAGCTCAGAAGTAACCCTCGCGGTTGGTATGAAAGTAGCTTACCAGCTAAGTGATAAGATCAAGATCAGGACTGGTGTGAGTAAAATGAGTGTTAATAATAACATCCAGGGAGTTGCTTCTTCACCGATGGCACTGGTCAATCAAATAGAAAATATTTCGCCACCCAATGTGAATGGAAATTTTGACAGGATCAACGCTCCCTCTCCTAGCGAAGGATCTTCATTCGGGTCAAATAATGGAAGCAGTTTTAGCCTTAGCAATGCTATTTTACCAATAGTCGATCCGGGGGAAATTCAGCAGGAATTTGGATTTATCGAAGTGCCAGTTGAGATCGAATACGCTTTGATAAATACACGTTTCAATTTGAATCTTATTGGTGGCGCAAGCGGTCTATTTCTGGATGAAAATCGCGTGAACTTAGTTACTGAAAATGCTTCAACCGAAATTGGCGAGGCCAACAATATCAATAAAACGAGCTTTAGTACAAACCTTGGGGTTGGCCTGGATTATGAACTGAATGATCAATTTAGTGTTGGGGTAGAACCGGTTTTCAAATACCAGTTCAATACATTTTCAAACGTGAATAATGTTCAGCCTACCAACTTCGGAATCTATTCAGGCCTGAAGATCAAATTCTAATGTAAAGAAGGATTTTCCAGTTCTTGCAAAATCGTATTCCTTGTTATGTCTTTCAACTTTCGGCGGTCGTTGATTTCCATGTTTTTTGTGCTGATGAATTCATGGATCCTCACTCTTAGTTTCCCCGGGCTTCCAGAAAAGAATTTATAGGAAAAACGCTTTTTGGTGTCGTGAAAAGTAATTGGAATAATAGGAATTTGGTGATCTATTGCCAACCTGAAGGCACCATCTTTGAACTCATCTAAAATGATGCATTGATCATCTGGAACCCCGCCTTCCGGAAAAATGCAAACACTATTTTGCTGTTTCAGTCTACGCTGAGCTTCATTAAAGGCATCCTGCCGGCTTCTTTGATTGCTTCGATCTACCAGAATACAGGTTCTGCGATAGAAAAATCCAAAAACCGGAATTTTGACCAGTTCTCTTTTTCCCAGAAAGACAAATGGCTGTTTGATAACGCTTAGCATTAACATGATATCTACCATCGAGGTATGATTGGCAACCAGCATGTAACTTTTATTTTTTTCCGGCAACTGGTCTGCCAGCACTTTGGTTCGAAAACCCATTCCGAATAATATGAATTTTGCCCAGGCCCTCGCACATACAAAGAATTGCGGATAAAATTTTTCCGAAGAAGTGAAAATAAGCAGTACCGGCAACATAATAATGATTGGAATTACCAGTAGAATATAAAACCAGATCCTCCACAATAAAATTGCCAGTGCTTTAATGATGCGCATTCCTCAAAAGTACTAAAATGGAACTATTGTATGCCATAAAAAATTTACCTTTGCCAAAAAATTAGAGAAAGTAAATGTCCAGAATACTTACCGGCGTACAAAGCACAGGCACTCCACATTTAGGTAATTTATTGGGAGCCATTCTTCCAGCAGTAAAAATGGCAAACGACCCACAAAATGATAGTTTCATCTTCATTGCTGATCTGCACTCTCTAACGCAGATCAAAGATGCCGAAACTCTTAGGCAAAATACCTATTCTGTTGCAGCAACCTGGCTGGCATGTGGGCTGGATATTAATCGTAGTGTTTTTTATCGCCAAAGCGATATTCCGCAGGTGACAGAATTAACCTGGTACCTCAGCTGCTTTTTTCCCTATCAGCGACTCACTCTGGCACATTCTTTCAAAGATAAAGCCGACAGACTGGAGGATGTAAACAGCGGACTATTTTCCTACCCTATGCTGATGGCGGCCGATATTTTGCTTTATGACGCGGAAATTGTTCCCGTGGGGAAAGACCAGTTGCAGCATATTGAAATGACGCGGGATGTGGCCAATCGCTTTCATGCTAAAATGGGAGAAGTTTTTGTAATTCCTGAAGGAAAAGTGGAAGAAAACACGATGTATGTTCCCGGAACTGATGGTGCGAAAATGAGTAAATCTAAAGAGAACATCATCAATCTTTTTCAGACTGATAAAAAACTGAGAAAGCAAATTATGGGGATTCAGACAGATAGTACACCGCTGGAAGAACCTAAAGATCCTGAAACCTGTAATGTTTTTGCATTATACAAACTGCTTGGCAACGAAGAGCAGGTAGCCGAAATGCGTAAGAATTATGAAGCCGGTGGTTTTGGATATGGCCATGCGAAACAAGCTTTATTCGAGCTCATAAGAGATGATTTTAAAGAGATCAGAGAGAAATACGATTACTATATCAATCACCTGGAAGAGGTTGACAGTGCTTTGGCAATCGGTGCTGAAAAAGCCAGAGCTGTTGCCAACGAGGTATTGAAAAAAGTACGCGGAAAAGTAGGATACTAAACCGCTTCAAATAGTTTTCCAGGCAATGGTCTTACTGCACCTTTAAGCTCCATATTGAGCAGGACAGAGGCAGCCTTAAAGGTTGGAAACTGGCAATTCAGGGCTATCTGGTCCAATTCGCTTTTACCGGAATTCTTCAAAAAATTATATAGAGACTGTTCCTCTTCGTTCAGGTCAATAAACAATTGCTTTTGAACTGACTTTTGAATGGTTGAATCTTCGGTTTTCCAATTTAGAATATAAACCAGGTCTGCCGCAGAAGTAAGCATGTGTGCCTGCTGAGTTTTAATTAGGTTATTACAGCCTGCGCTAAATTTATCAGTAGATCTTCCGGGAACCGCAAATACATCTCGATTATAAGAATTTGCAATGTCTGCTGTGACTAAAGAACCACCTTTTTCGGCACTTTCAATTACGATTGTTGCTTCTGAAAGTCCTGCTATGATTCGGTTTCTTTTTAAAAAATTATTTCTATCAAATTTATCTGTACTCCAGAAATCGGTAAGGAATCCGCCATTTTCTTTCATTTGTTCGGAATATTTCTGATGCACTTTAGGATACATCTGATTTAACCCATGTGCCAGACAGGCAACGGTTTGCAATTGATTTTTAAAGGCAGCCTTATGCGCACTTATATCCACACCATAAGCAAATCCAGAAATGATCACCGGGTCAAAAACTGAAAGATCTTCGATTAATTTCTGACAAAATTCCATTCCATGAGCCGTAACCTGCCTAGTTCCCACGATACTGATAATCTTTTTGCGATTGAGATCGATCGTTCCCTTAGAAAATAATAAGACAGGTGCATCGATACAATGTTTCAGCTTTTCAGGATAGGTCTCTTCTTTGTAATATTGAGTTGAAATAGCATTCTTTTCAATGAACTTCATCTCATTTTCCTCAGCTTTCAGGTGAGCGGGATTATGCAACTCTTTTATCCTAATTCTCCCAACTCCATCGATCTTCATCAAATTAGATTGTTTTTCGCTAATTGCCTGTTTGGCACTTCCGCAATGGCGAATCAATTTTTTAGCTGTGGTATCCCCCAGGTTGGGAATACGGATCAAAGCTAATGTGTAGAGCAAATCTTCTGACGTCATAACTCCCTGTGCATAAGTGATTAAAAATACTCAAAAAAAGATTTGTTAATAAAAATTCTTTGGGTAACTTTAACAAAATGCCAAATCTTCTATTTTTGCCACCAATGAATATTACTAACTACATCCAGGATCTTTTATATAGATACGAATGCGTGGTGCTTCCGGGATTCGGAGCATTTTTAACACAAAAGCATTCGGCTTATTTAGATGAAGAAAAAAATGAATTTTTTCCTCCTAAAAAAGTGATCTCCTTCAATAGGCAACTCATCAAAAATGATGGGTTGCTGGCAAATTATATTTCTGAAGTTCAGGAGGTGTCTTACAATACCGCCAATAATATGATTCGTGAGTTTGTTTATGAGTTGGAAAACTCTCTGCAAAAAGACAGTCATGTTGAATTGAATAGAATTGGGAAATTCTTTTTGGATAAAGAGGACAAACTACAATTTGAACCGCTTAGCGAAATAAACTTTCTTACTCAGTCTTTTGGTCTTTCTTCATTCAATGCCGGAAAGATCAATCGTGAAGTATACAGAGAACAGGTGGAAGAGCTTGAAGAAAAAGCTCCTATTCTGTTCACACCTAATCGAAGAAGAACAGCTGTCTGGAAATATGCCGCTGTTGGAGTGATCGCCATAGGTCTTTCTGCCTTCGCAGGTTTGAATTTTTATAGCAACCAGGTTTCTGAACACAATATCGCTGAACAGCAAAAAGCTGAAAGTCAGCTTCAGGAACAAATACAACAAGCAACTTTTGTTATTGACAATCCGCTTCCTGCCGTAACCTTTGAAATTGAAAAGCAAGCAGGAGATTTTCATGTGGTTGCCGGCGCATTTAGAGTAAAAGAAAATGCCGAGAAAAAAGTGGAGGAATTGCGCAAAGAAGGTTTTAAAGCGAGATATATCGGTGAAAACAAATACGGTTTACACCAGGTCGTTTATTCCAGTCACGAAACACGCCGAGATGCAATAAACGAGCTTTATAAAGTGAAAAAATCTAACGAAGGCGCATGGTTACTGGTTCAGGAACTTTAATACTTCTTTAAGTTGCTTTTGCCCGGAAGCATCCTATTTTTGCAAAAAAATTTTTATGGAGCCTAAATCACCCCGGGAATCTCGTACTACGCTTACTGACCTGGTATTACCAAGCGAAACTAACCCTCTAAACAATCTTTTTGGAGGCGAATTGCTTGCCCGAATGGATCGAGCAGCGAGTATTGCGGCCAGGAGACACAGCAGGCGAATCGTAGTTACCGCATCGGTAAATCATGTTGCGTTTAATAAAGCCGTTCCCTTGGGTAGCGTTGTAACCGTTGAGGCAGCCGTTTCCAGAGCTTTCAAATCATCTATGGAGATTTTCCTTGATGTCTGGGTAGAAGACAGGGAAAGTGGCCGCAGAACCAAAGCAAATGAAGCTATCTATACTTTTGTTGCGGTAGATGAAACCGGTACACCGGTTCAGATCCCACCTTTAGAACCAGAAACAGATATTGAAAAAGAGCGTTACGCCGCTGCTCTTCGCAGAAAACAGTTAAGCCTGGTCCTTGCAGGCAAAATGAAACCGAATGAAGCGACAGAGCTGAAGGCGCTTTTTGAGAATTAATGCTGAAGGAAGATTATCCGCCGGGATTTTGAAGATGCCATCTCAAACCTATTCCAAATTGCAAAAATGGTGCTTTGTTAAAATAGCTGTCTAAAGCATCCGTCGTTTGAATATTCATCAAATGGTATTGGAAACTGAGCTTGGCGAAAAGCGCGAAATCGGAACTAAAACGATAAGCGACATCTGTGGAAACTGAAAGTTGCGTTCCTGTATCATTAAATGTATCTTCAGGCGCATGATTAACATAGTTCAATGCTCCTACCCCAATCTTGTGATGTAAAGACCACTCTTTATTTACAACCTGATAATAACCGGCATGAATACCAAAAAGCATGAATCCAGTTTTGGAATAATTACCGGTCTTTTCTACATCTTGAACATATCCTCTGAAACTGGAAATTCGGGCGCCTAAGGTAAATTGCTTCTTCAGAAAAAGGTTAAAATCTATTCCATAACCCAGATCATATGTATAGGCTTCAGAATAAACGTTATTACCTAAGGCAAGCGGATAGATAGTTTCCAATTCAAAAAAAACAGATTCCGGATTCCCGGGAGAATATTCATAAGAACTTTCCTCCGGATTTTCAGCTTCTTCCTGTGCTAACATGGAATTAGTATTCAGCAAAAGCAGCAAAAAGAAAATTCTAATACTCAAATTCATAGCTCGTATTGTCAGAATTTACAGGAATTTCGATCTTTTGCTGTGGATTTTCACCTAGGTTGTAAATGAATTCGATTGTGGTATTTGCTCTTGTGTTGAATCGGAGTCTCCGAATAGTATCAGAAGGTATTTGCCGGTATATGGAAATATAATTTGAACCCTCGTCATACTCCACATAATCGCTACCTTCCCAAATGTAGAATTTACGCGCTCCCTGAAAGGAGAAATTATAAATTAAAGTATCACTGGTGCCAGAAGTATTTTCTACAGAGAGATTAAATTGAATCCGTTTAGGCAGGTTAACCTCTCCAAGATTGTATAGCTCTTTTTGCTCTTGGTCATTAAAGAAAATTGCCGAAGAAAGTTCATTAGAATCTGATAAACTCTCATTAATCTCAATCACAACCATACGATCTGAGGCAAGAAGGGAAGTAAAGTCGAAATTACCATTCTCATCTGTTTTACCTTCACCTAATAAACCGGCATTACCCGGAACACTCGACATATCGGAATAATCTCCCGCTCTAACAGAAATATCCACATCATCAACAGCAGCATCACTTACTACTTTTCCTTTCACCTGTAACCTGGTACAATTTTCAATTCTCACTTTACTGCAGGAACTGAGCAATAGAACAGATAGTAATAGCAATATACTGTTTTTCATAATCTCTTGTATGTATGAGATGAAAAAACTACCCGAAGGTTGCGTACAAGCACTTACATCTTGTAAATCCAGGCTGCAGGATCCATCTTTTCAGTATTCTTGAAAAGCAGGAAATGCAGGGTGGTCTTTCCTGTCGCCTTACTGGTAGCAATTACTCCTATATCTTGGCCGGTAGTCACCTGCTGACCCCGCTTAACATAAACCTCATCCAAGTTATTATAAATCGTAATAAAATCTCCGTGCCGTATCATCACTGCTTTATTCGCTCCTTTTACCGCCTGTACTTCACTAACGGTTCCGTTAAAAACCGCACGTGCTTTTCCACCCTTATCGGTATCGATTCGAACCCCGTTACTGTTCACCATAGTCGATTTTACAATTGGGTGCGGGTGTTTTCCAAAACGCATACTCACCGTACCGGAACGAACCGGCCATGGTAGTTTTCCTTTATTGTTCGCAAAATCTGCAGCCAGCGCTCTTGCAGCTGGAGTCAGTTCATACGTATCTCTAGATGAGGAACCGCTTTCTTTATTTGCTTTTGCAATAGACTCCCGGATCATTTTTTCAATAGCACGATCTATTTCATCTACTTCCTGCTGTTTTTGCCTGATCTGGGTAGCAAACTGTCCTTCTTTTTGTTTGATCGTTGCCATGAGATCCTGTTGGGATTTCCTGTTGATCTCCAGCTGGGCCCTGGTCTTCCGGTTTTCAGCGATCAGTTTTTCTTTTTGTTCCTTTTGTTCCACTAGCCGGGAATTCAGTTTTTGAAGTTCGATGGTATTCGCTTTAATCTCCTCGCCTTGTTCATGGCGGTAATTGGAATACTGCTTCATATACTGAAGTCTTTTATAGGCCTGAAGAAAACTCTGGGAAGAAAGCAGAAACATCACACGGCTTTGCTGAGATTTGCTCTTATAGGATCTCCTGATCATTTTAGCATAGTCATCTTTCAGCTCTTCCAGCTCTTTTCTCAGGGCTGCAATTTTATTAGTGTTCGTATTGATCTCACGAGTAAGCAAATTCGCCTGTTGATTGGTCACCTTGATGAGATTTTCAGTACTGTTAATCTGCTGATTCAGATCTTCTACCTGCCCTAAAACCGATCGTTGCTTCTTCTGATTACTAATACGCAATTCATTGATCCTCCTGATCTCGTTCTGAAGTTCGACTCTTCTTTTTTCCAATTCCTCTCTTCCACTTTGAGCAAAAGCTGAAAACCCCAGAAATAGGAAAATACTAAAACAGATTAAAGATTTGAGAACCGGTTTTTTGATCATTTTAAGCTGATTTCTTCATAACCTGAAGGAATTTCAAATGGAAAGCTAAGCTCTTTATCAAAACTTAGCGACCTATAAGTTAACTCGATATTGGTGCTGGAATTGTTTTCGTTAGCTATTATTTTAATCTCTTCCGGAAACAAATATCCTTCGGTAGTTTGGTAATCTGAATAGGTTACCGTAACGCCACGATTATCTTTTTCCTGCGTTAATTGCTGTGCTGAAGCTTTAAAATTAGAAGGATTCAGCAGGAACATTTTTTTGATGAATTCTCCTTCTGGTGATGCAAACTGGTATCCCCGCTCGCTTGTAGAAAAGTCATATTTTTCATTCCGAAGATCATAAATTGCCTGTCCGATCAACAAATTCTGAAGTTTTTCAAAATCCAGAGGTGTTCCAACGAAATCACTCACTAGGCTGAAATCTCCATCAAAATAGGTTTGAGTCACTTTTTCATAATAACTCACCCGTTCCGGAGTGATATAAGCCTTCGCCACAGGAAAACCAAGCACTGTCGCACTCATCCAGATCGCTTTATCCTTTTCCATTCTGAAACTTAAGTTAACCGACTGGGTTTTTTCGTCATCCTGGTATACGGCACGAAGTTTCCCCATCACCGTTTTAAAATCGGCTTCATTCTTATAATGGTTTTGAATTACCGAAACAGCCTCGGCATCTTCAGTTGCGATCTTTGCACGTCTTGTTGTTCCACAGGAAACTGCAAAAATACTTATGGTAACTAGTAAAATCAGCTTTTTCAAAATCAGTTTATTTCTTGTTCCAGGTTTTTGGCCTTTTGCAAATATTCATTAGCCTCTACTTCATTATTCATGCCGCTATAGGCTTTAGCCAGTTCTGTATAAAAATCGATTTCCATTTTTTTATCATCGATCAGGTAATCGAGGCCTTCTTTTAAATTCTCTTCAGCCTGCTCAAAATTATTAAGATTATTGAAGGCGACACCACGAAGCAGGTAGAAAATTGGCTGAGAAGGAAAAATTTCCAGCGCACTTTCACTCAAAGCCACTGCATCTTCATTTTTCTGAAAATCGATCTGCAGCAGTAAAGTGTTTTTAGTCAAGTCGAAATTATCCGGATTCTCCTCTAATCCTAATTGAAAAAATTTCAGGGCATCTTCCCTATTTTGCTTTTTCAGATAAAAATCGCCTAACTTTTCATATAATCCGGTAGCATCTTCCAATTCGTTCAGTTCGGCAGCAACTGCTACCAGCTCATCTTCATATTCGGGATTTTCTTCCACGAAATTGAGAAAGTCGTTCAAAACCTTGAATTTTGATTCCAAGTCGATCTCTTCGCTAGCAAAAACAAGCTTCATCGATTCGATCGCCTTCTCCGGCTTCTCTTTATCAAGATAAAATTTATACAATGCCAGGTGAGCAAGAGACGATCCCGGATTGGTTTTCAGCAATTCCTGGGCAACCCGAAAAGCTTCTTCCTGGTCTCCCTGTTCACTATACATATAGATGAGGTTCAGGTAATTTTGCTCTTCCTCAGGATTATCTGAAATATTCTTTTCGAGATTGTCTATCTGTGCGGTGGTATTATTGGTACGCGCATAAATTTGCCTGCGTAAGGTATTTCTATACGCATCAGCTCCTCTTTCCTGGTCCAGCCTGTCTAAAACGGTGAGGGATTTGTCAAATTCCTGATTGAGGTAATACAGGTTAGCCAGGTCTTCTTCATAATCTTTATCAATTGGAATGAGTTTTTGTAGCACGCTGATCGCTGCGGAATAATTCTCTGCCAGCCCGTAAGTTTCATACAAATACACTAAAACCGATTCTTTGTTTGGTTCAAGCTCCAGAGATTTATTCAAATTTTCAGCTGCCTGAGGATATTTTTTAAGCTCCCGATAGTTTTTTCCCAATTCAAAATAAACTACGGCTTTATTTGGATCGATTTCCCGGCATTTCTCCAAAGCGACTATCGCTTTATCGTAATTCTCAATTCCCTTCTGTTTTAAAGCCTCAAAAAAGCTCTCCTGGAAAGAATCGGTCACATTTCCAAGGTCATCCTTGTTAACATCCTGAAAAGGATTCTCTGGCTCCTGAGCGATACTGGCTCCGGAGATTAGGAAAACGATCAGGATGTTAAAAAGGTTTTTCATGTATTTCTATTCCAGTACCGAGTAATCGCCAATACTGATCTGGGTAAAGTTCCCGTCGAATTTAGCGAAGTTTCCGATCATGGCATTATCCAGCTTGGCATTCTTTACATCAGCAAATTTCTGAATCAGGCTGTTCTTGATGGTGGAATTTTCAACCTTGGTCCCGTCACCAATTGAAACATTAGGACCGATCTTGGCATTGATCAATTCCACATTTTCCCCGATATAACAGGGTTCGGTAATTTCAGCATTTGAAATTTTTACGGTGTCTGCGATCAGCTTTTCACCGTCCTGGTGAAGGAAATTCAGCATTCGCCCATTGGTTTCAACCGTCACGTTCTTATTTCCGCAGTCCATCCATTCGTCTACTTTTCCGGGAACGAATCGAAGTCCGCTGGCTCGCATTTGCTCGATCCCGTCATTGATCTGGTACTCTCCTCCACGAGTGAGTTTAGCATCCAGCACATTCTGAAGCTCATTTTTGAGAACAGCAACATCTTTAAAATAATAGATACCGATAACGGCGAGATCTGATACAAATTCTTCCGGCTTCTCCACCAGATCGGTGATTTCACCATTCTGATTAAGCTGAACTACTCCGTAAGCCGAAGGATTTTCCACTTTTTTCACCCACATCACCGCATCTGCCGATTTATCTAAGTTAAAATCAGCTTTAAAAAGTGTATCGGCATAAGCAATTACGGCAGGACCGCTAAGCGATTCTTTTGCACACATGATGGCGTGGCCGGTACCAAGGGGTTTATCCTGGTAATAAATCGTTCCTTTAGCGCCCAAAGAATTGGCTATTTTCATAAGGTCTTGTTCAACCTGCTCTCCAAAATCTTCTCCAATGATAAAAGCGACTTCATCGATCTTTTCATCCAAAACTTTTGCAATGTCTTCAACCAATCGGTGAACGATCGGTTTACCGGCGATTGGAATAAGGGGTTTTGGAACCGTTAAAGTATGCGGACGAAGTCTGGAACCACGACCTGCCATTGGGACAATAATTTTCATTTATGTTTGATTTAATTAAAATTTATTCACTTCCTGTGCTTCCGAAGCCACCGGCACCACGAGATGTTTCTTCCAGCGTATCGGTTTCTTCCCAGCTGATCTGCTCATGTTTGGCGATCACCAGCTGTGCAACACGCTCTCCGTCCTGCACCTCAAAATCTTCGTTAGAAAGATTAACAAGGATCACGCCTATTTCCCCTCGGTAATCTGCATCGATTGTGCCTGGGGAATTAAGCACGGTAATGCCTTTTTTAGCGGCCAGACCACTTCTTGGACGAACCTGCGCTTCAAAACCAACAGGCAATTCTATGAATAATCCTGTTTTTACGATAGCGCGTTCTAAAGGTTTTAACATAATTGGATCGTCGAGATTTGCTCGAAGATCCATTCCTGCTGAAGCTCCGGTTTCGTATTTAGGGAGTGAGTGTTTTGATTTATTAATTACTCGTACGTTCATGAACTTAAAATTTTTGCGAGCTGTTTTCTTTCCATTGTATACACCACAGCAACAAAGAGTAAATTGACCAAAGTTGCAATAATATACTGCTCCCTAAAATAGCGGTAGCAAACTATGGAAAGCCCAACAGACAATGTCAGATAAAAACTTATTTTTTTAACGTTATAAGGCACCGGATAGTACTTTTTCCCGAAAAAGTAGGATACAATCATCATACCTCCGTAGGCTAAAAGTGTTGCCCACGCCGAAGCTATAAATCCAATAACCGGAACTAAGAGGACGTTGATACCGATGGTGATCAAGGCTCCAAAAATGGAAATATACATTCCGGCACGCGTACGATCGGTTAATTTATACCAAACAGCAAGGTTATGATAAATTCCCAGGAACAGGTTTGCCAGCAGGATAATAGGCACAATGCTGATCGCCATCCAGTATTCCGGATCTTTAATTAGTAATTCTTTGAAAAAATCGATGAATGATACTAACACCAACAGCATTAAACTTCCGCAGATCACAAAATATTTAAGGATCACGGCGTAGGTTTCACGAGCGTTTTTCTTTTCCGCATGATTAAAAAAGAAAGGCTCCGCTCCCATTTTAAAAGCCTGAACAAAAATGGTCATGAAAACCGCCAGTTTATAACAACCGGCATACGCTCCCATCACTTCATCTGAAACCATATCTTTTATAAGAATCTTATCAAGGTTTTCATTAACCACAAAGGCAATCCCTGCAACCATAATAGGCCAACCATATTTCCACATTTGTATGAAAATATCCAAACTGAAAGAGATCTTGGTTCTAAAAAAATAAGGTAGCAAAAGTAAGAAAGTAATCCCGCTGGCGGCGAGATTAGCGATAAACACATAGCCCACAATATCCTGAACTTCGTAGTTATTGAGAACCACATCTGGGGCTAGTGAAGGATGGTTGCGAACGACCTTCAGAAAATAATAATTTAAGCCGAAATATATCAGCACGTTCAAAATCTTGATCCCCGCAAATTTGACAGGCCTGCCTGTAGCTCTTAAATAAGCAAATGGCACCACCACCAATGTATCCAGCACAATTACGCTGAATAACAGCTGAAAATAAAATGGTTGCAGATCAAGTAACTGGATAACCTGATCCTGGAACACAAACACCAGCACCGCAAACAAAATAGTAGAGGTGGTCAAGGCAATAAACGAAGTGGAAAATACCAGGTTTTTGTCCTTTGCTTTACTAAAAAACCTGAAAAAGGAAGTTTCCATTCCATAGGTGAGCAGCACATTGAAAAAGGCTGCCCAGACGTAAAAAATGGTATTTACCGAGTATTCCTCACGTGGCAGGATATCGGTATGCAATGGCACCAGCACAAAATTCATTAGGCGCGGAAAAACCGTTGCAAAACCGTAAATAAGTGTATCCTGAAAAAATCGTTTTAAAGTACTCAACAGGAGCGGGTTGATTTATCGCAAATATCATAATAAATCAGCAGTTATTTAAAGATGCTGCTTATTCCTTTTCCACAATTCCTGTTAGCTTGTAAAATTTGGTCTGCTCATCCTGCTTGAAAACAAGGATTGCTTCATCATCGTTAATTTTAAACGGACTTTTTTCCGATTTTTGAGGTGCTTTGTTACCATACTCTTCAGTTGGATCGCTGCTCATCACCATATCAGAGCTTCCAATGCTGAAATCCGCGACATACCTATTCGGTTTTTCCTGGTCTTTTACCAATTCAGATTTCATTCCGTGGAAATAAACAGCATCAAGTTGCATTCGGTTATCCTGAATGGCTACCACTGGGATTTTCAGTTGAATGCCATCTGAAGAATAAGTATAAGTCACCTTTCCGAATTGGGCCGGTACGCGTTCCTGGAGTTCCTGGCTGCTTCCGCAGGCGAAAAGGGTTAATACAATTGCTGCTGAAAGGAAACGTAATGTATTTTTCATAATGATGCGTTTTTGATTTGGTGATAGAAAAACAAAACCTGTACCAAAGAAAAAGCCCGCAAAAACTGCGGGCTTTGATTTATCTAAAACTGAACTAAATTCAGCATATTATCCGTTCAATGCTTCCGCACCACCAACGATCTCCAGGATTTCGTTTGTAATAGAAGCCTGACGCGCTTTGTTATAAGATAATTTAAGGTCATCCCTAAGTTCCTTCGCATTGTCTGTCGCTTTGTGCATCGCAGTCATACGGGCACCATGCTCGGCAGCGAAAGAATCTCTAAGCGCCTTAAATAATTGCATTTTCAAAGACTTCGGGATCAATTCCTGAACGATTTCCAGTTTGGAAGGTTCAAAAATATAATCTAACTGCTTGTTTTCATCGCTTTCAGCAACCGTTTGAATTGGCAACCATTGTTCCGTCATCACCACCTGAGTAGCGGCATTTTTGAACTGATTGTAAACCACTTCAATTTTATCATACTTGCCATCAACAAAAGCCTTCATCAGGTCTTCAGCGATATCGGAAACATTTTCGAAGATCAGTTCGTCAAAGATTCCGTTATTATTCTTGTAAATGGTAAACGTTTTCTTCAGAATATCATTGGCTTTTTTACCAAGGGTCAAAACTTCTACGTCTTTACCCTGATATTCATCCTGAATTCGAGATTTTACCTTTTTAATGATATTGGTATTAAACGCTCCCGCCAAACCTTTGTTAGAAGAAATAGCAACGATGAGCACTTTATTTACCTCGCGCTCTTCAGAATATTTACTTCCAGATTCGTCATCAAGGGTCGCACTTAAATCCTGTAGCAACTGTGTCAGTTTTTCAGAATAAGGTCTCATCGCGGTAATCGCATCCTGGGCCTTACTCAACTTGGCAGCCGATACCATTTTCATGGCACTGGTGATCTGCATCGTTGAAGAAACCGACGTGATCCTGCTACGTAATTCTTTTAAGTTTGCCATTTGTATATCGAATTAGACCCCGGCGGAGAATTGACTCCTCCGGAATCTTTCAGATTTTTTATTTTTTGTACTTCGCAGAAAGCTCTTTTGCAGCTGAAGTTAAGGTATCTGTCACTTCATCAGTTAGTTTTCCAGCTTTCAAAGTATCCAGCACATCACGGTGCTTGTTGTTCAGGTAATCAAGATATTCTGTCTCAAATTCCTTCACTTTATCTACAGGAACTTCTCTTAACAGGTTTTTAGAACCTGCATAGATGATCGCAATCTGGTTTTCTACCGGATAAGGATCGTTCTGTCCCTGTTTAAGGATCTCTACGTTTCTTCTACCTTTTTCGATCACTCCAAGCGTGGCCGCATCAAGGTCTGAACCGAACTTAGAGAATGCTTCCAGTTCACGGAACTGAGCCTGGTCAAGTTTTAACGTACCCGCAACTTTTTTCATGGATTTGATCTGTGCTGAACCTCCAACTCGTGATACAGAGATACCCACGTCAATCGCTGGACGTACCCCAGAGTTAAACAGGTCTGAAGTTAAAAAGATCTGTCCGTCTGTAATCGAAATTACGTTGGTAGGGATATAAGCCGAAACGTCACCCGCCTGAGTTTCAATAATAGGAAGCGCTGTTAAAGAACCTCCACCTTTTACTTTATCTTTTAAAGTATCTGGAAGGTCATTCATATCCTTAGCAATATTATCATTTGCGATCACTTTTGCAGCACGCTCTAATAATCTTGAGTGAAGGAAGAAAACGTCCCCTGGGTAAGCCTCACGTCCTGGTGGACGACGAAGTAGCAAAGACACCTCACGGTAAGCTACTGCCTGCTTAGAAAGATCATCATAAATGATCAATGCAGGACGACCTGTATCTCTAAAATACTCACCAATCGCTGCACCGGCGAAAGGAGCATAAACCTGCATAGGAGCAGGATCTGATGCGTTTGCTGCAACAATAGTTGTATAAGCTAATGCACCTTTATCTTCAAGAACCTTTGCGATACCAGCCACAGTTGAAGCTTTTTGCCCAATTGCCACATAGATACAGTAAACCGGTTCTCCTCTGTCATAAAATTCCTTTTGGTTAAGGATGGTATCGATACAAACGGTTGTTTTACCAGTTTGACGGTCACCAATAACCAACTCACGCTGCCCTCTTCCAATCGGCACCATGGCATCGATTGATTTAATACCGGTTTGAAGTGGTTCGTTTACAGGCTGACGGTAGATTACCCCAGGAGCCTTACGCTCCAAAGGCATTTCAAAAGTTTCTCCTTCAATTGGTCCTTTCCCATCGATTGGTTGACCTAAAGTATCTACAACTCGTCCTACAATACCGTCACCAACATTGATAGAAGCAATACGTTGTGTTCTCTTCACCGTAGAGCCTTCTTTAATTTCTTTTGAAGGACCTAAAAGTACTACCCCAACGTTGTCTTCCTCAAGGTTCAGTACAATACCTTCAAGACCGCCATCGAACTGAACAAGCTCACCATATTGTGCGTTTGAAAGCCCATAAACATTGGCAATACCATCACCTACTTTCAGTACGGTACCAACCTCGTCTAATGAGGCCTTGGATTCAAAACCTGATAATTGTTCTTTTAATATTGCTGAAACTTCAGCAGGATTCACTTCTGCCATAATTATTCAAAATAATGGTACACCGGCAGCGCACCTGTTTTCATTAAATTTTTGAAACGTATGTGTTGTCTTTTAATCTTCTTTTTGCGTCGGCTAAATTACGGGAAACGCTTGCATCGTATTGCAAATCGCCCACTCGTAAAATAAAACCTCCAATAATACTCTCATCAACCAGTTTCTTGAGGTTAGCTTCAGAACCTGTAAGCTCTTTAACTTTTGCCATCACCTGCTTTTCCAAATCGGCATCCAAAGGAACAGCCGTAGTTACTACCGCCTCCTGGATTTGGTTATCCTGGTTATAAGATGAGATATATTCTCTGGCAACTACTTCCAGGATATTGATTCGGCCGTTTTCCAGCAGCAGATCAATGGCGCCTTTTGTAGTTTCATCCAGATTTTTAAAAATAGCTAACAGGCTGCTTTTCTTAAGCGAGTTCTTGATAATTGGGCTACCCAAAAATCCTTGAAGCTCGCGACTTCCAAGCAAGGTTTGTCTGATGCTTTGCATGTCATCATAAACAGCCTTAGCAGTTCCCCTGTCTTTTGCAAGGGAAAGAATTGCTTTTGCGTATCTTTTCGCAGCTCTGGCTCCTACCATGGGTTTAGTTTAACTTGGCATCACTGATCATCTTTTCGATCATCCTGTTCTGCTCCTTTTTATCTGATAATTCTTTTCTTACTACTTTTTCGGCAATTTCTACGGAAAGCTCAGCAACCTGATTTTTCAACTCAGCCATAGCCGATTTTTTCTCCATTTCGATGCTTTGTTTCGCATCTGCCACAATCTTGTCTGCCTTTTTCTGCGCTTCAGTGCTGGCATCGTTAATCACCTTTTCCTTCATCTCACGAGCCTCTTTAAGAATCGCGTCTCTTTCGGCACGGGCCTGCTGCAATAATTTCTCATTATCTGCCTTCAGGTTTTCCATTTCTTTACGAGCTGTTTCAGCTGAAGCTAAAGCATCATTGATCGATTCTTCACGGTTTTTAACCGAATTCAAAATCGGTCTCCAGGCGAATTTCGCCATTAAGAATAATAAAACCAGGAAGACCACTGTCTGCCAGAAAAATAATCCGAAATCAGGAGTAATTAAATCCATAATCTATTTTTAAAAAACTTTCTTTAAAACATCATTTTTAAAAGAACCTTTTTCGCAACCAACCGTTGCGAAAAAGGCCTTCTGAAATTAATTATCTTAATACACCTAGAAGAGAAGCAACAACTCCAAAAAGAGCAACCCCCTCTACAAGTGCAGCAGCGATAATCATAGCTGTCTGGATTTTTCCAGAAGCTTCTGGCTGACGTGCGATAGCTTCCATGGCAGAACCACCGATTTTACCTACACCTACTCCGGCTCCAAGAACCGCTAGTCCAGCTCCTAAAGCTGCAAGACCTACATACAATAATTCCATAGTAAAAAAATTAAAAATTAAAATTAATGATGTTCATGTTCCTCAACTGCCATCCCGATAAACAAGGCAGACAGAATCGTAAAAATAAACGCCTGGAGGAATGCTACAAGCAATTCCAATACTGTTATAAATAAGGCGAACGGAACCGAAATCCCTGCAACGCCTGCACTTTCCAAAATAAATATTAACCCGATCAAACTCAGGATAATGATGTGACCTGCTGTAATGTTCGCAAACAGACGAATCATCAGCGCAATTGGTTTAATAAACACACCAGCACCTTCTACCACTGCCAGAATTGGCTTTACCCAAGTTGGAATACCCGGCATCCATAAGGTGTGTTTCCAGTAATCTTTATTACCATTGATCAGGATCAAAGCTAATGTAAACAACCCTAGAGAAACAGTTACCGCAATATTTCCCGTGACATTCGCTGCACCAGGCAAGAGACCTAACAAGTTAGTGATCCAGATAAAGAAGAAAACCGTTAATAAAAATGGCATGAACTTCATGTACTTCTTCTCCCCGATTTGAGGAATTGCGATCTCATCTCTTACGAATAAAACCAACGTCTCCAGCACGTTGTTGAAACCTTTTGGAGCATGCTCGTTCTTCTTGTGGTGTCTCGCAAGACCACCGCTAAAGAATAAAAGCATTAAGATAACCGTAAGAAACATCGCCGCAACGTTTTTCGTAATTGAAATATCGTATGGCTTGCTAGCATTCAGCGGATGGTGCTCTTCATCAAACTGAACTGTTTCAGCACCAGCGTCTAACTGGTAAATATCTTCATGAAGATTCACAAAACGCATCCCGTCTTTCTCTACTACATGATGACCTTCCGTATCATGATGAAATTCACTAGACATGAATGTAACCAGGCCATTATCGGTATAAAGAATGACCGGTAACGGAAGTGTTACGGAACTTTCACCTTCACCAAAAAAATGCCATCCATGAGCGTCACCAATGTGGTGCATGATCATTTCGGTTGCATTGAATTCTTCTTCCGCTTCGTTTAATGACTTAGCTTCTTTTGAAAAAGCTGAAACCGGAAGTAGGACAAGGCCTAAAAGTAGGGTCACTATAATCTTAACAGATTTGTGTGCTATCATGATACCTTTCTTCTTAAAATTACGGGCTCTAAATTTTCGTGCAAAGGTATACTTTTAATTTGTTTCTGAAAGCACCCTGTTTAATTTTTTAACCCTAAGCATATATTTATTGATTTATCTGATAAACAGCCGCTTATTTTGAATTAATTAGTTTGACGGCGAAAATTGTTTCAAAAGCCAGATACAAAAAATATGGAATGAAAAACGCAAAAATGTCGTTCAAAGGTCTACCAAAATCACTTAACATTATGGGTAACAGGAACAATACTGAAAGTAACATTTTTAACAAACTGCAGGCCATGAATGCAAAGCCGGTTTTTTCCTGAAATGTTTGATGTACAAAAACCAGCGCGGCGTAAATGCCGAAGGTGACTAAGGCGTGAAACAAATAGATCAGCCAGGTACTGTAGAACAGCTCCAGGTGCAAGACATAATTGGTGATAAGAAATTGAACTGTTGCGAGTATAACTGTGAAAATAAGCAGCTTGATCAGGAAACCTGAAATTTTTTCCTTCATCTAATCGTCATTAAGATTTTTGACACTTCTGTAAACCTGGTACAAAGCTATAAAAACTCCAATAAGACTGATAGAAATAGTATATCCGGAGTATTTATTCGGAAATTGGCTATCCAGCCAGATCCCCAGCAGCACCCCGCCACCAATGATAAGGCCCATCTGAAAAGCGATATTTACAAACTGGAGATACTTGTTACGCCGATCGTTTTTCATCTTCTTTCTTCAGCTTTTTCACAGCTCCATTCATTTGGCAGGTTGCGTTGAAAACAGCACCAGGTTCGATAGATAATTTGGAGGTATAAACTTCCCCCTCGATATTAGCGGCGCTTTTGAGGCTAAGTACTTCACTAACTACTAATTTACCTCTAAAATTCCCTTCAATATCGGCATTGCCGCATTCCAGGGTACCGTTGATTAGGCCACCTTCACTAATTACAACCTTGCCGGGTGTTTTAAGATTTCCCTCCAATGTTCCTTCAATTCTGAAACATCCTTTAGCCGATACATCTCCGGTAATTACAGTTCCTGCAGCGATGCGATTCTGCTCGTTGCTATTCGAGCTTTGCCTGGTCTTTTTTTGGTCTGAAAACATGAGTAGGTTTTTATATTTGGTCGGTGTAATTTCTTAAATTTTTCTTAATAATTACAATTCTATAATTTTCCGACGAGATTACAAAACCTTCCCTTTCAATTTTATAATCCTTATTATTCTTCAAAAGCTCCTGGAAACCAAGGGCTTTAGTCTCATTGTCCAGACCATGGACAGTAACAAAATCTTTTTTAGAATCATAAATTTCTGTACTTACAGAAAGATTTTTATAACCCAATTCTTTTATGGCTTTCTGAACTTTTTCGACCAATTTTTCTTCAGCTTCTTTTTCGCCAATTTCAAAAGAATACACGAGCTTATAATTTGTTTGCCCGTCATTCCTGTTGAAATTCAGTGCTTCCAGTTCGGGAACCGTATTATTCAGAATTTCCTGTGCCCGTTGACCTTCTTTCGTTTGCGGATAGGTAAGTGAAACATAAGTTAGCGATTCCTTATAAGCTTCCAGTCCATACAGTCTTCCCGTTGCCTGAGCTTTGAGAAATTCAAATTTTGGAACCATCCGGTCACCGGTAAATTGTCTCGAATACTCTGAAGATTGCTGAATGACCTCAGCATATTTCCCTTCTTCGTAAACTTTGTAAAGCTCATTATACAAAGCCTCCGGACTATTTTCATCTTCCTGGATACTCTCGGGATTTTGAATAAAAGCAGCGTATCGCGAATCTGGATAATTGGTTAAAATGTCTGCTTTCAGATCATCAGCCCTATTCAGCTGTCCTGAGGACTGATAGATTTTATACAAATTGTACTTAGCCGGAAGAACCAGGCGCTCTTCAGGATTATTCCGAAGAAGGAATTCCAGGCGCTGCGATGCCAGCGTATATTCACCATAATTCTCATTATAGATCATTCCCAACTGGTAATTTGCCAGGTTTCGCTGAGTTGCCAGACTATCCAGTATAAATTGCTCAGAAGGAATTTGGGCCAGATACGTAGAAGGATCGTAAATAGGATTGTTATCCAGGTTCACTTCCATTATTTTTTCCTGTGCATTTACGGTTCCCTGGTTCAGGTTCGAATTTCCCCAACGCCAGTTATCGGTTAATTCCCGGCTCCCCCAGGTTCTCAAAAAATCCTGCGCTCCTTTTGAAACGCGCAGCGGATTATAGAAATAGAAATTGTTGCTGCCACCACTGCCTGCCGGGTTTGCCGTAGTTGGCACGGCACTCGAAGAAGGAAACGGACTGGAATTTCCAACATTTGCCGCGTAAACAGGCAAATCGCTACCTTCCATTTGTTCCATTGCCTTTGCACGCAGACCGTTGGTATATTTGGTGAAATAGTCCAGACGATCTTCTTCGGAAAGACTGGCAAGCCGAATGATACTGTCGGTTTCTTCAGCGATCTGTTCATATTTGATCACATCTTCCAGGTTTTCCCTTTTCTTTTTGATATTACGATATTCCAGAAGTTCCGGAGACATGTAAGTTAAAGTGCTATCAAAATATTTTCCGGCCTGCTGATACTGGGAATTATCAAAATTGATATTGGCGAGTATTTCGTAGTTCACAGATTTTAAATAAACGTCACTTGAGGGCGCGCGTAACGATCTATTGTAATATTCAATTGCCGTTTTAGTGGAATCAATCCTGCTGTAATATTCACCAAGCTGAAAATAGATTTTATCAAGAAAGGGACGATTTTCCCGGTCTTCTTCCAGCCCTCGTAACATCTCCAGTAGATATGCATTATCTCCCTGATTATACAGAAAATTCCTTGCTTTCTGCACATAAGCGTTTACGTAATAGATTCGAGGAGATTTTCTGTTCAGGTCTATAACTTTATCAAAGAAATCATTGGCAAGTTCCGTCTGATCCAACCTATTGTATAATTGTCCGAGAATAAAATAATACCTTCCCTTTTCCGCATTATCATTGGTAAATTCAGCAGCAGTTCGAAGCGGCACCACGGCACTATCCAGGTAGTTCAGGTTCATATAAGCCTGGGAAATACTGGAATTTCCATCGGCAATATCCCTATCTTCCAGCCTGTCTGAATCAAGGATTTTCTTTAAATTTTTGATTGCCAGTTTTTCGTTGCCCAGACGAATATTAGTTTTTTCACGCCAGATACGGGCGTGGTTAATATTGTTGCTCGCCGGATATCGATATAAAATATAATTGAAAGCGTCTAAGGCAGGTACAAAGCGTTGATCAAAATATCGGGCTTTTCCTAATAAAAGATAGGCCTCATCCATCTGCGGATTGCGCTCTTTCCCATCGACCTGCATGGAATGCTTCTGGATCGCTTTTACTGCTTTTTCCTCTGCCCTTCCAAAATTTTGATTTCGGATGCTGTCCGGCAAAAGGATTTTTTCATCAATATCGAGGCGTTCTACTGGTAGCAGATCCCAATAATTATCAGCATAATTCTGGGCAATTTCATCCTGTCCCTGTTCCAATGCCAGGTGCCCATTGTAAAGCGTATTGTATTCAGCAGTTACCGCATGATAATTCCGGCTCACGAAGGTATTTTTCTTTCGCGAGCAACTCAGAACAGCCAGGACAACCAGCAATGCTATGAATGAACGGGTAATGATCTTCAAATTGTACAATTCTGGGTATCAGGAATAACTGAAATACCGCCAGTTTAGTATGTAAAAGTAAACTTCTTTTTGAAAAACCCAAGAAGTTGGTTATCCTTCAGCAATTTCGCGAGAGAAATAGTCTTCGAGTTCTTTTAGAGTGGCTTCTGAAGTTTCGATATCCCTTACGATCTCTCCTTTGTCCAGAACAACGATTCTTTCGCAGACTTCTGTCACGTGAATAAGATCGTGACTGGAAATCAAAACCGTAGTTCCAACAGTTTTAGAAAGATCCTTCAGCAATTTTTTCAACCGGATCTGGGTAGTTGGATCCAGATTGGCGAAAGGCTCATCCAAAATGACCACTTCCGGCTCGCCAATCAAAGCAGCAACAATTCCTACCTTTTTCTGGTTTCCTTTAGAAAGATCTCGTAAATATTTGTTTCGGCCTAAAATCTCGCCATTAAATAGATCTGAAAATTGCTCCAGAAAAGTGTCAATATCTGCCTTGTTTCTGTTGCGCAAATCACCCACGAAATAGAAATATTCTTCCGGTGTAAGGTAACCGATCAGGAAACTTTCATCTATAAAAGCCGAAGTAAATGGTTTCCAGGCTTCACTCTGGCTCACCGTAATATCGTTGCTGAAAATATTACCCGTGGTAGGCTGAATTAAATCCAATAGCAAGCTGAAAAAGGTGGTTTTTCCCGCTCCGTTGTTACCAACCAAGCCAAAATTCTGACCGCTCGGAATGTCTAAATGCTCGATATTCAGAACTTTATTACCATTATATACTTTTGAAAGATTTGTTGCAGTAATCATATTATTCACCTTTTTGTTTGAAACCCTGTATCATGGCATATTTTCTTTTTCGGTAGCAGCTTTCCAGGAAAGTTAGAAGCGTCGGACGCAGTACCAGGCCAACAATTCCCAATAACGCCAGGAAACCAACACCCACTTCATAACCAAAGAATTTCTCTATCAGCCAGAACAGTAAAATTGGGATAATCAAGAGCGGGAGAGCCACCAGCCATTGCGCCGCTCCTGTGCCCTGGTAATTCATAAACGGACTCTTATCCAAATCAATTCTTTTTTTATTGAACGAACCGGCATAAATAAGCAGTGGCACATTTACGCCCATATTATACAGAGCACAGGCTAGGTTCATGAATAACACCTTATACCCGAAATATACATAGCCGGTAGATAAAATTCCCAAAACCGCAATGCTGAAAGTGATTAAGCCCATTTTGGAGGCAAGGTATTGCTTCAACGGGATATTTTGAGCCATGATCATTGGAAAATAAGATGCATCCCAACTCGGAACAAATTGCCCGAAATTGATCATAAAAATTCCAGTGGTAAAAATTCCTGCGAAAACATATGCCTGCGGAAAATTGGCATATGCAGGGTTCATATAAAAAAACAATCCGTAGGCTAAGAAAATGAGTCCGAGATAAACCGTTGTTTTCGGTCTTTTATTCCGCCAGATCAGTTTTAGATCAAGCTGAAGAAATGGTGCGATACTTCCAAATTTCTTGGTCCAGCCAAAATCTTTTTTATTGACCGATTTTGCTTTGCTTTTTAACCCGGCATCCAGGTAGAACTTACTTTCGAGGTTTCGCTGATTCCAGAGATAAAGACCGATCAGAACCAGGATCGGAACGATGGCCAAATATGGATAAACCAGCAACAAATTCAGCAATTTTCCGAAGTAATAAGTGATACTGAAAATTTCAAAATAATCCAGTAAAACTAAAACGACTGCTAAAATAACCAGTGGTATTAAGGCTTTCAGATTATCTGTAAAGCGCTTTTTAACAATGAAATTCAGAAAATTGACTGAGAGGGTGATCGAATACATACCAATCATCCAACCAATCATAACCCATGCACTGTGCGAACCCTTATAGATATTGAAAATTCCGAAAGGGAGAATTATTAGAAGCGGGAGAATATTATAAAATGAGTAAAAGGATTTCAACAACACGTAGTTTACCACTTTTCTCTTACGTATCGGGAAAATCATGAGCGGTTTAATGTCCATCACCGGTAAGGTTTGCAGCATAAATCGCAGAATAAATTCCATTGCGAAATAAGCCAGTGCGAATTTATTTACCATCTCAACCGGATCTTCCCCTGGAAAGATTTTTTTCATGATAGGGTAAAGCCCAAAACCGAACAAAAGAAACATCGCAGAAAAGTAGAGAGCGATAAAAATCAGGAAGATTTTTAATCCGAGACTCTTTCCAAAACTGGCCGATCTAAAGAAGGATTTCCACTCCAGCCAGATAAATCTTTTAAACATGAATGTGCTGTTTTATAAGATTAGTAGGAAATTTAAAGTATTGTTACATTTTTAAAATGAGCGTAGTTTGTATTTTTGCGCACAAATACAAAAAAATGAACAAGTTCCATCCGTTAAAAATAAAGGAAATTATTCGTGAAACAGATGAAGCAGTGACTTTATCTTTTGAAATACCTGAAAATCTTAAAGAGGAATTCAATTTTACTGCAGGACAGTATATCACTTTAAAATTCAATGCTGATGGTGAAGAACTTCGCCGTTCGTACTCGCTTTGTTCCGCTCCGGGATCGAACGAGTTCAAGGTAACGGTTAAGGAGGTTGAAGGTGGTCGCTTTTCAGTAATTGCCAATAATAAACTGGTGGCAGGAGATATTTTGGAAGTACATCCTCCAGAAGGTCGCTTTACCATTAAACCAGGAACCGAACCTAAAACTTATGCGGCTTTTGCAGCGGGTAGCGGGATCACTCCGGTACTTTCTATCATCAAAACCATTTTGCGCGATGAACCGAAAAGCCGATTTGTGCTGACTTATGGAAATAAATCTATAGATCAGACCATATTTTTCAAGGAACTTCTGAAATTACAAAGCGAATTCCCGGAAAGACTTTTCGTAGAATTCGTATATAGCCGCACCAGAGAAGAAAACGCCCACTTTGGCAGAATTGAAACCAGTACGGTTAATTATATTCTGAAAAATAAATTTAAGGATCATGATTTTGACGCCTATTTTCTCTGCGGCCCGGAAGCCATGATCAAGCAGGTTTCTGGAATCTTAGAGAACAATGGTGTAAACGAGAATCAGATATTTTTTGAACTTTTTACCACCAGTGACGAGGAAAAGGTGATTGAAGGTGATACCGATGGAAAAACCCAGGTAACTGTAATCGTGGATGACGAGGAATTTACTTTTTCAATGGATCGTAAAGATGTCGTTCTGGATGTAGCTTTAAATGAAGATATTGATGTGCCTTACTCTTGCCAGGGCGGGATTTGCAGTAGTTGCATGGCAAGAATTCTGGAAGGAAAGGCCGAAATGGCTAAAAATCAAATTCTTACTGATGACGAAATCGAAGAAGGATTTATTCTTACCTGCCAGGCGCATCCAACAACACCTACCTTAAAGGTAGATTACGATGATCTTTAATAAAGAATTTCATTGATCTTCCGGAGGATTGCATCAGGCGGAATGCTTCTCATCACGTCATTGTAGCCCTCCGGAATTTTATTTCCATATACCGATGTCGGGATCTTCGGAAATTTTTCCAGGTCAGGCAAAATGCAATTTTCCATCGGCTGGTTCAACGGTTTGAAGCCGGTAAAAGGATGGGTCACACCCCAAATCGTGATTATAGTTATTTGGTAAATGGCAGCCAAGTGTGCATTTCCACTATCCATAGAAACCATCAAATCGAGATTGGATATCAGGCTTAATTCCTCAGCAAAGCTCAATTTCCCAACAATACTTACACAATTCTGGTAGTTTTCTTCCAATTTGGCCAGTTGCTGTTTCTCATGCGCTCCACCACCAAAAAGAATGATTTTGCAATTTTTATTCAACACCAGTTTCTGAATTACTTCTTCTAGCAGATCAAACGGATAGGTTTTGGAAGCGTGCTGCGCAAAAGGGGCGATTCCGATCCATTTTCGTTTTTTTTCTCCGGTAACTTCAGTAATTCTCGGAATTAATTTTCTGGTTTTAGGCGGAAGGTAATTATCGAGATCAATAGGATACCCAAGTTCTTCGAATACTTCGGCGTAACGCTGATGAGTGGATTTCAGTTGCCTGAAATCTTTATTTTTTTCACGGGTCAATGCTTTTTTTTCAGCACGGCCTTTATCAATTTGTTTGAAAGGAATTCCGTAGAAATAAAACACCGATTTCAGCACATTACTTCGAATCACATCATGCAGATCGGCCACCATATCAATTTCTTCGTCGCGCAATTCTTTTGCCAGCGTTCCAAGACCTAAAACACCACTGTGAACTCCGTCAACATCTGCCTCGTAGGTATCAACATTGGCCAGGTGACTGAAAAGTGGCCTGAAAAAGGACCTGGTCAAGACAGTTATGGAAAGTTCCGGATAGGTATGCGTGAGCACACTAATCACCGGCACAGCCATCGCCACATCCCCCATTGCAGACAGCCGAATAACCAGGATATGAGGCCCTTTTTCAATTTCTGATGCAGATTTTGAAGAAGTGCCGGTACTCATATTATTTATTATTTCTTAGAACAGGATTCAACTCGTCATCATTATACATTTTCATCTGCTTATAGACTTTCATGTATTTTTCACCTTCCGAAATATCCTGTAAAAGTTGGTTGATCGCAGAAGAAAGGTCTACTCGCTGTTCCAACAGCACGTCTAATTTTGCCTTACATTTCATCTGGTGCTCCTGTGAGGCATCCTCGCGATTGGCTTCCTGGTTCATATGGTAGATCTTCAGCGCCAAAATAGACAGGCGATCAATCGCCCAGGCAGGACTTTCAGAATTGATCGTTGCATCGGTATTTGGCTTTACGTCTTTATACTTTTCCAGAAAATAACTGTCGATATATTCAACCATATCAGTACGGTCCTGATTGGAAGCATCGATCTTTCTTTTCAATTCCAGGGCGGCAACCGGATCTATATGCTGGTCGCGAATGATATCTTCATAATGCCATTGCACGGTATCGATCCAGCATTTTCTGTATAAAAGATGTTCGATTAGCTCTTTTTCTGCATCATACGGATTTTCAAAATCCTGGTTCACATCATCTTTTTCGTGATATTTCTCAATCACTTCCTGGAAAATCTGGTTCGCTTTATCTGAAAACATATATTCTTTCTTAGAAATGGCTGCTTCGCCATAAATTGGAGTCTACAAAGATATTACTTTCAAAGGATTTTCCCGAAGATTCGCCCGCTTTAAGACTATTCCAGAAATAGGACCACGATCGGCATTGCAATAAGTGCAATAAGGAGGATTTCCTTAAAAATCCGGTCTTTTTTGCTATCAAAATAACTCGCGGTAATAATGCTGAAAGGGGTCAGGAAGAATATTAATTCACTTCCGTTTTTGGTAGGAGAAAAGATTGCTACAACGACTGCAATGGCCAGGCTAAAAAGGATCAGGCTTAAAACCGGCCTTTTTGTGACACTGGCTTTTTGCATCATTGAAAAATAGTTGAAAATAGTCCAAATAAGCAACCCGAGTAAGACACTCAATGGAATCAATAATTGCAAGGTGCCATATTTTGAAAAATCAAAATTACTTTTCTGGAACCAGTCGTTTAAATAATAAATTTCGTCATAAGTTACCAGGTGAAAACTAATTGTGAGCATGCCTACAGCCAGGATCGCCACAAAAGGGATGAGCCAGTTTTTAAAATAGGCTGCGAAATTAATGATCGCCATGAACACCAATCCGAAGAAAAGAATGCTCCAAAATTGATACAAACTGGCTATGGCAATCCAGAAACTGGCATCAAATATCTTCTTCTGAATAAATTTTCGTGACCGCAGACTGATCAGTCTCCGCAAGGCCAGGACAATGAAAAGGTTTGAGATGATCGCAGGTTCACTCTGAAGCAAACTGGCGAAAGACACTCCAAAAATGGCAAAAAACAAAGTCTTATAGGCACTTCGCTTGGTTAGTTCGTTTTTCTTGGCAATGAAATTCAAAATAAGTAAGCTAAGCACCAGCACCAGCAGAACGGCTAATTTTTCAAGAAAATTCAGTATTTCAAAGGAAGTTAACCACGTCTCAAAATTATAAATTAGATAAAACAAGCATAGAAAAACAACTATGGCAACCAGATTGAGCGGCTTTGATTTGTTGAAAAAGCTTGTTAGCATATGGTTTTTTTATATTTTTGTAAGCACAAAAATTACTGAAATGCTGAAAGATTTATTTGAAGCAATAGCATGGCTCTTTGAAGATGTACTTTTTATACCTCTAGATTGGTTAAGACATTTACAGGATGACTCATGGTTTCTTGCCAACACATTAAACTGGATATTTGTGATTATTGGTTTTCTTGCCTTTGGTTTCTGGTTAAAGCAACTTCGAATCTTCGCTAAAGAAGAACCGGAAGAAACGCAACCAGATCCTTACTTAGGTTAGGTCGAAACCAATATCCTTTCTAAAATACATCTTATCAAAGTGAAGTTTATCTGCACTTTGATAAGATTTTTTTAATGCCTTTTTGTAATCCTCGTGTAGAGAGGTTAGGGCAATCACTCTACCTCCGCTCGTCACCACCTTATCACCATCAAGCTTGGTCCCAGCATGGAAAACGATCGAATCTTCGATTTCTCTTATCCCGCTGATCTCTTTTCCTTTTTCATAACTTTCCGGATAACCACCAGAGACCATCATCACGGTAGTTGCCGCTCTCTCATCTATTTCCAGTTCGGCTGAATGCAGCTCGTTATTCCAGGTTTTTTCGAGTAAATCAACCAAATCTGATTTAATTCGCGGTAAAACCACTTCGGTTTCCGGATCTCCCATTCTCACGTTATATTCAATCACGTAAGGATTATCACCTACTTTGATCAGGCCTATAAAAATAAAGCCTTTGTAATCGATCTCCTCTTCTTTTAAACCACGGACTGTGGGCTTCACGATCTGCTTTTCGATCTTTTCCATAAATTCTGAAGTAGCAAATGGTACCGGTGAAATTGCTCCCATTCCTCCAGTATTCAGCCCTTTATCTCCTTCCCCAATCCGTTTGTAATCTTTCGCAGTTGGAAGAATTTTGTAATTCTCACCATCGGTAAGTACAAAAACGCTCAATTCAATTCCATCAAGAAATTCTTCAATAACCACTTTTTCACTGGCCGCTCCGAATTTACCTGAAAGCATTTGCTCTAATTCTTTCTTCGCTTCATCAAGATCTTCCAAAATCAGCACACCTTTTCCGGCAGCAAGACCATCAGCTTTCAGAACATAAGGCGGTTTTAATTTTTTGAGAAATTCTTTACCGGCTTCCAGCGATTTGGAACTAAAGCTTTCATAAGCCGCAGTTGGTATATCGTACATCGCCATAAATTCCTTAGCACGTTCTTTACTCCCTTCCAGCAAAGCACCTCTTTTGGAAGGCCCTATAAGCATGATATTTTTCAGTTTTTCATCATTTTTAAAGTGATCGGCAATTCCCTGAACCAAAGGATCTTCAGGACCAACCACGACCATTTCAATATTCTTTTCAAGAACCGTCGCCGCAACCTGATCAAAATTAGTAGGATTAAGATCCAGATTTTCAGCAAGTTCAGCGGTTCCAGCATTACCGGGAGCCACAAAAAGTTTACTACATTTAGAACTTTGTGCTATCTTATAAGCAAATGCGTGCTCACGACCACCAGAACCAAGAATGAGAATATTCATTAGATGAAATTTTAATTATTGGCTCAAAAATAATTGTTTGTAAATTGAAGCACCAATAAATTCAGTAAAAAAGCGATCTGGTAATTGGACTGGTTTAAACTTTCTCTTCAGCTTAACAAATTCCCTATTAACAGGGCAATGCGCTCATTGCAAAAAATTCAGTCGATTCCTGCTGAGGATTACCCGAGTTATATTTCTGAAAAAAAAGAGGAGATCATTACTTACCACCTTCAGCATAACTCTTTTTACCGCGAATTTTTTGGCAACGATACATTTCAAAACTGGGAAGATATACCGGTCATGCAAAAGCGAGACCTCCAACAGCCTTTGAAATTGAGACTTAGCCAGCAATTTTCTAAGAAAAGTGCGTATGTTGGGAAAACTTCCGGTAGCAGTGGTCATCCTTTTATTTTTGCGAAAGATCGATTTTCTCACGCCTTGAGCTGGGCAGGGTTTCAGGATCGTTACAAATGGTACGATATAGACCTTAACAAATCACTCCAGGCCAGATTTTACGGGATTCCGTTAGATTTCTACGGAAATTTTCAGGAAAGGTTAAAAGATCGAATTAGTCTTCGGAGACGATTCAATATTTTTGATCTCAGCGAGCAGAAAATGCAACAATTTCTGAATCGTTTCAAGAATTCAGAATTTGATTACCTCAACGGCTACACCAGTGCAATTCTCCTTTTTGCCAAATATATCAACGATCAGGGATTTATTTTGAAAGATCTTTGTCCCAGCCTGAAATTATGCATCGTTACTTCAGAAAAACTATTCGAAAATGATAAAAAGCTGATTGAAAAAAGTTTCGGTATACCGGTTATAAATGAATACGGTGCCAGTGAAGTGGGATTAATAGCTTTTGAAAATCAGCAAAATCAGTGGATCGTAAATTCCGAAGATCTTTACCTGGAAATTTTAGATGAAAATGGCAATATCCTACCGCTTGGTCAGGAAGGTCGCGTGGTCATCACTTCGCTTTATAACAAAGCACATCCTATGATTCGTTATGATATTGGGGATACCGGGACACTTTCTGAAAAAAGCACGCCTAAAAAGCCAATTCTCGAAAATCTTATGGGGCGAACCAACGATATAGCCAGGCTGGCTGATGGCAAAGTGGTACCGGGGCTAACTTTTTATTACGTTACCAAAACGGTTATTGAGGATAGCGGAAATATCAAAGAATTCGTCATTGTACAGACGAAAATTGACACTTTCGAGATTGAATATGTGAGCGAGCAAGAATTGAAACAGGAACAGAAAGCTAAGATTCTTGAAGCTATTGAAACCTATGTTGGCAAAAATTTACAGATTAATTTTGAGCGAAAAGATGTTTTAAAGCGCAGTCCCAGCGGGAAGCTGAAGCAGTTCACATCAAAAGTCTGATTTTTTGTGCTGTTTGGACTTGACAAAAAGCTGTTCCTTCAAAAATATCAGCATCTTAATTAAGCTTTTTGGCGCAGAATACCCCAGAACCTTGTTGTAAACCTGATAATTATACTTCAGCATTTCCAGTTTATTACCCGAAATGGAATTTTTTCTAATCCGGTAGTAAGCCAGCGATTCAGCAATAGATTCCATTTTTCCGCCTTTCTGGATCACTTCTAGCCATAGAGCCCAATCCTGCCTTTTTTGGATATTTGGAGCAAAGATTTTACCGAGTTTTTCTACGGAATAAACTCCGGTTAAATTGCCCACATAATTCGCTTTCAGCAATTTTTCATAGGTCAGAACGGGCAAAGCCTCGATCTTTTTATTAGAAGGGATTCCATTTTCATCCATCAACTCATAACTGGAAAAGCAGGCAGCTAGTTGATTCTCCTGCATGAAATAAAGCTGTTTCTGAAGCTTTTCCGGTTTCCACGCATCATCGGCATCTAAAAAGGCAATAAAATCCCCAGAGGCTTCCTGAATAGCTTTGTTCCGCGAATGTTGCGTTCCGGAATTAGTTGAATTGTAAAAAATGCTGATTCGCTCTTCAGAAAGATAATTTTCTGCCACTTTTCGTGTACCATCTTCTGAAGCATCATCAACTATTAATAATTCCCAGTTCTGATAGGTTTGTTTCTGAACAGATTCGATAGCTTCTGCAATAAAATGCTCGCAATTAAATGCCGGCATTATTACTGAAACCTTTCCGAATTCCTTCATTATCTCCTAATGTGTTCAGAAAAATCTTTGTGTTCCCGCTTCTCAAGTTCCTCTGGAGTCATGCTTTTGAAGTAATTGTAAGTGATCTTCATACCTTCAGCTCTGGAAACCTTCGGTTCCCAGCCCAAAACCTCTCGTGCCCTGCTAATGTCAGGTTGCCGCTGCAGTGGGTCATCTTTCGGTAATTCCCTGAAAACAATTTTCTGATCCGTTCCGGTTAAATTGATGATTTCTTTCGCAAAATCAAGGATCGTAATCTCTTCAGGGTTCCCAATATTTACAGGATCGGAGAAATCGCTTAACAGTAATCGGTAAATTCCTTCAACCTGGTCATCTACATAACAAAATGACCGTGTTTGCATTCCATCTCCAAAAACGGTGAGATCTTCTCCACGCAAAGCCTGACCAATAAAAGCCGGGATCACGCGACCATCATTCAACCTCATTCTGGGACCGTAAGTATTAAAAATTCTGGCGATCCTGGTTTCGAGTCCGTGGAAGCGATGATAAGCCATCGTAATCGATTCCTGAAAACGTTTTGCCTCGTCATAAACTCCACGCGGGCCGATAGCATTCACGTTTCCGTAGTATTCTTCATCCTGCGGATGCACTAAAGGATCGCCATAAACCTCGGAAGTTGAAGCGATAAGGATTCGCGCCTCCTTTTCCTTTGCCAGCCCCAAACAATGCAGCGTACCAAGAGATCCAACCTTTAAGGTCTGAATAGGAATCTTAAGGTAATCTATAGGACTTGCAGGGGAAGCAAAATGCAGGATATAATCGAGGTTTCCGGGAATATGTACAAACTTTGTAACGTCATGATGATGAAATTCAAAATTTTTATTGCCCGTAAGGTGTTCGATATTTTTCAGGTCACCGGTAATGAGGTTATCCATGCCGATAACATGAAAACCTTCCGCTATAAAGCGGTCACAAAGATGAGAACCAAGAAAGCCGGCAGCACCGGTAATCAGAATTTTTTTAGCCATAATAATGCTCTTGCCGGAAAATTAATCAAATTTCAGCAATTAAGCCTGCTAGACTGACTTTCCAATGTGGAATTTCCAAACCAAAACTGGAGCTGATCTTACTTTTTGACATCACGCTGTAATCCGGTCTTTTTGCCAGCGTTTTATAAAAACCACTTGCGTTGACAATAGTTTTATTTTTTGAGAGAGCTATTATTTCTCTTGCAAAATCGTACCAAGTGGCTTCGCCATCATTACTAAAATGATAAATGCCATAGTGTTCTTTATCCAGGGTCAGAATCTTTAAGGTAAAATCTGCCAGGTCATTGGCATTGGTAGGCGTTCCTTTTTGAGAAATTGTAATATTCAGCTCTGCGCCTTCCGCTGCTTTTTTCCTGATCGTATTAAAGAAATTATGTCCAAATTCTGAATATAACCAGGAAGTACGGATAATGTAAAATTTGGACAAAATCTGCTGAATTATTTCCTCTCCTTTTAATTTGGAAGCGCCATACTGATTGATCGGTTCAACCATATCAGTTTCAAGGTAAGGTTGATTGGCTTTACCATTGAAAACATAATCGGTTGAAAAATGAACAAGAATAGCATCAAATTTCTTACAATTTTCAGCTAGATCTTTAACCGCATTTGCATTGATTTCGAAGGCTCTGTCCGTTTCCGATTCAGCTTTTTCTACATTGGTATATGCCGCGCAATTGATACAGATAGCGATGTGCTCTTTTTCAAAGATCTCGGCTATTTTCTGATTATCGGTAATATCAAGCTCCTGAGAAGTTTTAAAGATGAAATTGAAATTTGGAAATTCCGAAGAAACTTTGGAAAAGCATCTTCCTAATTGCCCGCCGGCGCCGGTTACCAACACATTTTTCATCCGAAAACTTCTTTTAGGGTCGGTTGAATTTTATCTTTTTCAGAAAGAATTATTTCTGCTTCAGGAAAATTCCAATTAATAGCCAAATCAGGATCATTATAAATAATTCCGGCTTCAGATCCCGGTGTATAATAGTGATCACATTTATAAGCAAAAACCGATTTTTCAGAAAGCGTTAAAAAACCATGAGCAAATCCTTTCGGAACGTACAATTCGTGCATGTTCTCATCATCCAGAATTGCCGAGTAGGTTTGTTTAAAGGTGGGCGAATCTGGTCGCAGATCAGCCACCACATCCAGCACTTTTCCGTAAACTACCCTCACAATCTTGGTCTGAGCAAAATCGCCGGTTTGATAATGCATGCCACGTAAAACTCCATATTTTGAAACTGACTGGTTATCCTGAACGAATTCTTCATCGATCCCGGTTTCTTCAGCAAATCTTTTCCTGTGAAAAGTTTCCATAAACAGACCGCGGTGATCTTCAAAGATTCGAGGTTTTAATAAATAACAATCTTTCAGCGGAGTTTTCTCTACCAGCATAAAATACTATTACGAGTTAAAAATTTGTTCCAGGATTTTTTCAGTGATCAAATAGGTTGGTTTAACACCAGAGGTTCCCAAACCACCGGATGCCAGCGTACTTCCCGTCTCCAGCGGATTATCTGACGCATAATAAGCATATCGCACCTGCACATCTTCAGAAATACTGCCCCTTAATTTAGAAGCAGCCTGTATGGCTTTGTGATAATGAGCTCCCTCCATTTCCAAACCGCAGACATTCCAAGTAGAATCATGGAAAAACTTCAGAATATCTTTATTTTGAAGGGATGTTCCCAAAACAGTGATCATTGCCCCGTCCACTACATTCATTCCGTTGCCTTCCAGATCATCCATTTTCAACTGATTTTCAAACGGATAATTATCAGCAGTTCCTTCAAATAAATGCGCGTCAGGAATCATAATATCACCCTTGCCACCTTCCAGAATACCTGCTTTTCCCATGATGGAGATTGATCTCACGTTCATTTTGATCTCGTCTCCTTCAAAATTATACGGTTTCAGCAGTTCATCCATTGTTTCGTAAGCCTGTTCTCCAAAAGCATAATCCATCACCAAAATAACCGGTTTTTCAGATTCTTCCGCGTTTATTTTGATATCCTTGAAGCCTTCTTTTAGCTGTGCTGTATCAAATAACTGTACGTCAATATTGGTGCCGCTTTGATCTTCAATAAAAGTCATTCCGTTATCAAGAGCTGCTTTGGCGACCTTATTTCGAAGGGAGCCGTTCGCGCTGTCGCTTAGATCCTCGTAAATAGCAAAACCTGACTTTTTCTTTAGTTCAGCTTTCAATCCATAAGCCGCGTAAAGTGTATTCATCACACTGTGCATGTTCGCGCTAATAATGTGAAGCGGGCGATGAAGAAGATTTTTTTCCATCAATTTCGCTTTAATATTATTCGCCCACATCTCACCGTGAATATGATGACCTAAACGTTCCCTTAGAACCGGACTAAAAGTGATAATGCGTTTATCGTTTTTGATACCTTCGTTTATCGCCAATTTTCCAAGATTCCAGATCAGTTTTAAAAATCGATCTGGATCATCTGCCGTGGAAAATTTAGAATACAGGGTGTTGATTTCCTGGAAAGTTCTTCCAAGAATATTGGCAGTATGCGTTAGAGCCACTTCACGATCTATCTGGCTCAGCTCCTTTTCCTGTTTAACTGCAAGTTCCAGCTTTTGCCAGTCTCTGGTTACACTACCCTCTTCATCGATCAGCACGCGTTTCATGATCTTATGCGATTCAATGAATAGAAAAGTAAGGTGTGTTAGAATATCATAAATTTCAGATCGTCCTCGGGTGATTTCAATGTTCATTTGTTCCTCATCAATACGGTAGCAATTTCTTCGCCTTTTTGGAGGAACGATTGGCTTAAAATGGGAATTTCCATAACCCTCGTCACTGGTGAGGTTGATAAAACGGCATTCCTCAATACCACGAGGCAAACGATCTATAACATAGAGCAGTCCGGCTAATTCTGCCTTATCATCGGCTACCGAACCATAAATTTCTGGTCTTAATGTTAGAAGAGCTTCTCTTAAAGTCTCTCCTGAAACACCCATAGGTTTATAAAAACCCCTGTTAAAAAGGTGTCTCATGGTAATGTACATACGCTCAATGGCGTTCGAACTTTCCTGGGCTCTTGTACGGCCCTGCAATTTAAATACGGACATATAAAATGTTATTTTTTCACCCTTAGAGCGTCGGCAATCTTCCGATCGTTCGAAAGTCGTGGCAACTTATTTTGCCCTCCCAGTTTTCCTACAGATTTCATATAATCCTGGAAAGCGTTCTGCTGCACTCGGGTAATTTTCAGTCTTTGAAGAATATTTCCTTCAATTAAATCGAAATAGTAAGAGTTCTGCTTTTGCAGTGACTGATCGATTATTTCGGCAAATTTATTCAAATCATCTGGTTCTTCCTCAAAATCTACGAACCATTCGTGATAAGGCAGTGCATTTTCTGAAGGATTGATCTGTGGAGCTACCGTAAATTCGCTAATTCTGGCATTCGTTTCGGCTAAAGCTTCCTGCATGGCCTGCTCGACTTCCTTGCCAATAACGTGTTCTCCAAATGCCGAAATATAATGTTTGATTCTTCCTGAAACGATCACTCTAAAGGGTTTCAGTGAGGTAAACTGAATGGTATCACCAAGGTCATAAGCCCATAAACCAGCATTACTGGAGATGATCATAACGTAATTCACCTCTTTCTTTACCTCGTGTAACTGAAGTCTTTTCGGGTTTTCATCAAAAAATTCTGAAGCTTCCACGAATTCATAGAAAATGCCCGAATTCAGTTGAAGTAACATTCCCTTTTCCCTCTGTTTATCCTGAAAAGCAAAAAAACCTTCAGATGCGGGATATAATTCAATACTGTCTACCTTACGACCGATCAAATTTTCAAATTTTGCGCGATATGGCTCATAATTCACTCCGCCGTAAATGAACAGATCAAAATTTGGGAAAATTTCACCGACCTTTTTACCGGTTTTCTCCATAAGCCTTTCAAAATACATCTGCACCCAGGATGGAATCCCGCTTATAACCGACATATTTTCGCTTTTAGTTTCCTCCACGATCGCCTCTACCTTCTCTTCCCAATCAGCAATACAATTCGTTTCCCAGCTCGGCATCCTGTTTTTCTGAAGGTAAGACGGTACATAATGCGCTACGATTCCCGAAAGTCGGCCTAATTTCACGCCATTCTTCTCATCCAATTCGGGAGATCCCTGGAGAAATATCATTTTTCCGTCTACGAATTTTGCCTTCCCTGTTTCTGCGATATAGCAAAGAATGGCGTTTCTTGCCGCCTCGATGTGGTGCGGCATGGATTCTTTGGTAAGAGGGATGTATTTTGCACCACTGGTAGTTCCAGAGGTTTTAGCATAATACAATGGCTTTCCCGGCCAAAGAATATCTTCGCTGCCGGCAACCATTTTATCTACATAAGGCTTGAGCTGCTCATAGTCCCGAATGGGCACTTGCTTTTGGAACTCCTCAATACTCGTAATATTGCGGAAGTTGTGATCTCTACCAAATTCGGTATCAGCAGCTTCAGAAATAAGATTCTCAAAAACTTTCTGCTGCGTTTGAAATGGATCATCTGCCCATTTATCGATTTTATTTCTTACACTTTTCGCGAAAATTTTAGCTGCAAAAGACTTTAAAGACATAGGCTAATTGAAATCTATATATTCTGTAGGGTCTACCGGGTTGCCTTCATTCCATAATTCAAAATGAAGATGAGGACCGGTAGAATATTCACCAGTTGAGCCGGCAGTTGCGATCACTTCACCAGTTCTTACAATTTCTCCCTGTGATTTAGTGAGCGATGCATTGTGTTTATAAACTGAAAGCAGGCCATAGCTGTGTTCCACGATTATTACATAACCGGTTTCTGCAGTCCATTCGGCAAATATCACGCGACCATCTGCAACAGATTTGACCGGAGAATTCTTCGCTACCACCACATCTACCGCGTAATGTTTATCTTCTGCATTGTAACCTTCGGAAATCGTTCCTTTCACAGGAGCGATAAGCGAAAAATTGATATTTTCAGTAGCTGTTGGGAGAATATTGTATTTGTCCTCCTGAGCCACCTGATCTCTTAAAATAGAATCGGCTTTAGAAGGTGCTATTTCATCATATTCCACTTCCCTCCTGCCATCTGTGGGAATAGAATCTCTGTTCAATTGTGCAGGATCAAATTCCCCGGTCAAAGCACCCTTTATAGATGCCAGATAGGTATCATTGACTCGTAGAACATTCTGAAGAGAATCGGTTTTATAAGCCAATTCTGCTGCTCTTTCCTTCAGCTGTGGGGATGAATAGCCTGGAATGTATTCTCTTAAAGGGGTAAATGCAATGAGAATAGTGGTCATTGCGATTAATAGAATTGCTGAGAGACCTACAGCCACGAATACGTTAAGCCTTGTTAATCGAAAGGAAAATCGCTCTTCAAAAGTATCTTCATTCAGCAGGACCATTCGGTACTTATGGAGCAGCTTTTTGGTAAACTTTCTTTTCTCTTTTTTCTGTTCAGCCATAGCTAAAATTCGGTTTTACAAAGATACTTTAAAAAATTCGAGGAAATAATTACGAAATTTGAAATCCAAAAAATCCATTTTACCGTAAATATTTCACAACTTAACGTTTATATTAGTGTATTCTTGTTAAGTTTGTAAAACAAAATTTATTGATATGAGCGCATTTATTTTGCCATTAGTTATAGGAGCACCGCAAATTATCTTAATTGTGGTAATCGTGCTACTGTTGTTTGGAGGAAGAAAAATTCCTGAATTGATGAGAGGTCTTGGAAGTGGAATTAAGGAATTCAAGGACGCTTCGAAAGATGATGAAAAAGGTCCTGCAACAACTGATGAAGGAAAAAAAGTATCTGAAGAAACTAAATAAGACTTCATATAAATAAAAAACCCAACTTCTCGAGTTGGGTTTTTTATTTTTTTAATTCTAAGTTTAGTCATTGAACTTCACTGATCTTAGAATTGCATCCAGTTCAAAGACGTTGTCTCTTTTGGCTCTTGACGGAGAGAATACAAAACCTTCAATAATCAAGAACCGATTGTTTTTCTCGTCTTTAATCGCATAATTTACGAATGGCCCTGCCATAAAAGCATTCTTTACTTCCCAGGTTCCACGGGTCTCATAAGCAAATTTTCCATCAATAGTTGTTTCAAATAGGTAAGGTGCGTACGCCTTTTCAGTGATCATATACGATCCTTCAAGCGGTCCAGGAATTTCGGCTTCCCCAATGGAATCCCGCATTTTAATAATATTGGAAACAACACTGCTATCATTTTCAATCTGGGAAATAGGGACTTCGTAAACCAGGATTTCCATGTTCCCTTTAGGAATTTCTTTTCTGATCCAGGAAAAATGCTCGTCTTCCTTCGCGTAGCGGTAAGCTGTTGGGAATTTTAAACTAATTCCGAACTTCTTCTCTAAGTCTTTATCTGTTTTAAGAGATTTCCCTATACGACGCTGTTTTTCTTTAAGCTCGGCCTTCTTATACAGATCAATGATACTATCCGATTTTTTATCAATTAAATCAACAATTGCGGCTTCATTTGGCCCTTTCAAAACAACACCCGTTTGAGGTCGTGCATATTCATCGCTGACCAGGTCCATTTCAGTAGTATCAGACTGTTCTACTTTCATGAAAATACGGCTGTTTCTCACAAAGCCATTAAAAGTTTCAGGTGGAATCTGGCTTAAAGTAAAAAGCGGCTCATCCTGGGGTAAACCATCAACAGGAGCCGCCATCTTATCTCTTATAGCTTCACCAATTTTTCCTTCCCAAAGATTATTATCGATCACTACGGTAAGCTGATTTATGTTACCCGAAGAATCAGAAAGAATTCTTTTGTTGGGTGATGATTTTTGATCGGATTTACAGGAAATAAAAAAAATAATGCTTGCCAGCAGGATAAAGCTACGTTTCATTTTTTTGGTTTTGAGACAGCCTAACCTTTGGAAACCTTCAATTTCATACCCGGTTTCAGGCTGTTCGTGTTCATATCATTCCATGACCTCAAATTCTGTACCGTAACGCCAGGGAACTTCTTAGAAATGCTCCAGAGACTGTCTCCTTGCTTAACGGTATAGACCTTTTGACTGGAACTGGTCGATTTTTTAGACGAACTTTCGTTGGAAGCGACACTAACCGGTTTACGTGGATAAATAGTGAGATACTGGCCAACGCGAATGCTATTTCCTCTTAGATTATTCCATCTTTTCAAGCTGCTGACACCTACTCCATATTTTTCAGCAATTCTTCCTAAATAATCTCCACTGCGTACGCGATATCTAATTCGATCTTCGGTTTCGATATACTTTGGAAGTTCCTTTTTGGTTTCTGCTAATTCACTTTCAGCAAAATTATAGATAGCGGCTTCATTGGTTACGAACTTCCCGGTAGCCGGTCTTGGCAAGCGAAGCGTATACTTTTCATCATCTACAAAAGGAATGATATCTAATTTGTAACTCGGATTCAGAAATTCCAGCATCTCCTTATCAACGCCGGTAACACCCGAAATCTGATCGAAAGTGAGCAATTTCTTAACCTGGATTGTATCAGTCTCAAAATAGACTACATCAGGCCTGCTTGGCTGAAAATTATGTTCTTCAGCATATTCAAATAAGTACAAAGTTGCCAAAAATGCAGGTACGTAACCGGCTGTTTCACGTGGTAAATACCTCCTTAATTGCCAATAATCAGTAGATCCACCGCTTCTTCTAATCGCTTTACTCACATTCCCCGGACCAGAATTATACGATGCCAATACCAAATCCCAGTCTCCAAAAACCTTATAAAGACTAGCCATATATTCTGCTGCTGCCTGGGTGGAACGAACAGGATCCATTCGTTCATCTACATAAGAACTAACGTCTAGACCATGCATTTTACCGGTGGTAAACATAAACTGCCACAAACCAGTTGCCCCAACGCGCGATTTTGCTCGAGGATTTAAAGCCGATTCTATAATCGCCAGGTATTTGATTTCCAAAGGAATATCGTACTTATCTAATTCCTGCTCGAAAAGTGGAAAATAGTACGAGCTAAGCGCCATCAAGCGCTCCATGCTTTGTTTATTACGTTTTAAATAAGATTTTATGACACTTTCCAGGATTGGATTGTATTCGATATTGAAAGGTGTACGGGCATTCAGCTTGGCAAGTCTGGCTTTTAGAGTATCGGTTGGAAGCTCGTTATAAACCACTTCTTCATAATCCTGTTCCCGAATACTTTTCTGCATTTTCTCGAAAAGATCGGAATTGGTCAACTCAATTTTCCAAAGTGAATCGATCGTTGCGGCTTTTGGAAGATCTTCCAGAGCAACTTTCGAGGAATCTCGAATAACTGCTGAAATTGGCAGTTTTGCTGCAAATTCAGGATCGGGTTCTGCTAACTTGATTTCAGTTTGATCACTTTTTTGAAATATTTGAACTCTGAAATTAGCTTTCTCTACTCTTTCCGTTTTCTTCTGCTGGGAAAACACCGACGTGGCGGTTACCAGCAATCCCATACACAATAAATGTTTCAGCATATATCCTATTTAAAATAACAAACGTAAGAACCGCAAATTTCGTACCCTATTATTTTGCAATAGCCTCAATTCCAGGAAGTGATTTTCCTTCAAGCATTTCTAACATCGCGCCACCACCGGTGGAAACGTAACTCATCTGATCTTCCAAACCGAATTTTTTAACAGCAGCGACAGAATCCCCTCCTCCAACTAAAGAGAAAGCTCCGTTCTTCGTTGCCTCTGCAATCGCTTTCCCTAGTTCGATTGTTCCATTAGCAAAAGTGTCCATTTCAAAAACTCCTAGTGGACCATTCCAAAGAATGATCTTGGATTCTTTGATTACTCTTTTGAAATTTTCTAATGTCTTTTCTCCTACGTCCAGACCCATCCAGCCGTCAGGAATACTATCTACACTTTCAGTTTGGGTACTTGCTTGCTCAGAAAAACTATCGGCGATAACAGAATCTACAGGTAAATGAACTTCCACACCTTTTTCTTTCGCTTTCTTAAGAATCTCCAGAGCTAGTTCCTGTTTATCATCTTCAACTAAAGAATTACCAATATGGCCACCCTGAGCTTTGATGAACGTATAGGTCATCCCACCGCCAATAATCAAATGGTCTATTTTATCAAGAATATTCTCGATCACCGTGATTTTACTGGAAACTTTGGCACCACCAAGAACAGCTGTTACGGGCTTCTCCTTACTGTTCAAAACTTTATCCAGCGATTCGATTTCCTTGGCAAGAAGGTATCCGAAGCATTTATCCTCGAAAAACTGAGCAACTACGGTCGTTGAAGCGTGAGCTCTATGAGCCGTGCCAAAAGCATCATTCACATAGATGTCGCCAAGTTTTGAGAGCTTTTCAGCAAAATCCTTATCACCTTCAGTTTCTTCATCATAAAAACGAAGATTTTCCAATAGTAAGACTTCTCCAGACTGAAGGTTCTCCGCAGCTTTTTCAACTTCCTCTCCAATACAATCTTCAACAAATTTGACTTCGACACCAATCACTTCTGAAACTTTCGAAACGATATGCTGTAAGGAATATTTAGGTTCCTTTCCTTTAGGACGTCCAAGGTGAGACATCAGGACTACGCTACCTCCATCTTCCAATATTTTGATGATGGTTGGCTTTGCAGCCTCGATCCTATTGGCATCGGTTACCTCGTTCTTATCATTAAGCGGCACGTTAAAATCTACTCTGATTAGTGCTCTTTTATTGTCAAAATTATAGTCGTCAATTGTTTTCATAGTGTTCCTTTATCTACAAATATAAATTTTTCCCAAGATAATCTCTTCTATATAATTTTATATTTGCCTATGCTTTTTAAAGAAATAATCGGTCTTCCGCATATAAAAAATCATCTTACGACTACTGCTGATCGAGGTCGTATTCCGCATGCGCAGCTTTTTACTGGTAGCCCAGGAAGCGGAGTTCTGCCAATGGCGATTGCTTATGCTCAATATCTTTTATGCGGAAATTCTAACGGCGAAAACGAGTCGGAAAATGCTTCCTGCAATTTAAAATTCGTAAAGCTGGCTCATCCTGACCTTCATTTTGTATTTCCGGTTAATACCAATGAAAAAATAAAGTCACACCCTATTTCTTCTCATTTTATGGAAGAATGGCGTGATTTTATAAGTAAGCAGCCTTATGGAAACCTGTACGATTGGTACCAGAAGATTGGAATCGAAAAAAAACAGGGAAAAATCGGTGTGGATGAAGCACAGGATATAGTAAAATCTCTATCTCTGAAGGCTTATGAAGGCGGATTCAAAATTATGATCATCTGGCAGGCAGACAAAATGAACCCAGCCGCTTCAAATAAATTGCTGAAGCTTATAGAAGAGCCACCAAAAGATACTGTTTTTATACTGATCGCAGAAGATGAAGAGCAAATTATCCAGACTATCAAATCTCGCTGCCAGAGACTGCATTTCCCTCCATTAGGAGAAGCCGATATTGCCGAAGCTCTCGTTTCACGTGAAAACTGCGAACAAGCTACAGCTTTAAAAATCGCGCACCAGTGCAATGGAAATTACAATAAAGCGCTAAGCATTCTCAAGCATAGCAGTGATGACGAACAGTTCGAAACCTGGTTCATACAATGGGTCCGAGCCGCTTTTAAAGCTCGCGGAAATAAAAGTGTAGTGCTGGAACTGGTAAAATGGAGTGAAGAAATTGCCAGTTTGGGTCGTGAGTCGCAAAAAAGCTTTTTACTATATTGTATAGATTTTTTCCGCCAGGCTCTGCTTTTAAATTATGAAGCTAGGGAATTGGTGTATTACGAACCAACCACAAGTAATTTTAAACTCGAAAAATTCGCGCCATTCATTCATGGAGCTAATATTCCTGAGATTACTATTACTTTGGAAAATGCCGTTTACCATATAGAACGAAACGGAAATGCAAAGATCATTTTCACTGATCTCTCTATCAAATTAACCAGACTACTTCACAAAAAAACAGCGTAAATGCAAACTATTTCTCTTTATTTAACCGAAATCCTGATCCTAATATTTATACTAATCGTTTTCCTGCAATCGGGAATTGATAAATTGGTCGATTGGGATGGAAATACTTCCTGGCTAAAGGAACATTTTTCTTCTACATTTCTTTCAGGTAGCGTACCGCTAATGGTTGGAATTATCATGATTTTTGAAATTCTTACCGGGATCGCGGCCCTGGTTTCGATATTATGGATATTAGCCTATGGAGCAAATGAATTGGGTTTATGGACCTGCGCCCTCGCCTGCATCACTTTATTGATGTTACTGTTCGGCCAGAGAATCGCAAAAGATTACCAGGGAGCCTTTACTTTAACCGGATATTTCATTGTTATAATCTTCGGCGTTTATATAATGTCTTAATCTGAAAATAAATAATAAAAAAAGGCTCCATTTAGAAGCCTTTTCAGTTTATAAGAGTGAAACAGTTAATTAATCCTCCATTTCATCATCTGCTTCAGTTGAAGTGTTATCAGATGAATACCCTTTATTAAGTTCACTTAAAATATCTTCTGTAATATCCATTCCGTCTTCTGCATACATTACAGTAGTTCCTTCATTAGATCCTAAGATAAGCGTATAATTATGATCTTTCCCATAGTCCTTAACATAGGTCTTTACCTTATCTACTAAAGAATCCATGATTTTAGAACTTTCCTGGCGTAATTGATTGCTCTGCATTTGTTGGCGTTGCTGGATCATTTGTTGCTTTTGCATTAATTCCTGCTCCTTTTGCTTACGCTGATCTGCAGACATTGAATTCATTCCGGCCTGATAAGCCTGAACTTCCTGCTGGAATGCCTGACCTATAGAATCCAGCTGATTTCTAACGGCATCAGATTTAGTTGTAAATTCTGCTTCTACATCTTTCATCTCTTTATACTCGTCGATGACTTTTGATGTATCTACATAAGCTACTTTCTGTTCGTTACAAGAAACCAAAATAGTTGCAACTGCAAAAAGGCTAAAAATTGATTTTTTCATGTTATTGTTAATTTTGGCTGCAAATGTATGAAATAGCTAAGATTCCAAAGAATTTTTATTGCATAAGCTATAACTATTATACAACAAACTCGTATAAGAATTACTTATTAAAATTTAGGTCATTAAAGGCTTTTTAAGCGATTTTCATGTGTTCCATGCAAGTTTACATAGCATTGAATGAAAACCACTCAGATATCCTTTAAAAATGCGAATTTTACTGTTTTTGGAAGAAATAAGCTAAGGAAGAATACTCTCCACTCGTTGAGGCTTTAAAATTTGAAAATAATCCAGTTCTAATTGCAGTAACCTTATTATTGGAGCCAGCAATCTTTTCACTGAGTAAGCTAACATAAAAAGAATCAAATTTTAGAGGTTCCTCTTTTATCAAATTAAAACCATGTTCTTCAAGATGATTTTTCAAACCCTCTCTAGAAAAATGAAATACATGTCTTGGTACATCCCAGGCCGCCCAATGCTCTTTATAAAATGTAGCGTCATACGATTGAAAATTAGGAACAGCTATTATCAGAATACCGTTTTGATTTAATAATTGATAAAAATCATTGAGCTTTTCAGTTTGATCTGGCAAATGCTCTAAAACATGCCAAAGAGAAATAACATCAAAATTCTTTCCCTGCAGTGCTTCTAAAGTACCGTGGGTTTCGATATTCTTTTTTATAGAAAGACTTCTAGCTGATTCATTAGGTTCCACTCCACAAACTTCCCAATTTCGATTTTTCATCACTTTTAACAGCTCGCCTGTTCCACATCCAAAATCTAGAATAGAACCCTTATCAAAATATTTCTCTATCCAATTTGCCTTTTTCGAAAGCATATGAGATTTTACCTTTTGGTATATTTTATCCTGAAGTGATGAAGTGGAATCTGAATGAGAAATGTAATCGGAACTTTGATAATACGCATCTAAATTATCTGGAACTGGTTCCGTTTTCAAAATACCATTTTTGTAAGGAACGATCTGGAACTTTTCATTTGAAACCAAATGATCTTTACAAACAAACTTAGTATTGCTGGAAATTTTCAAATTTTCAATCTATTGTTCCACGTGGAACGTTTGAATTATTACCTACCCATATAAACAAGCAAAACTGAAATGTCATTCGGACTAACGCCGCTGATCCTTGATGCTTGAGAAATAGTTTTTGGCTGAATTTTATTCAGCTTCTCCCTGGCTTCATAAGACATGGATTTGATCTTGGAATAATCAAAATTCGCCGGGATTTTAATATCCTCTAACCTATTCAATTTATCGGCGTTGTTTTTCTCCTTTTCTATATAACCAGAATACTTAACCTGAATTTCTGTTTGCTCTAAAACTTCCTCTGATAGATTATTATCAGAAATATATTCCTTAACACCGCTAAATTCCATCACATCCTGCATCTCTACGTGAGGCCTCGAAAACACCTTGAAAACTTTATCACTTTGTTTCATCGGTGAAGAATTCTTTGATTCTAGAACAGGATTAGCTTCTTCCGGAATAACACTTAGATCTTTCAGGAAATTTACAAACTCGAAAGACTTTTGTTTTTTCTCTTCCATTTTACGCATGCGATCTTCACCAGCCAATCCCAGATTATAAGATTTCTCAGTTAATCTAAAATCTGCATTGTCTTGTCTCAACAGTGTACGATATTCAGCACGGGAAGTAAACATTCGATACGGTTCTTCTGTTCCCTTCGTAATTAAATCGTCAATAAGAACACCAATATAAGCTTCGTTCCTTTTAAGGATAAACTCATCCTTCTCCTGCACTTTTAAAGCCGCATTCATACCGGCCATTAAACCCTGGCAAGCTGCCTCTTCATAACCTGTTGTTCCGTTAATTTGTCCTGCAAAATATAAACCTTCTACCAGTTTAGTTTCCAAAGAATGATTCAATTGCGTTGGCGGGAAGTAATCATATTCAATGGCGTAACCAGGTCTAAAGAATTTCACATTTTCGAAGCCGGCAACGGAACGTAAAGCTTTAAACTGAACATCTTCCGGAAGAGAAGTTGAAAAACCATTCACATAAACTTCAACAGTATTCCAACCTTCAGGCTCCACAAATAATTGATGACGATCTTTATCTGCAAAGCGATTGATTTTATCTTCTATTGAAGGACAATATCGAGGACCAATACTTTTAATTCTACCATTAAACATCGGGGAACGGTCAAAACCTTCCCGAAGCAAATCATGAACTTCATTAGAAGTATAGGTCATATAACAAGATCGCTGTTTTGCGAGTGGCTTTGTTTCGTCAGAAAAAGAAAATTTACCAGGAATATCATCACCCGGTTGCTCTGTCATTTTTGAATAATCTAAGGAACGACCATCAACTCTTGGAGGAGTACCGGTTTTCATTCTTCCTGCTTCAAAACCTGCATCGATTAAATCTTTAGTGATTCCTGTTGCAGCACGCTCTCCTGCTCTACCACCGCCAAATTGTTTTTCCCCAATATGAATAAGTCCGTTTAAAAAAGTTCCATTGGTACAAATCACAGTTTTAGCCATGACCTCCAAACCAAGTGAAGTTTTTACACCAACTACTTTTTGATTTTTTATAATGAGCCCGGCAACCATTTCCTGATAAAAATCCAAATTTGGAGTTTGCTCTAACTTCATTCTCCAATCTTCCGCAAAACGCATCCGGTCACTTTGAACCCGAGGACTCCACATTGCAGGTCCTTTACTTTTATTCAGCATTTTAAACTGTATAGCCGATGTATCACTTACAATCCCACTATAACCGCCTAAAGCATCGATTTCACGTACGATTTGACCCTTCGCGATACCTCCCATAGCCGGGTTACAACTCATCTGGGCAATATTTTGCAAATTCATTGTAATCAAAAGAGTCTTTGCGCCCATATTCGCCGCAGCTGCAGCCGCCTCACTACCGGCATGTCCTGCACCAACAACAACTACATCATATTCTTTTTCAAACATAATTTTGCTTTATTGTTCCACGTGGAACATTCTCATTTTTTCTTCCTCCTTGCGTCGCATTTCCCCGGCATCCCTTTCACTTTTATCCTTATAACCGCAAAAATGTAAAATACCATGAGCCATCACTCTATTTAATTCCGATTCAAAATGGGAATTATATTCGGACGCATTCTCTTCTATACGTTCTATACTAATAAATATATCGCCATTCAAAACACGCCCATCAGCATTATCAAAACTAATAATATCAGTATACGTATCATGCTGTAGATACTGAACATTTATATCATACAGATAGTCATCATCGCAGAATATAAAGTTGATCTCTCCGCAGTCTTTATCTTCTGAATTTATAACCTTCAGGAGCCAATCCCTGTAGTGCAATTCATTTTGTAATTCAAAATCACATTCAGTGAAAAAATTAATCGTATTCCGCTCCAAAATAGTTCTTTACCTTTTCTTTAAAAACCGGGCGCAAAGGTAATATTTGTCTGTTTAATATTTCAATTGATTGGAAATA
>CAXPUM010000050.1:0-19731 GCA_964220295.1 Flavobacteriaceae bacterium | reverse complement strand
ATAATGAATTGCTCAAGTTGGGAATTGTGGTCAGAAACAGAACTAACCAGCCACTTTGTGAAAATTGCCTGAGATTTACGATTGGAACTAAAGATGAAAATCAGCAATTAATTAATGCCTTAAAAGAACTCGAAAATGAATAAAGTTTTATTTGTGGATCGTGATGGTACTTTGATCCACGAACCGGAAGATTATCAAATCGATTCATTAGAAAAACTGGATTTTTACCCCGGTGCTTTGACCTATCTTCCTAAGATCGCAAATGAATTGGGATATAAGATCGTGATGGTGACCAATCAGGATGGATTGGGCACTGACTCATTTCCGGAAAGCTATTTTTGGCCTTATCAGAATTTTATTCAGAAAGTGTTCGAGAATGAGGGTTTTAAATTTGAAGATATTCTGATTGATAAAACCTACGCGAAGGATAAAGCGCCAACCCGAAAGCCAAATACCGGCCTGTTGGAAAAGCGATTTTTGAATAATCCTGAATTTGATATGCAAAACTCCATTATGATTGGAGATCGTATGACCGATATGGAGTTCGCGCTGAACTTCGGCGGAAAAGGAATCTTCATCGATACCCATGCTGATTTAGGAGCCGATGAGATCAAAGGAAAACAACAGGAAATTGAAAATTGCATTATTCTAAAAACCGATTCCTGGAAAGAAATTTATGACTTTCTAAAAACCGAAAACAGAACGGCAAGTGTTGAAAGAAACACGAATGAAACCGCGATTAAAATCGAATTGGACCTGGATGGTACCGGTAAAAGTGAAATTAGCACCGGGATCGCCTTTTTTGATCATATGCTGGATCAGCTATCACGACATGGTCAAATGGACCTTAAGATCTTGGTAAAGGGAGATTTAGAAGTAGATGAACACCATACCATTGAAGATACTGCGATCGCGCTAGGGGAGGTCTTCAGCAAAGCGCTGGGGAATAAACTGGGAATTGAACGATACGGTTTTTGTTTACCAATGGATGATTGTCTGGCGCAGGTTGCGATTGATTTTGGCGGAAGAAACTGGATCGAGTGGGATGCCGATTTCAAAAGAGAAATGATTGGAAAAATGCCTACGGAAATGTTCTTTCATTTCTTTAAATCTTTCAGTGATGGCGCTAAAGCGAATCTGAATGTTAAAGCGGAAGGCTCTAATGAACACCATAAAATCGAAGCTATTTTTAAGGCATTTGCGAAAGCCATCAAAATGGCAGTAAAAAGGGATACAGAAAAAATGGTTCTACCATCTACAAAAGGAATGCTCTAATGAAAATTGCAATTATAGATTACGGAGCAGGAAATATCCAGAGCATCAAATTTGCCATTCAGCGGTTAGGTTATGAAGCTCAATTGACCAATGATGAAACCGAAATTAGAACTGCTGATAAGGTTATCTTTCCCGGAGTAGGTGAAGCCGCTAGCGCAATGAAAATGCTTAAAGATAAAAAACTGGAAAATGTGATACCGGACCTCAAGCAACCAGTTTTAGGAATTTGCCTGGGAATGCAGCTTATGTGCAATCATTCGGAAGAAGGAAACACCGAAGGCTTAAAGATATTCAAGGCAGAGGTGAAAAGATTTTCCAATTCGGTAAAGGTTCCGCAGATTGGCTGGAATCAGCTAACCAATCCTTCTTCGGAATTATTTAACGGAGTGGAAGCCGGTGAATATGTTTACCTGGTGCACAGTTATTACGTGCCTGAATGTTCCGAAGAAATTGCAGGGAGTGAATATGGAGAGCGTTTTACCGTTGCTTTGCATCGCGACAATTTTTATGGCGTACAATTTCATCCGGAAAAAAGCAGTAAAACTGGCGAACGAATCTTACTTAATTTTTTGAATTTATAACATGAGAATTATACCGGCAATAGATATCATTGAAGGCAAGTGCGTGAGGCTTTCAAAAGGTGATTACAATACCAAGAAAATCTATAATGAGAACCCTTTGGAAGTAGCAAAATCTTTTGAAGGTAGCGGAATAAAATATTTGCATGTTGTCGATCTTGATGGGGCAAAGTCTAAGAATATTGTCAATCATAAAATTCTGGAAGAATTAGCTACCAAAACCTCGTTAAAAATTGATTTTGGGGGTGGATTAAAAACAGATGAAGATATCAAAATTGCTTTTGAGTGCGGCGCAAACCAGATCACTGGTGGCTCAATAGCAGTAAAGGAGCCAGATTTGTTTCAGGAATGGGTTTCTAAATTTGGAACAGAAAGGGTAATTCTTGGTGCAGATTGTAAAGACAGAATGGTAGCGGTAAGTGGATGGACAGAAAACAGTGATATCGAAGTCATTGAATTCATCCAGGAATATGAAACTACCGGAATCGTTTACGTGATTTGTACAGATATTTCTAAAGATGGAATGCTGGCAGGACCCTCGTTCGAGCTTTATAAAGAGATTCTGATGAAAACTCAAAAAATCAAGCTGATCGCTTCTGGAGGAATTTCAAAATTTGAAGAATTGCCAAAATTGGAAGAACTCGGATGTGAAGGGGTGATCATTGGTAAAGCGATCTATGAAAATCGGATTTCATTAAAAGAACTGGAGAATTTTATTTTAAAAAGAGGGTAGGAAATGCTAACAAAAAGAATAATTCCTTGCCTGGATATAAAGAACGGGCGAACGGTAAAAGGAGTCAATTTCATTGATCTAAGAGATGCCGGTGACCCTGTGCAACTGGCTGCAGCATATGCTGAAAAAGGCGCTGACGAACTGGTTTTCCTGGATATTTCGGCTACGGAAGAGAAAAGAAAGACCTTAGCAGAACTGGTTTTAAAAGTCGCAGAACAACTGAATATTCCTTTTACGGTTGGTGGCGGAATTTCTTCCGAAGAAGATGTAAGCATTTTATTGAATAATGGAGCTGATAAAGTTTCAATCAACTCCTCAGCTGTTAGAAACCCTGAACTGATAAACCAGTTATCAGCTAAATTTGGAAGTCAATGTGTAGTTGTGGCGATCGATGCAAAGAAAATTGAGGATAATTGGAAAGTTCATCTGGTTGGAGGAAAAGTGCCTACAGAACTGGAGTTATTTTCTTGGGCAAAAGAAGTGGAAGAGCGTGGGGCTGGTGAAATTTTATTTACCTCCATGGATCATGACGGGACCAAAAATGGATTTGCCAATGAGGCGCTCGCCAGATTATCTGAAGAATTAAATATTCCAATTATTGCCTCGGGTGGGGCCGGTGATATTCAGCATTTTGAAGATACGTTTACTAAGGGAAAAGCAGATGCAGCACTGGCAGCGAGTGTTTTTCATTTTGGAGAAATCGAAATTGCTGATCTAAAGAAGCATTTAAAATTAGTCGGAATCCCGGTAAGAATTTAAAAAATACGAATTGAATTACTGAATTTGATTCAGTTTTTCAAAATAATTCCTGGAACTCAGGATTAATATAGAATTATGAATATAGATTTCAATAAAAATGAAGACGGTTTAGTGCCGGCAATTATTCAGGATGCCAATACTCAAAAAGTCCTGATGCTGGGTTATATGAATGAGGAAGCTTTTCTTAAAACAAACAGTTCAAAACAGGTTACATTTTACAGCCGCACCAAAAAACGACTCTGGACGAAAGGCGAGGAAAGTGGTAATTTCCTGGAACTGGTGGACATTAAGCTGGATTGTGATAATGATACTTTACTGATCCAGGTAAATCCAAAAGGTCCTGTTTGTCATAAAGGTACTGATACTTGCTGGGCTGAGGAAAATAAAACATCTTACGGATTTTTATCTGAACTGGAGGGCATCATTCAAAGCAGGCATAAATTGAGCAAAACTGAACCCGAACTGCGCAAAGAAAACGAATCTAGTTATGTGGTTTCGTTATTTGATAAAGGGATCAATAAAATTGCCCAAAAAGTAGGAGAGGAGGCAGTAGAAACGGTTATAGAAGCTAAAGATGATAATGATGATCTATTCCTTAATGAAAGCGCAGATCTTCTATTTCATTATTTAATATTACTTAAAGCAAAAGGTTTTGAGCTGGAAGATGTAGTAAATATCCTTAAAAACAGGCATAATTAAAAAAGCCCGCAGTTGCGGGCTTTTGAGTTTTATATAGTATTTGAAGCATAAGAAGCGACTTCGTGATCATTTTCAACCGTGCTGCCAGAAACTCCAATAGCACCAATAATGTCGTCACCTTTTTTAATTAGGACGCCACCGGGAAAACTTATAAGGCCGCTATTAGAATGCTCAATATTGAAAAGTGATCCCCCGGGTTGTGATAATTTTCCGATTTCTCCGGAATTCATATCGAAATACCTGGCGGTTTTAGCTTTTTTAATTGCAATATCGGCTGATCCAAGCCAGGCACCATCCATTCTTGCGAATGCCTTAAGGTTAGCACCACTATCAACCACCGCAATATTCATTTTTACATCTAATTCTCTAGATTTTTTTATTGCTGCTTCAATAATTTGTTGTGCTTTTTCTTGTGTAATATCCATAGTCTAATTTTTTATATCTGTAATAAATTACAAAACGGTCAGGATGCTGCCTAGACTTTAAGAGACTTTAGGATAAGTTTACCAAGTTCCCATTTTTCCTGCTTTAAAATCGTCATAAGCCTGTTGAATTTCCTCTTCAGAATTCATAACAAAAGGTCCTCCAAATGCCACTGGTTCATTAAATGGTTCTGCATGCCCCAATAAGAGGATACTTTCTTCTGAAGCTTTGATTTCAATCCTCTCATCATTTTTAGAGAAATCGGCCAGGTGTAGTTCCGGAACTTCAATCTCATTAACATCCAGTTTACCACGAATTACATAAAAGAAAATGTTTTCATTCTTCGGGATTTCCAAAGTCAGTTTGCTATTCGCATCAAAAAATATGGTAGAGAGGTTTACGGAAGTCGGTGTGTCAAAAGCACCGCGAATTCCTTTAAAACTGCCTGAAACTACCTGTGCTTTAACCGATTTGTCTTCGTTTTCCCAAACTGAAATCTGGTCTTTTTGAAGACCTTTATATTTTGGCTCGGTCATTTTTAGCCGCTTTGGTAAGTTGACCCATAATTGAAGTATTTCAAGCGGTCCGCCTTCTTTTTTAAATTTATCTGAAGAAATTTCAGCATGCATCAATCCGCTACCGGCAGTCATCCATTGCACTCCTCCGCTTTCGATAACACTTTTGTGGCCGCCACTGTCCTTATGGGCAATATCACCATCAAGGATAAAAGTGACGGTTTCCATACCACGGTGGGGATGAGGGCCAAAAGGTAATCCGTTATTATTTGGACCGTACGTTTGCGGACCATGATGATTCAAAAACAGGAATGGATCAATCATTTGCAATTGCCGGGTGGGCATTGGTGACCATGTTTCCAGATCGACAATTGGCCGGTATTCAGCTTTATATAATTTCTTTAAATTTCTCACGATTATTTATTTCTTACGTAGATCAATTTAAATTTCGAGTTGGAGTTCTCACGGGATTCCACTTCAAAACGGTCTACCGAGTTGATCATAGGGGTCAATTTTTGAAAACCATAGTTACGGGAATCAAAATTTGGTTGCTTCTTCTGCAGTAAACTTCCCACGTCTCCCAGGAAAGCCCAGCCGTCTTCATCAGCAACATCAGAAATTGTTTGTGAAATCAACCTGATCACTTTCGGCGTAATTTTATCTACGTTCGGTTTTTTATTGTTTTTATCTTTCTGTTTTTCGTTTTCTGTTTCCTTCGAACTATTCTTCAGAATTTCAATATAAATGAACTTGTCGCAGGCAACAATAAAAGGATCTGGCGTTTTCTTCTCGCCAATACCAATCACTTTCATGCTGGCTTCCCGAAGCCTTGTGGCAAGCCTGGTAAAATCTGAATCACTTGAAACCAAGCAAAATCCATCTACTTTATTTGAATAAAGGATGTCCATCGCGTCAATGATCATTGCTGAATCTGTTGCGTTTTTACCCTGAGTGTACCCATATTGCTGAATTGGCTGAATGGCATTCTCCAGCAGAACCGATTTCCATTTATTCAAGTGTGGCTTGGTCCAGTCTCCGTAGATTCTTTTAATTGTGGGGTTGCCATATTTGGCGATTTCTTCCATCATCTCTTTGACGTGGGAAGATGGAATATTATCTCCATCAATAAGCACTGCAAGGTTCGTATCCATTAAAATTTTGCTTTTTTGGTTGTTTAAAGTTAAGAATTATACTTTACTGGAAATAGAAAAGCCTCAATTAAGAGGCTTTTATCTTAATAGCGGAATAAGGCGTTCATTTTCGATTTCTTATTCGGCATGAATTCATGCTCAACGAGGAACACATTTCCACCCATTTCCAGGGTTTTTTTCGCTGCCAGATTGAGAAGTGATTTGTTATGACTTTTCTCTTCTTCAGAAAAATCTACTTTCATATTCGTTTCATCATAAGTTCCCCAAACCTCAGCGCGATTTTCTATAAAAAGTGTATCGATCTGTCCTTGGAAAATTGCAGGGATAATATCACTAATTGCGGAAGAAGTGCTTTCCGTGGACTTAACTTCTTCATATTTCTTTATTTTGGACTCTCTTTTCTTGTTGAGCACCGGTTCAATCACATCAATGGCTTTGGAATGCATTCCGATTAGGTCGGTATCGTTAGGATTTCCGGCGATTGCTTCATCATGTAAATGGTTGTAGGTATTCGCATCTTTGTAAATAGGGAAAAGATAGTCCTGGCAATAAACAACCAGTGGAAGTTTTTCCTTATTTAGATAATCGCTAATTCCGTCGTTTACAGCTCTAAAGAATTGTTTGATCTCTTTTTTCGTATCGCCTTCACTATCACCATGACCGTGAAATTGCGTTTTATCTCCACCTTCAGCCTGGGTACGGAATTGCAGACTTTTATCCTTATAATCGAAACCTACGCGCTCTTCCAGTCTGGAAGGAGTGAGATCATCAATTTCTATTGGGGTAATACTATGCTTGGTCGCTTCAAATAACTTGACGTCTTCCAGCTGTAGCGAAAGCACATAAAATTTGCCGTCTCCTGTCAGCGCCGGAATAAGCGGCTTCACGTAAAATTCTTCGGAAATATAATTGTAAGCTTCGAAATTTACTGGTAAGGTGAAATGCTGAAAGAATTCTTCTGAAGCGAAAACAGCCAACCCGTCGGACTGGTGCCTCCAGAATTCCCTGTCTTCAATGAGTTCTTCAATTGGTTTGCCTATTGCTTCAATCACCGAATCCTTGACTTCTTCATTTTTCAGTTTCTTCCGAACCTCATCCCACTGGGAATTTAGGTGTTTGCGGTTTTTTTCGTTCATCACCTCCTGTCCCGCACGTTGGGTAGGAATAAATATAGATACAGAAACTTCAGCTTTATGATTAGCCAGTTCTTTAAAATCTTTTTCATCTAAAATCGCCATAATTCATCTTTTTTTTGATTGAGAATTAAGGTAGCATTTAACGATGGAATTGCCGTGGTTACGGGCGTTAGGATATTCCTAAAGTTTCTTAAGTTAAACTGAAAATGTCACTTAAAGCTCATCATCTGGCTCGACATGAATGAGCACGTCTGCTATTTCAGGAATTTCCTTTAATAACTCATCTTTTACACGGTGGGCAATATCATGACCTTCTTTTACGGTAATATTGGCATCAACAGCTATATGCAGGTCAACATGGTAGGTCATCCCGGTTTTGCGGATGTAACACTTTTCGGTTTCCACCACTCCTGGCTGAATGATGGCAACACTGCGGATATCGGCTTCCATTTCATCATGCATGTGTTCATCCATAATTTCCCCAAGAGCCGGTCTTAAAATCAGATAGGCATTGTATAGTATAAATCCGGAGGCAAGTAGTGCGGCATAATCATCGGCTACCTCGTAACCATCACCCATCACTAATGCAATACTAATCCCAATGAAAGCCATCAAGGAAGTGATGGCATCACTTCTATGGTGCCAGGCATCTGCTTCCAATACGGAACTGTTGGCTTCTTTCCCTCTTTTTTTAACGATACGATAAAAAGCTTCTTTGATGATTATGATTACTGCCAGGACAATTAATGTATAAGCTTCAGGAGTTTCATGTGGTGTCTGAATGTTCTCGATGCTTTCGTAGGCAATAACCGTAGCTGAAACGATTAGGAAACCTACCACCATAAATGTAAAGAGCGGTTCTGCTCTTCCGTGGCCATAAGGATGATTTTCATCTGCAGGTTTGGATGCATAGCGCAAGCCTAACAACACAAGAACTGACGAAAAAACATCAGTCGTAGATTCTATGGCGTCAGCAATCAGTGCATAAGAATTTCCGAAGAAACCGGTTACAAATTTAGCTATGGCCAGACCCAGATTCCCAAGTATACTAAGGTAGGTGGTCTTGATAGCTTCATTTGCACTTTGCTCCATAGGATCAATTTGGGTCAAAGGTAAAAGAAATAATCAGCATCTTTTACCAGTTCACTATAAAGAATGAGTAAAAAGTATTCGGCTTTTTCATCCATACAAGCGGCACCTGTCCTTCGTTGAATAATCTCTCAATTTTTTCGAGAATTTCGGAATATTCCATCCAATCCCAGTTGCTCGAAGGATCGGAGCTCCATTCTAATTTCTTCGGACTATAATACTGAAATTTGCCGTATTGATCTGCAGTAAATTCTTTAAAATGAATCCATTGACCAGTAAGGCAATTTTGATTGATCAGTTCATAATTAGATGATTTTTCTTTGGAAAATAACTGGGCTTTAAAACAGATCTGCTGTTCAATTTCATCGGAATTCAGTCCGTATTTTTCCAAATACGAACTACTTGCCGGGTGTTTTAAAAGCGGAAATTGCTTTTGACGAAGTCTATTCAGTTTGCGGTGAAGACTGTCTTTTCTTTTAGGACCGATCCATCTATCAATTTCTTTTTCGAAACTGGCGTCATAGAGATATAATTTATAGACCAACTCTACATGAAGATTTTGATCCCGATCCTTATCAAAAACAAGGAAATCAAACTCTCCTAAAGTTTGTTTATCCTGAATTATCTGGATGCTATGATCTATCAACTCATATCTGGGAGAGTGTTTAATGGCAATCTTAAAAAATGCTTCCATTTTTTTACCCAGGATCGATGCGCCTTGCTTTGGAATATTTTCCAGATCAGCAAGTATCGCGGGACTTAAATTTATTTTCGGAAATTCGAAAACAGGATAGGAGGGAAACAGCTCATTGGTAATGATATCATTTGTTTGGCAAAAACCAAGAAACTGTGCTTCCAGGCTCATTATTTCTCTTCTATGGGAATCCAGATGTTTTCTTCGGAATCTGGACTCTCAGGACCTTTGTAATTAGTCCCCAGTACTTCAAAATGAGGCCTGTTGGCTAACCGATGCCCTGATTTTGGCAACCACTTTTCAAAAATGAATTTGGAAGTGTCTGCAAATTCTTTTGCGGTACCTCGGTGAGTAAAAACAGCATATTTTCCTTCCGGTATTTCCAAAGCCTCAAGGCCTTTAGGAACTTTATCATAACTTTCTACTTCCATGGCCGCCCATTTCTGGAAAACCGACTCTGTAGTGAAATCTCCGGTCATGAAATTTTTTCCGTAGACCTGCACAGAAAACAGGTTTTCGCTTACCTTATTTTCCACACCCCCACGTAATTTCATGAAGTGCTGCCAAAGCAGGCTGGTTTTGTCATCAGCCAGGCTGGTGGAAACTTTGATTCCCACCAGTTTTATTGCTGAAATTTCTTTTATATCAGGTTCTCCAATTCCTTTCATATTATTCTGAATCTTTCTGTTTTTGAATCATATTACGCGCATTCTCATTCTCAGGATTCAGTTTAAGCGATTTCTCATAGGCATCAATACTTTTTTCTTTTTCACCCATTTCCAGATAAATTTCCCCTAAACTATCCCAGGTATTGGCTCCTTCAGGATAAAGTTCCGTATTCAGTTTAAAAATTTTAAAGGCGTCCTCATTTTTGTTCATCGCCATCAGTTCATAGCCAAACGAATTGATGCCCGATTCTGAAAGATTGTAATCTGAATTCGGATCTTTATAATTTTCCTTAATAAATGCGACCATCTCATTGATATCTTTTTCTGAAAGCAGGCTGGAAAGTTTTTCCTGATTCATGCTTTTTAACTGAAGCTTTTGTTCAGCCAAAGTAGGTACCCCATATGCTCTACGTTCCGCATCAGTCACCTGGGTTGAATCCATTTTGTAAAGTTCATAAGGCTGATCCATTCCATTCTTTATAAACTGAGTACCATAAATCTGTGGTTCGTCTTTTCTCATGAGATCGCGGTCTATAGCTGCAGCAAGAAGCCATTTATTTGTACTCGGGTCTAATTCTACCGCTTTTTTCATATAACGAACAGCTTTGCCAGAGGCGATAGTATCATTTCCATGCTGAAAGATCATAGCGGCATGATAATAATCCTGTCCGGTCTGAACTTCTCCGTTTTCCAGCATGGAGTTTACTTTTGCTCGGCGAATACTGTCATTTTTACTGAGCACCGCCCAGTCTATCGGGCCATTCATTCTTTCTGACTGATCTTTCTGGTACATTTCAGCCAGTTCCGTATTATCTTCTTGTGCGAATGTGGTAATTGAAATAAATATTAAAAGGATGATTGAAATTCTAATTTTCATAATGATGATTTTAGATTGATGATTATTTTAATTTACTATTTAGATTTTATATCGAAATTCTCCGGATGCTCGGCTCCCATTAGGTTTTGCACGAAATAATCCCATCTTCTGCGCATCATGTAATATGAATCCTGTCCGTAACCATGGCGCGCATGTGGGAATACGATCAAATCAAAATCTTTGTTTGCTTTGATCAGGGCGTCCACCACTAAATAGGTGTTATAAGGAGGAACATTATCGTCCATTGCGCCTGTTGCCAGTAATAATTTTCCTTGCAGGTTTTTTGCAAGATTTTGATTGGCCTGTTTTTCATAATTGTCTCCATCGATCAGACCTATGTAACGCTCACCCCAGTCATCTTCATAGTTTCGGTTATCGTGGTTTCCAGATTCAGAAATTCCCACCTTATAAAATTCTGGATGGGTGAACATCGCTGCGGCAGTAGCAAAACCACCACCAGAATGTCCCCAAACTCCTACATGATCCAGATCCATATAAGGATATTTTTCAGCTAACTGCTTAATTCCCGAGATCTGGTCTTCCAAAGTATTATCGGCCATATTTCCGTAGCAGGCATCATGAAAAGCCTTGGAACGTCCAGGGTTACAAGTCCCGTCTATAATCACCACGATGAAACCGAGTTCGGCCAGTGCCTGGTGATCGCTCCTTGAAGGATAAAAGCTTCTGCTTCCAACACCACCGCCCTGAGGGCCCGGATAGATGTAATTCACCACCGGGTATTTTTTTGATTCGTCCAGATTGGTAGGCGTAAACATCAATCCATATAAATCCCACTTTTCATCTCTGGATTTCACGGTGATTGGAGTAGGAGCCTTCCATCCAGATTCTTTTAACGCTGAAATATCGGCTTTTTCCAGTTTGGTGATGAGCTTTCCATTAATAGAACGCAGTTCAGCCTGATTTGGAACATCTGGTTTAGAATAATTATCTACAAAGTATTTTTCGTCTGGTGACATCGAAATTCGATGATTTCCATCTTCCGAAGTCAATAACTTCAAACCGGAGCCGTTGAATTTCACACTATAAAAATGGTTGAAATAAGGATCTCTTCCGCTTTCTTTTCCATTGGCAAGAAAATATAACTTCTTTGCTTTTTCGTCTACCTTCAGTAATTGAGTTACCACAAAATTCCCTTTGGTGATCTGGTTTTTAAGCTTTCCAGTTTCAGAATCATATAAATATAAATGTCCCCAGTTATCTTTTTCTGAATACCAGATGATTTCATTGGAATCAGGTAAAAAACGCCAGTTAACACTGCCCTGGCCAGATTCGTATTGTGTAGGAACGGTTTCCTCCAGCACCTCTCGAACTTCCCCGGTTTCGGCATCTGCAATTCGTAATTTGGCGGTTTTATGGTCTCTTGTTGAAGATACAAAGGCTAACTTGCTGGAATCATCGCTCCATTCGTTGTCATCAAAACCACCAGAACAGCTAATATCGTCGCAAAGAGTTCCCCGTCTTGGATCTGCTGGAACATCCAGTTTGATGATTTCAGGATCTTCTGTATTAATGATCACACGATGAATTTGAATGATCTCCTCATCTGTTGGTAGCGGATATTTCCATTCTTTCAATTCGGGAGCGCCAACTTTAGTATCAACCAGGTACATATCGCTCACGTTTCGCTGGTCCTGTTTGAAAGTGGCGATCTTTTTCGAGTCTGGAGACCATAGCACGATTGGCTTATCACTTCTTCTCCATCCCGCGTTATCTGTAGCATAGCCGAAATTTTTTTCTCCGTCTTCTGTCAATTGCGTTTCTTTTCCTGTTTCTAGGTTGCGCATATACAAATTCCAGTCTTTGATAAAAACAACTTTTTTGCCATCTGGAGAAGCCACTTCATCCCTGGAATAATCTGAATTTGAATTATCAGCTTCAGATGCATCAATTAATTCCGCTTTGGAAGATGCTGTTTGTTTTTTTCCATTTTTAGAATTGACCAGGACGTATTGATCGCCATCTTTGGTTTTGTTCTGATACCAGAAATTGCCATTTTCCATCCAATGCGGACTCACGTAAGAGGAGTACACCATCGGATAGGTATTGAAACTTAAAAATTTGGTAGCCCTCTCATAATCGGCAACCGTAACAGAATCTTTACCGGTCTGAGCATTCACGCTGAAACCAATCAAAAGACCAAAAAGCAAAATTTGCAGGGATTTATTCATTTTAATGATTTTGAAAAGCCAAGATACACAATCTATGAGGCAGAAGAAAACTGGTTTTTGATTTACAGGTCATAACAATCCATCCAAACGCCATTTTTACCTTCATAACGTTCTTCTACTGGGGAATCATACGTAATAAGGATATGTCCTCCTTCAACAAAAGCCATTCCTTCGGCTTTATCGGCGCCATGTTCCAATTCAGCTCCGCGAGCGACGTCAAATAACCGCTCCGGTTTATGAGTTACGCTCCCATGCTGGTCTGGCAAACCTCCATTCACTCTATAAATACTAATCGTCCCATCAAGATCCATAGTAGGCCCGGCCAGTAAGTACAAATCACCTCTTTTATCAATATTTAATTCCCTGATTCCCATTCCGCGGAGATCAATAAAATGCTTGCGATAGAGTTTATCTTCATCATTTCTTTTCGTGAGAAGCAGTTCACCATCGAATTCTTTGCATCCAATTTCGAGTATGACCGCAAAACCGTTAAGGACAGGCCCACGTAAACCAATAAAAATTCTGCCGTTTTCTACCGCCAGGCCTTCAATATCAAAGCCGTTGTCTTTGCAAGGAATCATCATGAAACGTTCCAGGTGTTCATCTCTCATCAAAGCATTATGGAGTTCCGTGCTTTTGGTACCGCCACGAAGCATTAGCGGTTTGATGGTTTTACCTTTATATTCAGCTTCTTTTAGCAACTCGTAACTGTCTCCGTTTTTTATACAGGGAATACAACCCAGGCTGAACCTGTTTTCGTCCAGTGCAACTTCAGAAAGATTTTCCAGTTGCTTCTCTACAGGATCGTCTGGATCTGGAGAATTGCGTTTCAGGCTCATGCTTCCACAGAACCATAAATAAGGTTCAGCATACGCCAGTGCCTCCATATCTGCCTCCCCAGAACCGGAAGGAAGATCGAAAAAATCGGTTAGTTCGTAATGTTTATGGTAACCGTAACCTTTTTTCGTTGCGGTAAGCCTTTCAATTCCTGCATCCTCGTCGTAGCTCAGCCATAAATTCTTTTCAGTAATAAGGCAACTGGAAATTTCAGATCGTAGATCTTCAAGATTTGAAAAACCTTCTTCAAATTGAATTAGGCATTTGTGAGAAATATCCTTTGTATTGGGTTTCATCGCTTCTTTTTTGGTTGTAATTCAATTTAGCTGAAATAATTGTAGCGGTCATATTTTGGAATTTTAAACTTATGTGAAAAATGCATTCTTTCAGAATAAATATCTTTGCTCAAAAAAGGTTTGCAGCGAAAACGCTTTTATTATTTTCTGAAAATTCAATATCTGGGCTACAGGCTTCACGGCTGGCAGAAACAACCTGATGTAAAAACGGTAGAAGGCCTAATTACCAAAACGCTTCGATGGGTAATGCCAGAGGCGAAATATAAAATTTTAGGTTCCAGCAGGACAGATTCCATGGTTTCGGCCGGTGAATCGGCATTCGAATTGTTCGTGGACCATGAACCGCTTCAGGATCTACAGCAATTTCTGCATACTTTTAATAAAAACCTCCCGCAGGATATCAGGGCTTTGCACATAGAGGAAGTGGACTCAAAATTCAATATAATCCAGCATTCCAAAATTAAGGAGTACGCCTATCTTTTCAGCTTCGGAAAGAAATACCATCCTTTTTCTGCGCCCTTTATGGCCAATTTTCAGGAAGACCTGGATCTACGAAAAATGCAGGAAGCCGCCAGATTATTTGAAGGAACCCACAATTTCAGAAATTACTGCGTAAGAGTTTCAGAAAAAAGCACCTTCGAACGTACGATGATTAAATCAGAAATTGTTGAAAACACAATTTATACAGCCAGTTTTTTTCCGAAGCAATCTTACGTTTTCCATATTCATGCAGCCGGATTTTTAAGACACCAGGTTAGATTGATGATGGGAGCGATGGTACTGGTGGGAAGGGGAGAATTTAGCCTGGAAGATATTGCGAATAGCCTGAAGGAAGACCAACCGCAGCTGCAAATGGATTATATCGCACCCGCTTCCGGACTTATCCTTAATAAAATGGAATTTGAATAATACGCGAAGTAAATCTTTTATATATTTAGCTAAAACCGGTTGTCTTGAAAAAAAACATGCCTAACAAAACACACTTAAAAAGACCAAAACTAACCAGTCTTTCCGGATTAAATCCTTTAAAAAGAGCACGATCCACCAAAGCGGTCAACCAGGTTCCGGGAACCATGACCTATGTTGGGAATAAAGAAGCGACAGAAACAAGACTGGACGTTATAGATTACAACCAGCATAATTATGAGCGTCATACTTCCACCACGGTAGAGGATGCTTTCAAATTTGTGGATGAGAACAGTGTAACCTGGTTCAATGTTGATGGACTGAGCAATATTAGTGAGATCGAAAAGCTTGGTGATTATTACGAATTGCATCCGCTCGTGATGGAAGATATTGTAAATACTTCTCAGCGTCCTAAAATTGAAGAATACCAGGATTACTTGTTTATTGTGACCAAGATGATCTATTTCAATGAACAGTTAGAATTACAATATGAGCATATTAGTATGGTAGTGGGTAAAAACTATGTGCTGACTTTCCAGGAATCTTATGGCGATGTTTTCGATCCTGTTCGGGAGCGAATAGAAACGGCTAAAGGACGTATTCGTAACAGGGGAGCAGACTACCTAATGTTTGCGTTATTAGATTCGGTTATTGACAACTATTTTCTAGTGGTAGATGATATCAGTGATCATATTGAAGATCTTGAGGAAAAACTTTTCCTGGAAAGCGGAGGAGATAATATGACCCAGCAGATCCAGGATCTGAAAAGAAAGATCCTGAGGATTCGTAGAGCGGTATTTCCATTACGAGAAGTAATTAGCCGACTCGATAAGCTGGAAAGTGATCTAATTGATGAAAATACCAGCAATTTTATAAGTGACCTTTACGATCATATTCTCCAAATTTCAGAGAATATTGACATCTACAGGGAAATGATCTGGGGATTGATGGACATGTATATGACGACGATTAGTAATAAGATGAACGAGGTGATGAAGGTATTGACCATCATGGCCAGCATCTTTATTCCGCTTACATTTATTGCAGGTATCTACGGAATGAATTTTGAATATATCCCGGAACTACAATGGAAATACAGTTACTTTGTACTTTGGGGAATAATGCTCATCATATTTTTCGCGATGTTATATTACTTCAAAAGGAAAAAGTGGCTTTAAATTAAAATGATGAAAAAAACATTTTCAGTAATATGTATTCTGATGGCGATGGGAATGAAGGGACAGGAAAAGTTTACAAAAACAAAAGATTCGGTTAATAAGATCTATGTTGGAACTTATACCAAAAAGGAAGGTCACGTTGACGGGAAGGCGAATGGAATTTACCTGCTTCATCAGGATCCAAATTCAGGTAAACTTGAATTTGAAGGGATCGCTGCAGAAGTGGTGAATCCTTCTTTCGTGAAATCCGGGCGAGCCGGTAAATATTTATTTGCGGTAAGTGAATTGGGACCTGACGATGGAAAAACAGGTTATGTTTATTCCTTCAAAATTCAGGAGAATGGTGATCTTAAAATGATTAGTCAGTTAGAAACCAACGGAATTGCTCCCTGCCATGTGACGGTTGATCGCTCTAATAAATACGTTTTTGTAAGTAACTACGTTGGCGGAGTAGTGATGCTGTACAAGATACAGGATGATGGTAGCCTGGTGGTTTCACAAAAGATCGAAATCGAAGATGGGGAAAATGCCCATACACATTCCGTTAAAATTAGCGGAGACAATAGAAATGCATACATCGCCGATCTGGGTCATGACAAGATTTGGATATTTGACTTTGATGCTATCGATGGAAAAGTGACTCCGCATTCACAACCATATGTAACTCTGGAAGAAAATTCCGGACCGCGACATATGAGCTTTACGAAAAATGGAAATTTTGCTTATAGCGCCAATGAGCTGAATAGTACGGTAAGCACTTTTAAGGTAAGTAATGATGGTAGTTTGGAAAAAATCCAGGATATCAGTTCAGTTCCGGAAGATTTTAAAAAAGAAAACTCAGGTGCAGATGTTCACCTGCATCCAAATGGTAAATTTTTATATGCGTCCAATCGAGGGCATAATAGTATTGCGATCTTCCAGATCGATCAGGAAACCGGTAAACTGACCAATATTGATTATGTCCCCATCGCTGGAGAGACCCCAAGAAATTTTGCCATTTCACCTTACGGGAAATTTCTTTATGCTGCAAGCCAGGATACCGGGAATATCACCAGTTATTCAATTAATGAAGATACCGGTAAACTGAAAATTTTCCCGGAGATTTTTGCAGTAAAAACTCCTGTTTGCATCGAGTTTCTGAAATAGAAATTGGAAATATAATTAGATGAATGATGTTTACAGCAATATCAAAAAACACAAAAGCCCTGGGAGATCAGGGCTTTTTCAATTCTATACTTCCTGGACGACAAAAAAGCCGTCGTTTCCCTGAGACTGGTAGAGCGGCATGAAAATATAGGCATCCCATTCACTTTTGACTTCTTTTCCGTTTTGTTTAGCGAGGAGTTCCCCTTTTTCAATTTTCTGAAAATTCTCGTAGCCAGGTTCCATTTCAAAAATATCACTGTCTTCCAAACCATGGCGGTAAAGAATTTCAAAAGTCTTTTGGTCTGGAGCATTTTTTTCTACAAACCTGTTGACGCACTCAGGATAAGTTGAAATTTTCTCCAGGTCAAGATCGCAGGCTTCTTTCAAAGCGAGCCAAATCGCGCCTTCATGATTTTCTTCTGAACGTTTATCGGTATGCTGGCCTGCCTCAAAGACAAAGCCGGTCATTCCGGTTCGGCTTAAGTAATGATCAATATCACCCGTAATGATATCGCTGAATCCCCTAATTATATAAGTCGGGAATTTATGAGCCCACTCATCATTATCGTTCACCACCTGTACTGAAACATATGGAAGGCTGGGAGAGGAGGTAGTATGACAATCAAGAAAATACCTCTTGGTATAATCATCTTCTGAATAAGTCTTCAGAATATCGATGATTTCGAACATTTCCTTGGTTTCATGAGTGTCCCTGCCTCCAGCTTTAATATTATCCTCGGTCCACGTCCTGTTGAGGTCTTCATCAATATACCGCTGATTTTTATTGAGCGCTTTTTTATTACCGGCTACACCAACCAATTTACCTTTAATTTCAGGCTTGGTCTTTTCCAATTCTTTGAAAACCTTTTCCAGGGCTTTGACACCACTGGGTTCATTTCCATGAATTCCGCCGGTGACAAACAACAAGGGGCCTTCTTTTCCGGAAGAATATTCTCCTATTATTCTGGGTATTTCTTCATTCAATTCTTCGTTCATAATTTCGAATTATTCCATTGTTGCCAGGGTACGGTTGGAAAGGGTACCGGCATATTGTTTTTTATATTCCACTTTTCGCTCAATCGCTTCGATAACATAATCTGTAAAAGGTGGCAGACCAATATCCTTAAAGTGCTCCATGCCTCCAGGACTTAAAACGTTGATTTCGATCAACTTATCTTTTACGATATCTAGCCCTACAAAGAATAATCCGTCTCGGATCAGTTTTGGAGCAGTAAGGTCCACGATCTTTTTCATAGCCGGTGTCAGGTCACTACTATCTGCCGTTGCTCCTAAAGCGAAATTACTACGGAATTCCCCTTCACCACTAACTCTTCTAATAATGGCTTTTTTACCATCTTTTTCCATCACTTTTCCATTCAGCAATAGCACTCGTACATCTCCATCCTTAACAGCAGGTAAAAATTCCTGCGCGATCACGTATCCTTGAGAAATTAGGTGGTCGATGATCTGATTCAAGTTTTTCTCGTTCTTATCGATGAGGTAAACATCTTGGCCGCCAGAACCTTCCAATGGTTTTAGAACCATTTTCTGATTTTGTTTTTCGAAAAATTCCATCAGCTGATCTTTATCACGGGTAATGATTGAATCAGGTTTAATTTCCTGCGGAAGTTCTTCAAAATAAAGTTTATCGATAAATGCATGGGATAAGGCATAAGCATCGTTGAGTACCATTACATCCTGTTGCTGGATCATTCGTCCAAAGGCCACGCCTGCTTGTTCCGCCCATTGCCTTCCATCTTCTTCGGTTGGATTGTTACGAATAAACAAAACATCCAATTCGGTAGATTTTATATTTTTTTTCCGCGCTTTCTTACTCTGAAGTGCTTCCAGGTATTTAGCCGGAGATTTGGTTTTGGTGTTTTTAGGAACCTGAGTAGCATTAATGCTGATTGGTCCATCGTGGTGAAAACTGAAATCACCTACACCCATCGCGTAGACATCGTGTCCTTTTTGATGAGCAGCTGTCATTAAACCTACCGATGTCCCGGCCGATTCAGATTCTATATCATTTAAAACAAAACAAATTTTCATGTGCATACCATTTGTGGCAGGCTAAGTCCCTGCCTGATTAATTTTAATTTTTCATACATCTTTTCGCTGTGCAAAAAGCTTGGCTTGATCCTAACAGGATTCAAGACTTTTCTCTCGGTTAGTTCTTTAATTATATCAACGTGCTTAATACCATATTTTCCGGCAAGTAATGGTTCGTATTCTCCACCATTTTCCAGGTAATCCTTTAATAGTACTAAGCCTTTTAAATAAATTATATCTTTTAGAAATCCGCCGCCCTGCATGATCCTAGAAGTAATATTGAAAGCTCTTTCCGGTTCAAAACCATATTCAGTTTTTAGCAACCTGAATATTTCCTGAAAGTCACCTCCTTCCATTAATGCTTTTCCAGCCAGCACCCGTCCAGCTAAAATTCTCAATCGGTTGGGCGTCAAACCATCTACCATAAATTCAGACATGACGGCTAATCCTTCCTGTAACGGATCATAATCGGCCAGACCAATGCTCAATTGCTGTAAAGGCTGCGTATTTCCGTTATAATACGTGAGAAC
>CAXPUM010000049.1:0-55687 GCA_964220295.1 Flavobacteriaceae bacterium | reverse complement strand
TCACATGGTCCGGCAGTCGGATCTGGATCACAAGGATCTAGCGGATCGGAACCATTGGCAACTTCATCACCATCATTGATTCCATCACCATCGGTATCCGGATTGGTAGGATCGGTATTGTAAACATTGTTCTCTTCATCATTGGTTAGTCCGTCATTATCCTGATCACATGGCCCAGCAGATGGATTTGGATCACATGGATCTAGTGGATCGCTACCATCAGCTACTTCATCACCATCGTTGATGCCGTCATCGTCTGTGTCCGGATCTGTAGGGTCAGTACCGTACGTATCGTTTTCTTCATCATCATTCAGTCCGTCTCCGTCCTGATCTCTGCATGCGGAGCTAACAACTTGTGTATCATAAATATCAATAGACTGTTCCAGGGACACATCTACGAGAGTGTTCAGTTTGACTTCAACTCTGTCAAATGCTGTACCCGGCTGAATGGTGACCGTCGTAATATCACCGTTTTGAAATAAATTTAGAAGTTCGACATCTAATAATGCTGAAGCCTGAATTGAATAAACTTCTGTATTATTCAGATAGGCTGAAATCTCAATATTTTCAGCAATTCCAGCAGAAACCAGTGAACCATCGGCTGCCAGAGAAATAGCAAAATCATTTCCCGACGGCACTACCTGTCCCGTATAAAAATTCTGAGAAATGCTCGAAGCTACTCCGGCAGTTCCATGGCTTATTTGTGAATGAGTTGAGACATCATCATCAATAGCGAATGATGCATTAGACACTCCGGCATTTCCCAGATCTAAAGCGTCTAGGGAAATGCCCGAAGCATCACCACCGGTAAATAGGGGCTTGAAACAACCAGCGGAATTGGGAATATCAGCAATTGCATAATAAACCCTGGATGAATTATTTGTGCCAAGCAGCAAGGCATTTGTATGATCTGTAATTCTAATACGATTGTACTGGGATTCAGGAGTAATGGTGATAAAATAATCACCGTTAGCATCAACCAAAACTTTAAAGTTTTCATCTAAATCTGAAGAAGCTGTACTGTAAGAACTAACTGCTGACTCGTTCATTTTAGCCGTAATTGTGACAAAATGATTACCCAGGACAATCGTACCGGTTAAGTCAGCAATCAGTTCTCCCAGGCTTCCTTGAAGTAGGGCATTTAATATATCTTCATCGAAGAGAATTCTATTGTAGGTGGTAGTATTTGCGGGAAGAGTATTATTAAAACCGAGTTCCAGGTAGCCGTTATAGGCACCTGCGCCTAACGCGACGCCGCCATAAGAATTTACTGTTGCATAAGAGTTATCAATAGTGGTTGCGTTAGATGCATTGGTAGTATGATCTGAATTTACTACGTTAGATGCAACTTCTTGAGAAAAGCTGCCATAAGTTGCTAAGATCAAATAAGGAAATAGCAATAACCGAAACAGTCGAAAAGTATTTTTCCACATAAGCCTGAGAATTGTAACATTAAAAATTTACCTCAGATACAGTAGGGTGAAAACTGAGTTTGTTAATTACATAAATGTCTCAGAGGAACAGTAGGAAAAAAGTCCGAGTCATTTAATTTAGAATATCTCAAAATCTTTAAGATAATGAGTAGACCGTCAATATGGTCTTTAATTAATAGACTGACTTCTTGATTTGTTTGGTGTAATAAAAGTATTACATTATTTCGATACTAATCAAATTAAAAATGTTAAAATAGTGAATTTATTTTATATTTACCGTCAAAATTATGCATTAAAAACTTATATAGAGCCTTTATTGAAAGGATTTTTCATAAAATATGTGAACTAAAAAAAATTTATTATATCGATGAAAAGAACAAAAAAACGATAATCTAAATGTTCTAATAATTTTACCTACCGAATAAAATTTTTAAATAAGACAAACTAAAATTTCATCATTAGAATTATACTTTTTGTATATCTAATTATTCGGCAACATAAAACCATCAGGTCAATTTTTCCGTATCTTAAATATAAGACTAACTCAACCAGTAGATTATGAAAAGAAAAGAATTCCTTTTTTCGGTCGGCAAAGGCATTGTGTTTTCCTGTGCCGGAGCTTGTGCACTTGCAGCATGCAGTTCAGATAGTGGTAGTACAGATCCAGGTACTAACAGTGGTAACAACGGGGGATCTGCCAATAATAAAATTAGTATTCCGGTAACCGATATTCCAACAATTGGTGATCAAAAAGTAAAAAGTGGTGTATTATTTATACGGCTCGGGGAAGGCTCAACCGGTTCAGACTTTCTTGCTACAGAGGCCATGTGTCCTCACCAGGGTGGCCAGTTGGTCTATAAGGAAAATGAAGATTTAATTGAATGTCAGTTGCATTCTGCTCAATATGAAATTGACGGGGATACTATTCGCGGACCTCAAAACTCATCAGGAAGCACAAGAGACCTAAAGATTTATGCCTTAACAGTTTCCGACGGGATGATTACAGCTACCAAAGCCTGATTTAGAACAAAGATTCGTTGTTTTTAATATTTTAATAAAACGATTTAGTTATATTGAAGCCGTAAAATAAATCTCATGCGGCTTTCCTTTTTTCTACTGTTTTCATTGATAATATCCTACGGTCAGGCACAGACTTTAGATCCGGATATGCTCTACCAGATCAAATCTCAAAATAATCTGGTCATTTCAACCAAGGGAAATCTTAATAATAATGCATCTCTCTATTTAGAAGAACCTTCAAACAAAGATGACTCGCAATTATGGCAGATCATAAAACTGGATAACGGTTTCTATAACATTAAAAATCCACAGTCAAATAGAAGTCTGGATAATAAGAATATCACCGTTGGTGGAGGAAATAATGTTATTCAATGGGATTCTGATTTTGGAAATAGAAATCAGCAATGGGAGTTGATCCAGACCGGAACCGGTGGTTATATTATTAGGCATCGGGGAGATGATATGGAAATATCATATGAAAACGAAGACGCAGTAGGGCAAAAAATCTATCAATATCCAAATGCCGCCAAAGCCTGGCAAATAGTACCCACCAGTATCGAGGCAAAGACCGTTTATGATAAGCTTAAAAGTGACAAAGATTGGGAAAATGAAAAAATCTTTGCCATCAATAAAGAAGAAGGGCATGTAACTTTTTATCCTTACCCTAGTGTAGCCGAACTTCAGAAAGACAGCACGTACAGCAAACCATGGATCAGTCCAAAATCATCTTTTATCCAGTCCTTGAATGGTGATTGGTATTTCAACTGGGTGAAACAACCTTCCGAGAGACCTAAAGATTTTTTCAAAGAATCGTATGATGTAACTGGCTGGGATAAAATTACGGTGCCATCAAATTGGGAAATGAAAGGTTATGGGACGCCTATTTATACCAATTTCACTTATCCTTTCAGAAATAATCCGCCCTTAATTCAATCTCAGGATGGATACACCAATGAAACCGAACCCAATCCTGTAGGTTCCTACAAGCGTGAATTTTCACTGCCGAAGGACTGGGACGACAAAGAAATATTTCTTCATTTTGACGGGGTTTACAGCGGGATGTATGTTTGGATCAATGGCGAAAAGGTAGGATATACTCAGGGATCAAATAACGATGCAGAATTCAATATCACTAAATACGTCCGGCCAGGAAAAAACTCCATCGCTGCAGAAGTTTATCGCTGGACCGATGGAAGTTATATTGAAGACCAAGATATGTTTCGCTTGAGCGGAATTCATCGAGACGTTTATTTATATGCGACTCCAAAACTTGCGATCAGAGATTTTCAAATCAATTCTAAAATTAACGATGATCTAAGCCAGGCCGATTTTTCGGTAGATGTGAAGCTGGAAAACTTCGGAAGTAAAAAGGCTAAGAACTTTATACTGAAAGGCTCGCTGCTGGATGAGAATGGAAATAAACTGGCCGAATTTCAGAAGGAACTGGAGAAAATCAAAGATTCGTCACAGGTAAAATTCACTAAAACTATTGAAAATCCGGAGTTATGGTCAGCTGAAAATCCAACTCTTTATAGTTTGGTTTTAAGTTTGGAAAATGCAGATGGTCAAGAACTTTTGGCGGTTTCGAGTAAATACGGTTTCAGAAAAATTGAGATCAAGGATAAGCGGGTTTTCATCAATAATAAACAGGTTTTCTTTAAAGGTGTTAACCGCCATGATACGCATCCGCAATATGGAAAGGCGGTTCCGGTTTCTTCTATGCTGAAGGATGTAACGATGATGAAACAGAACAATATCAACACCATTCGTACGAGCCATTATCCAAACAGTCCTAAAATGTACGCGATGTTTGACTATTACGGTCTGTATGTTATGGACGAAGCCGACCTGGAAAATCACGGGAATATGGGGATTAGTAATGATCCCAGCTGGATTCCGGCTTTTAATGACAGGATTCGCAGGGTAATTCAACGCGATCGCAATCACCCTTCTGTTATTTTCTGGTCGCTGGGAAATGAAGGTGGGAATGGCGGTAATTTTGATAAGATGTATGAACTGGCCAAAAAGATGGATTCCCGTCCAGTACATTACCAGGGTAAGAACGATGCTGCCGATATTGACTCACATATGTATCCTTCTATTAAAGATATGGCCTCGTTTGATCAGCGCGAAACGGATAAACCATACTTCCTTTGCGAATACGACCACGCGATGGGTAATGCCATGGGCAATATCCAGGAGTATTGGGATTATATTGAAGAAGATTCCAATAGAATGATTGGTGGTTGTATTTGGGACTGGGTTGACCAGGGACTCAATAAGCCGGGTCAACCGGAAGACCATTATTTTTATGGTGGTGATTTTGGGGATACTCCTAACGATGGTGATTTCTGCGCTAACGGTATTATCACTTCAGATAGACAGCCAACTGCGAAACTCGAAGAAGTTAAAAAAGTGTATCAATATATTGAAGTCATACCGAAAGATCTCGATAATAAAGAGATAAACGTTGAAAATAAATACGATTTCTGGAATCTAGATCGATTCAATTTACACTGGGTATTACAAAAGGATGGAAAATCTGTAGAGGAAGGGACTATTTCTTCCCTTGAACTCGCTCCAGATGCCAAAGAAAGCATCAAAATTCCGTTTAAAACTACAATAGATGAGCAACATGAATATTTTCTAAATGTTTATTTTAAACTGAAAGAAAAAACTACCTGGGCAGAGAAAGGTCATATTTTGGCTTCGGAACAAATGCAGCTCACCGATCGAAAGGAAGTTAGTATGCTGGATTTAAAAGATCTGGATAAAATTACTGTGAAGAACGATCAGTCTTCAAGCGATTCCGCAAAATTATATATTTCCGGGAAGAATTTTTCTTCGGTATTTGATGCGGAAAAAGGCAAATTTATTTCAATCAAGTATAACGGGGAGGAATTGTTGAAACCGGGAGAAGGTCTTAGTTTCAATTGGTTCCGAAGCATTTCTAATGATAAATATACCGATACAAATTTCTACGAAACCGAAGAAAAAACCACTTCTTTCAACTACGAGAAAGGTAAGGAAGGTAAATCGGTGATACTTGAATTGAAAAAGCAGATCGTGATCGAAAAGCCGGAAGATTCGGTGCAACTGAGTTACACTATTTCTTACGAAGTATTTTCTAACGGGTCCATAGATGTTCAGGCGGTTTTTGAAAAGCCGAAGGATGAGCCGTTAATCAGGAGATTGGGTTTACGGATGACTTTAGCCGAAGATTTTCAAAATGTTGAATGGTATGGCCGTGGTCCAATCGAGAATTATTCTGACAGGAAAAATGCTGCTTTTGTTGGTTTATATAATCAATCGGTAGATGAAATGGCTGGTGAAGAATACATCAATAGCCAGAGCGAAGGCAACAGGGAAGACATCAGGTGGGTGAATTTGACCAATACCAATGGTAACGGATTGAAAATAACTTCAAAAGACACCTTGTCCTTCAGTGCGATGCATTATACTGACGAGACCTTATGGGAGACCAGGCACGATTTTGAACTTCAGGATAAATCCAGCCCCTATACCTTTTTAAGCCTTGATCGTATCCAGCAGGGATTAGGGAATGCCAGTTGTGGTCCTTTGCCACTCGAGAAATACATGATCCCGGAAAATGTGCCTTTAGAATTTTCATTTAGAATGGAACCTTACAGAAAAATGGAAGACGAATAACCAATTTTCGTATTATTGCCAGATGAAATTTCTAATTCCTATCGCGGTTTTTGTACTGTTAGCCGTTTGGCTCATCTGGTTCAGAAAAAAGAAAATTAAAGAAGGTTTTCCGAAGCAGTGGAAAGCTATTCTCAATGATAAAGTGCATTATTATTCCAATTTAACTGCGGAAGATCAAAAGCGGTTCGAAAAAGAGATACAGGTATTTCTGAGCGAGGTAGCGATCACCGGTGTGGAAACGGAAATAGACGATACCGATCGGCTGCTGGTCGCTTCTAGCGCCGTGATCCCTCTATTCGGATTTCCGGAGCTGCGCTACAGGAATATTAGCGAAGTACTGTTGTATAAAGACAGTTTCAATCATGAGAATGAAACCGAAGGCAAAGAACGCTACATTCTGGGGAAAGTTGGTTCCGGAAATATGAACCGTTTAATGATTCTTTCCCGGCCTGCTCTTCATGCAGGTTTTGAAAACGCTACTTCAAAATCGAATGTTGGAATTCACGAATTTGTTCATTTGATCGATAAGGCCGATGGTGCAACTGATGGTATTCCCGAATCATTGATGACGCAACAGTTTGTAATGCCGTGGCTGAATAAAATGCATGAGGAAATAGAAGAGATCAAAAGTCACGATTCTGATATCAATCCTTATGGCGCAACGAGCAAAGTGGAGTTTTTCAGTGTAGCGAGTGAATATTTTTTTAATCAGCCAGACCTGTTCAAAAAGAAGCATCCAGATTTATATGAATTGCTTTCAAAAATATACAGGCAGGGAGACGATGAATTACAATTTTAAGTAGTCGGTACTAATTTTTAGGCGGTGTTTAAGGTATTTTTGATACCTTAAACAGCAATTAGCCTAATTACTGCTTCATGAAAAATTTATTGGCAGGAATTCTTTTCCTGTTTTCAGCCATTGCTTTTTCCCAGGAATCGTCTTTTAACAAGAAATGGGCAACCATAGATTCTTTAGAAATTTCCGGAAAAACTTCTTCAGCAAACAACCTTGTACAGGATTTGGTGGACGAGGCCTTCAAAGAGAAGGATTATCTGAACTATATAAAGGGAAAGATCTATCATTATAAATTTCACCAGCTAATTGAAGAAAAATCGAATAATTATATTCTTAATGATATCAATAATAGCCTGAAAAAGCTGCCCGTAGCTTACAGCAACATCCTTAACAGTTATAAAGCGGAAATACTGAAAGATTATTTTTCAGCAAACCAGTATAAAATTAGAAACAGGAGCACCATTTCAGATCCTGATCCTGAAGATTTGGAAACCTGGTCTTCGGAAACATTTCTTGATAGCATAAAAATATCCTTCAATAAATCTATTTCTGAACCGGAGGTATTAGTGAATATTTCAACTGAAGATCTAGCCATTTTACTGAAAGAGAACGAAGCAAGTAGGCAATTCCAACCAACTGCCTTAGATATTCTTTCTGGGAGAGCGATCGATTTCTATTCCAATTCTTCCTTTTTCACGAACGAGTTTGGGAACGAAAAGTTCGATTTTCTTAATGAAAAGCTCTTGGATAATTCAGCTGAATTTTTGTCTGTTTCTATTCCCGATTCAATTTCTGCTAATGTTACAGCTTTGAAAATTTACCAGCAGATGGAGCAGCAGCATTTGCAGGAAAATCATTCAGCCGCCTTAATTTACTGGACAATACAGCGCTTGAAATTCACACAGGATCATTCTGGAAATGAAGAGAAGGGAAAGCTTAGCCTGGCAACTATGCAAGGATTGCTGGATAAGGCTAGCGGAGTGGAAGCAGAGACGTATCTCAAATATCAGATAGCTTATCAGCTTTACGAAATGGCAAACGATGCTGAAAAGCAAAATCAGAATAAAGAAGATAATGAAAAGAAAGATAATAATGATTACCTGGTGGAAGACGTAAACTTGCTGAATGATCTAATTGACGAGTATCCTGAAACTAAAAGTACGTTGAACGCCAGGATTTTAAAAAGTATGATCACCAAACCAGTTCTGAATTCTAAAGTTCCTGGGTTTTTAGCCGAAAATGAGCCCGGCAGAATCTATCTTTCTTTTAAAAACCTGGATACCCTTTATCAAAAGGTTATCAAAGTCCCAGGTAAGTTCGAGAGGTCGTTGGATTACCGAACAAAAGATTCGATAATTCACAGTTTTGCCAAAGAGTATAAGGACAGTTCTATGATCGTGTTACCTGGTGAGCAGGATTATTCACAGCATTCTACAGAGGTTCTTTTGGAAGGAAGAGCTACCGGAAATTACTTGGTCTACCTATATAACCAGGATTACCACAATTACGGTTTTTACCAGGTGACGAACCTATCGGTTTCTGAAACCGTTTTTAAAGAAAAAACGATGTTTCAGGTCAAAGATCGCACGAGCGGGGCACCGGTTAGTTCTGCTAAGGTTATTTCTGCAACTGATAAATCGTATACCGGTTTAGGTCAAACCGATCAAAATGGAGAGTTTAGCCATAGAAATTCAAGTTCCTACAACTATCGCAAGTGGAATGTTTTTGCTAAGAAAGGCGATACCATAGATCCGTTTTATGTTCAAAATAGTTACAGAAACAGAGACCAGAAGGTAAGGCTTACCGCGAGAGTATTATTTTTTCTTGATCGGGGAATTTACAGGCCTGGACAAACCGTCCATTTTAAAGGCGTGCTGCTGAAGCATGAGAATGACTCAACGAAAACCGTTCCTAATGAAATGGTTTCGGTTCAGGTAAATGACCCGAATGGAGAAGAAGTGGAATCATTCCAGTTTGAAACTAACGATTTTGGATCTTTTACAGGTAGTATCACTCTTCCGAAATCCGGGATCACTGGCGAGTTTACTATTTTTTCAAAATATGAGAAGACTAGGTCCTCATTTTGGAACAAGATCAGAAAATCTGATTTTTATGGAAGTTACTCAAAATTCAGTGTGGAAGAATATAAGAGACCGACTTTTGAAGTGGCTTTTGATACGGTCAGGGATGGCTATAAACTGAATGACACGGCCGTTATCACGGGTAATGTGCGGTCATTCATGGGCGCAGCTATTGCAAATGCAACTATTGCTTATGAAGTAAAGCGAGAACGACTCATTAGTTACTGGTGGTATGAATATTATAGTGATGAAGTAATTATTGAAACCGATTCGGTAACAGCAGATGAAAATGGAAATTTCAAAATTGAATTTAAAACCAAGGCTCCCAAAAATAGCCTGGATGATCCTGGCCTGATTTACAGATATACCATAACTGCAAGCGCTACCGATATTACAGGCGAATCCCGAAGCGGGAAACTTCAGCTAAGATTGGGAAATAAAAATCTGTTGGCAGAAATAGACATGCAGGAAAACCTTAGCCACGGAGATACCTTGAGAATGGCTGTAAGAACCACCAATTTGAATGATAACCTGGTTCCGGTAAATGGAAAATTAACGGTTTACAAATTGAAGGCACCTGGAAAGATTATGAATGATCGCTTATGGGAAGCACCTGAATTCAACAATATTTCAGAAGAAGAATTTAACGAGCTATTTCCTTACGAACCTTATAAAGATGCAATGCAACCGGTTGAGTGGCCAAAGGCTGAACTGTATTATACCACATATTTTGAATCTGACGGGGATTTTGAAGATTTTCTGAAAGTAAGGAAAGACTGGGATGAAGGAAATTATATAGTGGAAGTAAAAGTAGAAACGGAATCTAATTCGACTGAAGCCAAAAAGGTTTTTAAGGTTACTAATCCAGATAGGAAATACCTAGCAGATAATGAAAAACTGGCAATGATGGTCGAGAATGAAAATCCCGCCAAAGATGCCGCTGTGCAACTAAAGATCCAGACGGCTTATCAAGATCTATTTATCACCCTGATGGTTTTTGACGATAATAAAATGATCTTTCAGAAGCTGCTACAAATAGATGGAACGGAGAATCTCACGATCCCACTGGAAAACATCAGAAATACAGAAGTGAAAATTTTGGCTTCTGGAGTAAAGAATTCCGCTTCAATCGAAAAAGAACTGAAAGTAAATCTGCAAAAGGAAGAGGAGACTTTAAATTTTACCACCCGAACTTTTCGTGATAAACTGCAGCCTGGCCTGGAGGAAACCTGGAGTTTCAGCCTTGATTCCAACCAGGAAAGAATTCCGGAAACAGAAATTCTGGCGAGTATGTACGATAAGTCACTAGACCAGTTTAAAACGAGTAACTGGAACACAAATCCTAATTTCAGGAACAGGTATTCACAGTATCCAGAGCACCAGAATAGTTCTATGGGTCGCGTGGTCAACCTCAATAATAATTTCCCTTCTATCTGGAGATATCGTTCCAGGCCATTCATTTTTGATAACCTATCTCTTTTCGGTTTTGATTTTGGCAGTCCGAATAGCTATATGTATAAGAGATATATTCAGCATAAAAAAATTCAAATGAAGGATCCGGCTAGAAATGGCATAACCGGGCTCGTGGTGGATGAAGATGGGCTTGAGCTCCCGGGTATAAATGTTCAAATAAAAGGAACTACCCAGGGAACCACTACAGACTTCAATGGAGAATTTAGTCTGGCTGTGAAACCCGGAGACATTTTGGTTTTTTCCTTTGTAGGCTTTAAAACAGAGGAATACATAGTGAAGAAAGATCAAAAAGTATATGCTGTACTTTCAGCTGATGCTGCTTCTTTAGATGAGGTTGTTACCGTCGGTTACGGCGTTCAGCAAAAAAGGAATATTGTTGGTGCCGAAATAGTTGAAGTGGAAGAGTACATTGGTGATGCCAATTTTATGCAAATCGAAGGCAAAGTGCCCGGTGTTCAGGTAGAGGAAGATTCCGAAGAAAATTTGGTAATAAGAGGAACTGCGAGCATTGGAAACGAAAATGCCCTTTATATCGTTGATGGTAAGGTGGTTAAGGAATATGATCTGTCCACCAAAGATATTCTTACCATAGAGGTTCTAAAACCTGCAGAAGCATCAGCTCTTTATGGTTCAAGAGGAGCCAATGGAGCGGTTATTATTACCACGAAAAGAGGATTAAATAATCTGGGAAATGTGGAAGCACGAACCAATCTGGAGGAAACAGCATTTTTCTTTCCGGATCTAAAACTTACGGAAGAGGGCAAATTAGAATTCAGTTTTACAACTCCAGAAGCGCTCACAAGCTGGAATTTCAGGATGCTGGCTCATACTAAAAACTGGACTACAGGAAAGTTTGAAAAAATTGTGAAAACGCAAAAAGACCTGAATGTGATCCCAAATCCTCCAAGATTTTTGAGGGAAGGAGACAGTATTGTCTTTAAAGCCAAAATCAGCAATCTTTCTACGGAAACACTTACCGGTACCGCTGTACTTCAGTTATATAATGCCGTGACGATGCAGCCGATTGATGGGATAATGAATAATTCTGAAAATCTTAAAAATTTTAGGATGAAAGCTTCGAACAGCGACATGGTTTCCTGGAAGCTATATGTTCCAGATACTATTCCCGCAGTGACTTATAGAATTTTAGCAAAGGCCGGTAATTTTAGTGATGGTGAAGAAAATATTCTTCCAATATTGAAAAACAGGATGCTGGTAAAAGAAAGTATTCCGCTATTTGTACGCTCTGACGAAACGGAAACTTTTCATTTTGAAACTCTGGAGAATGCTGATTCTAAAACGCTTCAAAATCATCAATTTTCGATAGAATACAGTGCCAATCCTGCCTGGTACGCCATACAGAGTTTGCCATATCTTATGGAGTACGAACATGAATGCTCAGAACAGATCTTTTCCAGGATTTTTGCGAATTCACTGGGAAATAAAATTGTCACTTCTCAGCCAAAAATTGCTGAGGTTTTCCAGGAATGGGAAAAGGACAGTACGCTTAATAGCAATCTGGAAAAGAATGAGGACCTGAAAACCCTGTTGCTCGCCGAAACCCCGTGGGTCATGGATGCCGAATCAGAATCTGCGGAAAAAAACAGGATGGCAAAACTTTTTGAGGAATCTAAATTGAGACGAAGCCTGAAAAACGATATGAACAAATTAGAATCCATGCAGCTCTCTTCCGGAAGCTTTCCATGGTTTTCAGGTGGTTTCCCGAGTTACTATATCACCAGACATATTGTTTCAGGATTTGGAAATCTAGAGGAACTAGGAGTAGACCTGAAATCAGATAATCTATTGAAAAAAGCCATCCACTACTTAGATTCTGAATTTTTGAAGGTCTATAAACAATCTAAGAATGATAAGAATGAAAAGTATTTCTTATCTGGCAATTTTGCGTTGTATTACGTGGAAGCAAGAGTAAATCACTTGGATAAATTCCCTTTTCCGTCAGAACTAAAGCCTATAGTTGCCAACGTCGTTCAGAATCATAAAGAAAACTGGTTGCAGCATTCGCTTTATGAAAAAGCGATCTTGTCACTTGTTTTGGAAAAATGGAAAGACCATGATGCCGCTGTGCAGATTTTGGAATCTCTGAAGGAAACCGCGGTTAATTCTGATGCTTACGGAATGTACTGGAAAGAAAATGAGCCATCATGGTTCTTCAGCAGAACTTCAACTGAAGTGCAAGCAAAAATCATTGAAGCTTTCAGCAAAATCACCAATGATCAAAAAACAATAGAAGAATTAAAAATCTGGTTAATTCAGAATAAGAGAAGTAGTCACTGGAAAACAACTAAGGCCACAACTGCGGCCAGTTATGCTTTGATCATGCAGGGGGAAGACTGGTTGAATACAGCGACTAACACCAAGATTAAAATCGCCGGAAAATCTATAGATTCTTCCAGGATGGCTAAGACCAGAAAAGAGGCCGGAACGGGTTATATCAGGCTGAATTGGGATGCCGAGGAGGTCAATAAGTATCTTGGAACTATCGAGATTGAAAATAACAACTCCAGCCCAGGATATGGAGGGGCATACTGGCAATATTTTGAAGATCTTGACAAGATCGAGGTTCATTCAGAAAGTCCACTGAATATTGAAAAAGAGATTTACCTCAAAAAGGCCGGAAACCAATTACAACAAATTACGCCTGAAAGTCAACTTCAGGTAGGAGATTTGGTTAGCTTTAGGCTGGTGATCAGGGCAGAGGCCGATATGGATTTTATCCATGTCAAAGATATGCGCGCCAGCGGTTTTGAACCAACCGATGTTTTATCTCAATACAAATCTCAGGACGGTACTTATTATTATCAAAGTACTCGCGATGCGGCCACGCACTTTTTCTTCGATTCTCTACGAGAAGGCACTTACGTTCTGGAATATACCGTAAGAGCAAATAATGCCGGTAAATTTTCAAACGGAATTACTACAATAGAAAGCATGTATGCTCCGGAATTCTCGGGTCATACAAAAGGAATTCGGGTGACTATTGATGATGAAAAACAATAAATATGTGTTAAGTTTACTGTGAAATTTCAAATGAATGGGGTGCTTGCTTTGGCAGGCTGAGATGATACCCTGGAGTGTTCTGCTCCGCACCTGATCCGGTTAGTACCGGCGTAGGGAAATTGTATCAGGCAATCTGTTTTAGAGTTGCTCCATTCCAAGGCCTATTAGTGATGGAGAACTTTTTCATGAATTTTATTTGGTTGCAGGTGATAGGCACTGGTTTTGGTGTTCTTCAAGTTTTGCTATCGCGGCAGAATAATATCCATAATTACCTCTTCGGAATTATTTCCATTCTTATAAGCCTCTGGGTTCTATACCAATCTAAACTGTATGCAGATATCCTTTTAAATCTTTATTACCTCGTAATGAGTATTTATGGCTGGTTTTACTGGAAATACGGAAAGCAAAAGACAGAAACGGCAATAAGCCATACCAATCATACAGAAAAATGGATCGCCTCAGGAATTGTATTGAGCTGTTTCGCTGTGATGACCTACTGGTTAACCTTCCATACCAATTCAGATGTTCCAGTCTGGGATTCACTGGTAAGTGCCTTTGCATGGGCCGGTATGTGGTTGATGGCTAAACGCAAAATTGAAAACTGGATCTACCTGAATATTAGTAATATCATTTCCATTCCTCTTCTAATTTATAAAGGTCTATGGATCTATGCAGGGCTAACCTTATTTCTATTTGTGGTTGGAGTTTCTGGTTACCTGAAATGGAAAAATCTAATCAAAATTGACAAAAATCGAGAGTATGCAAAAGCTTAGAAAAGAGTGTTTTGACCTGGAAGAATTTCACCTGGATATCCTGGAATGGATCAAAGAGCAGAATTACTGGAATATTTGGGTGCCCAAAAAGTATGGCGGTAAAGAACTCGATCTGAGCGAAGGCTTAAAACTATTGCGAAATTTGGCATTTCTTGACGGAAGCCTGGGATGGACTATTACACTTTGCAGCGGAGCCAATTATTTTGTGGGAAATTTAGAGGAAAAGGCCGCTAGGGAAATTTTTTCAGAAGGAGAAGCTATTCTTGGTGGGAGTGGGGCAGTAGGTGGAATTGCTGAAAAACAGGCAAATTTTTACCGTATTTCCGGAAAGTGGAAATATGCTACAGGGTCACATTATCTTACGCATTTTACACTGAATGCAAAAATTCATGAAAATGGAAGACCAGTAAAAGATGAAAATGGCGAAGAGCTGGTATGTTCTTTTGTGATTCCAAGGAATGATGTTACCATTATACAAGACTGGAAAACCATGGGACTTCAAGCTACGGTCACAAATTCTTTTCGTGTTCAGAATGCCATAGTACCGGAGCATTTTAGTTTCAAGTACGATAAGTTTTTTTCGCCACAGGAAATATTTAAAATTCCATTCCAGTCTTTTGCAGATCTGACGCTTTGGGTAAATTATATCGGAATGGCCGATCATTTTTTAGAGGAAGCAAACGAGAAAGTGTCATCTTGGGTTTTAAAAGACTTAAAATTTTCGATCAATAAAGCAGATAACCTGGTATCAGATTTTTCAGAAAAAATTACTGATAAAATCAAATCTGAGCAAAAACTACCGGAAGCTTTCATACGTGAAATTCATTCAGAAGGTGCGCAGTCCATCCAGCAGCTCAGCAGGTGCATTACAGGAATCTTTCCGAAACTTGGGATAGCCGCTGCGACCAGAAACAGTCAACTGAATTTAATCTTCAGGGATTTTTTCACGGCCACTCAGCATCACAATTTCAGTAAGTAACTAATCTTTTCAATTTTAAGAAACTTCAACTACCGGGACATCGGTAGTGCTACATATTATCAAAAAGTTAAATAAAAGTAAAACTTTCATAGTTAATAGTATTACTATTATATTTGGGCGAAATACTTTTGAAATGGAAGAATTGCTTAAAAATCTCAAAATTCAGGTTAGTGATACCCTATATCTTAAAGATCCTGAATCTAGCGATCTGGGGCGAAAAATTATTGGTGACGGAATTTTACTGATTGATAAAATTGGTTTTGAAAAATTCACCTTTAAAAAGCTTGGCGAAAAAATTCAATCTAATGAGAGTTCTATTTACCGCTATTTTGAGAATAAACACAAATTTCTGGTTTATATCACGAATTGGTTTTGGGGATGGAAAGAATTTCAGTTAACGTTCTCCACAGTCGGAATTAATGATCCATTCGATAAATTACTGAAAGCGGTAGAGGTCATGGCACATCCCGTCGAAGAAGATATTCGGTTTAAGCATATTAATGAGGTAGCACTGAATAATATCATCATAAATGAATCTTCAAAATCGTACCTGACCAAAAAAGTTGATGAAGAGAATAAGCACGGTCATTTCTTACTTTATAAAAGACTGGTGAAAATCATCAGCGGAATGATTTCTGAAGTTGATAATTCTTATCAGTATCCTTTCAGCCTCGCCACGACCATTATCGATGGTTCACTGCATCAACACTTCCTTAGCAAACATTTCTCGAGTATTACAGATTGTACTGATGAGATCACTCCATCGATGTACTTTAAAAATATGGTGTCTAGTCTTTTAAAAACTGATAATGGAAAATAAATTAACCCCTTTTCAAAGATTTGTTGGACTGCTGAAGCTGGAACGAAAGGACTTTTTACAAATTTTCTATTACGCTATTTTCGCAGGACTGGTAAGTTTATCGGTACCGCTGGGAATTCAGGCGATCGTGAATTTAATGCAGGGAGCCAGAATTTCAACCTCCTGGTTCGTTTTGGTCATTCTCGTAACTCTGGGTGTGGCCTTTGTGGGAGTATTGCAGTTAATGCAGATTCGAATCCTGGAAAATGTACAGCAAAAAATCTTTACCCGCTCGTCTTTTGAATTCATTTACCGTTTTCCGAAGATCAAAATGGAGCAGCTGCGTAATTTCTATCCGCCAGAATTAGCCAATCGTTTTTTTGATGTTTTAACCATTCAGAAAGGTTTATCAAAAGTAATAATCGATTTTCCGGCGGCTCTTACGCAGGTCGTATTTGGCTTAATTTTACTTTCATTGTATCATCCTTTTTTCATTATCTACGGAATCCTGCTGGTCATTTTGATCTACATCGGTTTTAAGATCACCGGGAAAAAAGGTCTGGATGCCAGTATTTCTGAATCGAAATATAAATACCGAATTGCTCACTGGATCCAGGAAGTTGCCCGGTCTTTAATGAGCTTTAAGATTTCTGGCCGTACCAATTTTGCGATTTATAAGAATGATAAGATGATGACCGATTACCTGGACGCTCGTGAAAGTCATTTCCAGGTTTTGAGAATTCAGTTTGTGCAATTGATCATTTTCAAAGTACTGGTCACCGCGGGACTTTTAGCCATTGGTGGAATTTTAGTGCTGAATCAGCAAATGAATATTGGTCAGTTTGTAGCAGCCGAGATCATTATTCTGCTAATTATCGGTTCAGTAGAAAAGATCATTTTGGGTCTGGAATCGTTCTACGACATTCTTACTTCCCTGGAAAAAATGGGGCAGGTGGTCGATAAGGAATTGGAAGATCAGACAGGAGACGAACCTTTCCAAATTGGTGAGCCGTTGCATATTGAGCTGGACGCTGTTAATTATCGCGGTTTTAATGATGAGAAAATTCTTCGGAATATATCTCTTTCCATAAAACCGCAGGATAGAATTCTCTTAAAAGGAGCCAACGGAGCTGGGAAATCTACTTTACTGAAGATAGTTGCCGGACTCATTCAGCCGAATGTAGGCGAAATTTTCGTAAATGATATCTCCTTGAAAAGCATCAAACTGAATCATTATCGATCTCTGTTAGGACAATCTATTACCGAAGAATCCCCGTTTGAAGGAACGATTATGGATAATATCACTTTTGGCGATCAGGACATCCCGAAGCAGGACGTGCAGTGGGCAATTGAAAAGACCGGCCTGATAAATTTTGTGAAACAACAACCTAAAGGTTTAAACACCATGATTTATCCGGAAGGAATCCAGATGCCGTATTCCGTGTCAAAAAAGATTATTCTGGCCAGAAGTATTGTGCGAAAACCCGCCGTTCTAATTCTGAATGATCCGCTGGATCAGCTTGACCAGGATGAAGAAGTTCGAATCATGGATTTCCTCTTTAGCAAAGAAAATAAATGGGCCATTCTGGTTTCGAGCAGTGATAAAAAATGGGAAGAATATTGTGACAGGGTGATCTGTCTTGAAAAAGGAAAAATAATATCTAACGCCTAAATTATGCTGAATATAACTAATAACAAGTTGCATGAGAAGGTAGATCTTATGCAATATGATTCTGGAAAAAAGGTGTTTAATGAACGTAACCAGAAATATTTTAATAGATTTTTAATTTCTTTTGGGATCATTTTGGTCATCGTGCTGTTCCTGCCGTGGACGCAGACAGTTGCGGGAAAAGGATATGTGACCACGCTTACCCCGGAACAGAGACCTCAGACCATCCAGTCGCCTATTCCAGGAAGAATTGAAAAATGGTATATCAATGAAGGAGATTACGTAGAAAAAGGAGATACCATCCTTCACATTTCTGAAATTAAGAATGAATATTTTGATCCGCTGCTGGTTGATAGAACCGGAGACCAGATCAAAGCTAAAGAAAGCTCCCAAAAATCTTATGAAACCAAAATCCAGTCGCTTTCCAATCAAATTGGCGCGTTGAGACAGGAAAAACTTTTAAAGATCGACCAAGCTCAAAATAAGTTACAACAGAGTCAGTTAAAATTTAGAAGTGACAGTATCGATCTTCAGGCAGCGGAAACAAATCTGGAAATTGCTGCACGGCAGTTTGAGCGATATAGAACTTTGAATGAAGAAGGGCTGAAATCTGAAACGGATCTTGAAAATTATCGATTGAAATTACAGGAAGCCCAGGCAAAAAAAATAGCACAAGAAAATAAAGTTCTGGCGGCCAAGAATGAGATCATTAATGCCAGAATCGAACTAAACAGGCTGGAAGCCGAATACGATGAAAAGGTTTCTAAAGCAGAAAGCGACAGGTCTTCAGCTGAAAGCGGCATGTTCCAGACCCAGGCCGATATCAGCAAACTCGAGACTTCTTATGCAAACTATGACACTCGAAGAGGTTTGTATTTCATCAGGGCCCCGCAATCTGGCTACATCAATAAAGCGATCAAAGCCGGAATCGGGGAAAGTTTTAAAGAAGGGGAGCCTCTAGTTGGAATTATGCCATCTAATTATGAACTGGCAGTAGAAACTTTTGTAGATCCTATAGATATGCCTTTACTGCATACAGGCGAGGAAGTACGAGTACAATTTGACGGTTGGCCGGCAATTGTTTTTAGCGGTTGGCCCAACAGTTCTTATGGGACTTATGGTGCGAAGATCGTAGCAATCGAAAACTTTATCAGCGCGAATGGAAAATACCGTGTACTTCTCGCTCCAAATGAAAAAGATTACGAATGGCCTGCGGAAATTAAAATAGGTTCCGGAGCTTCTACTTTAGCACTTTTGGAAGATGTGCCAATCTGGTACGAGCTATGGCGACAATTAAACGGATTCCCGCCTAATTACTATGCTCCTGAAGGATCCGGAGCCACTAAAGAGCTTAAGAAATGAGAAAATTGATCTTGTTTTTTATCCTGATTTGCCAGTTCTCTATGGCTCAGGAGCAGGACAGCTTGCAATTGGAGTTCAGGGAATACCTGGCGATAGTGAAGAAATATCATCCACTGGTAAAGCAGGCTGACCTAATTGTGGACCAGGGTGATTTTAAACTGCTGAAAGCACGAGGTGCCTTCGATCCTAAAATCCAGGGTGACCTTTCTGAAAAAAATTACAAGTCAACTGAATATTACAATCTCTTCGGGGCTGCATTCAAAATTCCGACCTATTATGGTTTGGAATTTAATGCCAAATACGAGCAGAATACCGGTAAATACCTCAATCCGCAGAATACCGTTCCCGAAGAAGGATTGTATTCCGTAGGTGTTAATCTGGATATCACCAATGGTTTGTTTCTTAGTGAAAGAATGGCGGCCTTAAAACAGGCGAAGATCTACCAGGATCAATCACGCGTCAAAAGAGACCTTCAGGCTGCAGAAGTTCTTTATAATGCCTCTACAGCATATTTTGAGTGGTATGCTGCTTACCAGGAACTTATCTTATATCAAAATCTACTTGGAAATGCCGATTTCAGGTTACAATCGGTTAAAACTGAATTCAGGGCGGGTGATAAGCCTGCTGTAGATACGCTGGAAGCAAACATCAATTACGACAATCGAATTATTCAGCTGCAGCAGGCTCAACTGGATTTTCTAAAATCAACACTTCAGTTATCAAATTACCTGTGGGCAGAAAATAATATTCCGTTGGAATTAACTTCCGAAGTTTACCCGGAATCAGACCTTTTTGAGGAGGTCACCGAATTATGGCTTCAGAACGAGATGACTGCCTTAGAGAATTACCGCGATAACCCGAAGATCCAATCGTTGGAATATGATGTGGAAATGATGCAGGTGGATAGACGTTTAAAAGCGAATAAATTGTTGCCCGATCTTGAAATTGGATATAATTTCCTGACCAATCAACCTGAAGAATGGCAACAGCTGAATGTAGATGATTATAAGCTTGGGGTGAAACTAAGCATGCCTTTATTTTTAAGAAAGGAGAGGGGAGACCTGCAGCTCGCAAAAGTGGAATTGGAAAATTCAAGGTATGAGCTGGTGAATGCAAACCAGGAAATTCAGAATAAATTGCGTTCCCTGCAGCAGGAAATTATTTCCTACCGGGAGCAGCGATACCAAATGGATACCTTAGTTATCGATTATTCCACGCTGGTCGCTGCGGAACAGCGTATGTTCGAATTAGGTGACAGTTCATTGTTCCTGGTGAACAACCGCGAGAATTCCTATATTTCGGCTAAACTGAAGGAAATCAGTATCATTACAAAATACCTGAAGAGCCAGGCAGAATTGCTGAAACTCACGACAAATTTTTAAGGCTGGTAATTCTTAGCCCAATTCAGTAAAATTTCTTTTTCAGATTCTGAAAGTTTGGCGTCGCTGTGTATAAAGGTATAAGAAGTCAGTGGCATCTCACCATCTGCTACTGTTTCAGCGATTTCTTCTACTTTATGTGCTTTTTTATCGGCTGAATAACTGGTCCATTCCGAAAAATTCAAGTGCCGTTTTCCATCTTTGACGTGGCTGTCCAGGTAAAGGCTTACAGGCGAAATCCTGTTATACCATGGGTAATTGGTGTTATTAGAGTGGCAATCGTAACAGGATTCGGTTAGAATTTTAGATACATCAGCTGGTATCGTTTCCACTTTAGTAATATCTGTGGAAGGAATTTGATCATACTGGTTTAGGTCAGGCTGAAAAAACTGAAGCACCACCAAAACGACTAGTAAAGCTATTAAAATGTATTTAACGATCTTATTCATATTACTATATTCAGATTATGATTTCGGACTTTTAAATAACAAAGTTAGTTCTATCCACTCAATTGGAATACAAAATTTCAAAATCTACCACTAAAAAGGTATTTTATCACTTCGTATATGGTTTTATATTCGCAGGGTCAAACTCTTTCAACGAGAAACTGATTGGTGAAAAGCTGGGTAGGGCCTGTTTTTCGCAATGTTAATGTTGGGGTACAAAAGCATTTTAAATCACTTTTTGAATAAGATTTGATTAAGAACCTTCAGTTAAACTGGAGGTTTTTTGTTTTGTATGAATTGTGCATGCTGGAATTTTCGCTGATATATTTTTATATTAGTACTCCAAATTGGTTAGCATGCAAAAGGAACTCCAGGAATTATCTGAAAACTGGAAGAAAATTTACTCCAAAAAAATCGATCGATACAGGTCTTTTGAGATTTCAGAAGATTTTAAGCGATTTGCTGCCATCTTTGCATTGGGAAATTCCTATTTCTATATTGTCAATCTTCACGATTTCGAATTGGACTATGTTTCAGATTCGGTTAATAATTTCGTTAGTAAGGATATCGAAGATTTGGAATTAAAAGATTTGCTACACACTGTTATTCCTGAAGAGTTGGAAAGTATCAATTTAAAAAGCCGTGTGGTCAGCGATTTCTACACTAATTTTTTGAGAAAAGACGAAGTCCTGGAATACAAAAACATATTTACTTATAAGATGCGGGATGGCTTCGGCAAAATGAGAACCATGCTTTACCAGGCGTTTCCGCTTAGTGTTCTGGAAAATGGTGCCCCAGAGCATGTATTATGCATGAATACAGATATTTCCCATTTACATGTTACCAGTACAAACACGGTTTCTTTTATCCATTTAAAAGGCGGGAAAGGCTATTTCAATATTGGAGTTTCCAAAGGGAAATTTGTAGCCGATCCCCAGCAGAATGGAAATAAAGCTCTTTCAGAATTAATAACCGAGAGAGAGAAGCAGATTGTGATTTACTTTTCACTCGGAATGAGTGCGGAGCAGATTGCCGCAGAAATGAATCTTTCCCCGCATACCATTAAAACTCATCGCCGAAATATTCTTAATAAAAGTGGCTGCACCAATACTACTGAACTGGTGGCGAAATGTCTCACTAACGGAATCATTTCACCAAGCCTGAACTGAGTTTCAATTTTAGCCCTTTTTTAAAAACGATAAAGCGCCTTTAGCAGGCAAACAAGACTGTGCATTCTTAAATACAAAATCGACTGGCTTGGAAATGCACTGAAGTTTCTCAGAAAAAGAGCATTCCAATTAGATCTAAAAAATATGCTTCGGAAACGATAATTTCTATTTTTTAAGAATAAATCAGAAAAATGTAATTTTAGTCAGAAATTAATTCTGCCCGGTTTGCTGCAAAATCGTTCTGCCGATTCATAATTGCAAATAGTGACTTTTCAGAATTTATAATTTTAAAAATATGGATAAGGATATTCACAATATCATCACCGCAAAATCGGAGCAGATCAGGAAGCTCCAGGAAATTGTAAAAAAAGCAATAGAGGAGGAGACTCTAATTACTAATAACCTTCTGAATCCACCTCGGGAAATACTCACCAGGGGCCAGTCAGTTTCAGATAAGGTGGCAAAATTTGGTGGTAGCTGGACGTTTATTATTTCATTTTTTATCCTGCTTGTTTCGTGGATCTTATTTAATACATTAACGCCGGTAAAAGACAATTTCGATCCATATCCGTTTATCCTGATGAACCTGATACTCTCCTGTATCGCCGCACTCCAGGCACCCATTATTATGATGAGCCAGAACCGGCAGGAAGAAAAAGACAGGAAGAGAGCTGAAAATGATTATCTTATCAATTTGAAATCTGAACTGGAAATAAAAGCGGTAAACCAGAAAATTGAACTGCTTATACAGGAACAGATCCAAACATTGTTTGAAAGCCAGGAAATCCAGTTAAAAATTTTAAAAAAGATTGAAAATAAATTATGAAGAGTTCCATTTTCTCAGATTTCAAACTCGTTACAGTTATAGGGATCATCATAGGGATCGCTTTATTTTCGGCTTTTGTTTTTAAATATTTCGCCAAGAAGAAAATCAATAAGCTGGTCGCCACTAAACATATTGATCCAACCAGTTTTCTTTTCGCAGTCAATATCATTACCGCAATAATTCTCATTGTTGGCTTTTCTTTTGCAATTATCCAGATACCTGAAATGAAAACCATCGGGCATTCTCTTCTTGCCGGTGCCGGAATCATTTCTCTTGTCGCGGGACTTGCTTCACAGCAGGCGCTGAGCAATATTATGAGCGGTTTCCTTATCGTACTGTTCAAGCCTTTTAAAATCAATGACCGAATTACATTCAACCAGACCTATACAGGTACGGTAGAAGAAATCAATTTAAGGCAGGTAGTGCTGAGAGATTTTGAGAATAATCGAATAGTTGTGCCTAATTCAGTTATGAGTTCGAACGTGATTGTCAATTCAAACCTCAATGACACGAAAATTTGTAAAATGATCGAGATTGGGATCGGTTATGATTCAAATATCGGGAAGGCTTTAAAAATCATGGAAGAGGAAGTGTTAAAACATCCGCTGCACATTGATAATAGAACACCGGAAGATATAGAAAACAACGTTCCGGAAGTTACAGTGAGAGTGGTGGCTTTAGCCAATTCTTCTGTGACTCTCAAAGCCTGGGCATATTCGTATAATACCGCAAATGGATTTGTAATGTACTGTGATCTATTGCGCTCCATAAAAGAACGTTTTGACGCGGAGGGAATTGAGATTCCATACAGCTATCAAAACCTTATTATTAAGCAAACGGAAGAAAAAGCCGATTAGGATGCTGATTAAGACGAGCTGTAATTTCTAATTACATGTTCGTTTAAAATAATTTCTAATATAATCCTGAAATTTCATCCTTAAGTGGTCTGCATTTCTTTGGAATTTCGTTCTATTTCCTTAAACTTTTAATCTTATTTTAAGTGTGATCCATATATGATCCATAATTATTTGCAGTAATTTTATTACGTTAAATTTTTGAAGTTAATATTCTGAAAATCAAAGTTTATGTCTAAAAATGTTGCAGATGTTTTAGTGGAAATGCTGGTAAATGCCGGTGTCAAAAGAGTTTATGCAGTTACTGGAGACAGTCTTAATCCGGTGAACGACGCCGTTCGAAGAGATGGTAGGTTACAATGGATTCATGTAAGGCATGAGGAGGCCGGAGCTTATGCGGCATCGATGGACGCAGAACTTGACGGGATTGGATGCTGTATGGGAAGCAGCGGCCCAGGCCACGTGCACCTGGTAAACGGACTTTATGATGCTAACCGTGCGGGAAATCCCGTAATTGCTATCGCTTCTACAGTTGCGACCGATAAACTCGGTATGGACAATTTCCAGGAAACCAACGTCACCAAGCTTTTTGACGACTGTAGTAAATACTGCTTTATGGCAAACACGCCAGTTCAGGCTGTTCACGGATTCCAGTCGGCTATACAACACGCCATTCAGCAAAAAGGAGTGGGAGTAGTTGGTTTGCCAGGCGATATTGCTTCTGCAGAAGCGAAAGAAATCACGACCTCTGAACAAAATTATTTTACCGATTCCAGGATCATTCCTTCCGAAGAGAAAATAAAAGAACTCGCTGGTGTAATCAACGACCATAAAAAAATAATGCTTTATGCCGGGCACGGTTGTAGACATGCCCAGGACGAAGTCATGCAATTAGCAGAAAAACTGAATGCCCCTTTGGGTTTCAGCTTTCGCGGAAAAATTTTCTTTGATAAAGAAAACAATCCTTATGCAGTTGGATTAAACGGATTATTGGGCAATAAATCGGGCTTTAAATCGATGCACGAAGCTGAAGTATTGATATTATTAGGAACCGATTTTCCGTATACAGAATTTCTTCCTGAAAAGAATATTATCATTCAAATAGATACCAAGCCCGAACGTATAGGAAGAAGAGCGAAAGTTGATTACGCGTACCATGGTAGTATCAAGGATACATTAAATGCACTATTGCCGCAAATAACTACCAAAACCGAAGATGAATATTTAAAGGAAATGCGGGAGTTGCATAAAGATCTCGAAGACAAATATGAAAGTTATGTCAATGAAAAAAGCGAACAGGAAAAAATTCATCCTGAATATGTCGCTTCCATTATTGATAAACTAGCCACAGATGATGCTATTTTCACGGTAGATACAGGAATGTCTGCGGTATGGGCTGCACGATACCTAAAAGGTAGAAAAAACAGGTATTTAACCGGTTCTTTCAATCATGGTTCTATGGCTAATGCGATGCCGATGGCCATGGGTGCCGGTTTAGGCCATCCCGAAAGGCAGGTTGTAGCACTTTGCGGTGACGGAGGAATTACCATGCTTCTGGGTGATTTAATGACGATTAGCCAGTATAAAATTCCGGTGAAGATCATCGTATTTAATAACCGTTGTTTGGGAATGGTAAAGTTAGAAATGGAGGTTGAAGGCTATCCAGATTGGCAAACCGATATGGATAATCCGGATTTTGTAAAAGTAGCGGAAGCTATGAATATAAGAGCCTGGGAAGCTAAAAGGTCTGATGATGTCAGCCAGGTAATTCAAGAAGCATTTAATCATAAAGGGCCTGCGCTTGTAAATATTTATACCGATCCTTCTGCGCTGGCGATGCCGCCGGAAATTAAGTTTGAGCAGATGAAAGGCTTTGCAAAAAGTATGAGCAAATTAATGCTGAATGGAAGGACTGCCGAGGTCATCGATGATGCGAAATCGAATTTCAAGTATCTTAAGGAGCTTTTCTAAAATTCATCGAATTGCTCGCTACAAATTTGTTATAAAAAATCCGACCTGGTAAATGGTCGGATTTTTTTTGATTTATGCTAATTGAAATAAGAAATTTCAATTTTCACTTTTCTCAGTTTCACATTGAATTACGCAATTAAGTTTTCAGGATAGATACTCTCATAACTAACAATATCTTCTCCCACCTTTTTATGAATCAAACTGCGATTCAATTCATTAAGATTGGAGCAACCGGAAGCAGCAAATAACTCCAAGAAATCTTTCAGAATTTCCTCATGATAATTTCTCACACGTTTCCATTTATCTTCCACCACCAGTCCTCGCATGAACTTGGGATCGTTAGAAGTCACTCCGGTAGGACATTGATTCGTATTGCATTTCAGAGCCTGTATGCAACCAAGGGCGAGCATCATTCCGCGGGCAGAATTACAAATATCAGCCCCTAAACATAACGCTCTAAAAATATCAAAAGCGGTAAAAATTTTTGTAGCGGTAATAATTTTTATATCCTTTTTCAGATCATATTTTCTGAGAGTATCCACCACAAAAACGAGTGCTTTTTCCCAGGGCATTCCCACATAATTGGAGAAGTCGATCGGGGCGGCTCCTGTACCACCTTCAGCGCCATCTACAGTAATGAAATCAGGTTTAATTCCGGTAGTTTTCATTGCCTCACATATATCAATAAATTCCTTTTCGCTACCGATGCACAATTTAAATCCTATTGGTTTACCATTTGATAAATCTCGAAGTTGCTGTATCCATTTTAATAATCCTTCAGGTGAATCAAAAGCGGAATGACCTGGAGGAGATAACACATCAGTATGGGGTTTCACACCTCGTATTTTCGCGATCTCTTCTGTATTCTTAGAAGCAGGCAGCACACCTCCATGTCCTGGTTTGGCGCCCTGTGAGATTTTAATTTCGATCATTTTCACTTCAGGGTAAGCTGCTACGTCCTTATATTTTTCAGCTGAAAAATTGCCGTCATCTGTTCTGCAACCAAAATAACCGGTTCCAATTTCATATACCAGATCACCACCTTTTCTGTGATAATCTGAAACACCACCTTCTCCGGTATCATGAAAGAAGTTTCCGGCTTTGGCTCCTTTATTCAGCGCCATCACCGCATTACTGCTAAGTGCACCATAGCTCATCGCCGAAATATTGAACAGGCTGGCAGAATACGGTTGTTTACAATCCGGTCCACCAATGGTTACTCTTGGAGCTTCATCTAGTTTTTTCGTTGGATAAATACTGTGTTCCATCCAGGCATAACCTTGCTGGTTAACATCGAGTTCTGTTCCAAAAGGATGATTTTCTTTTTCCTTTTTAGCTCGTTCGTAAATATAACTGCGGTGATTTTTATCTATTGGTTTACCATCGGTATCACTTTCTACGAAATACTGGTGCAATTCCGGTCCAATGAGTTCCAGTAGAAAACGCATATGCCCAAGAACCGGGAAATTTCTGGTAATGGAATGCTTTTTTTGAACGATATCATAAATACCCAAGATGATCAAAGCAGCAGCCATAATTGAAAATCCCCAGGCAGGCCAGATTGCCGTGCAAACAATCATTGCGATGATTACTAATGCTATTGCTGTAAACCTGATAGCTTCTTTCATTTTAATTTATTTGTTTAGTTATTTCTTGTTTTGGCTAGATCCTTTTTTATCCTTCATAAGAAAGTCAACCAAATCTTTCAGTTCTTCTTTAGAAAGCGAACCTCCATATGCAGGCATATTTTCCGCTCCGTTCACAATCCTGATGATCATTTGCTCACGGGTAAGTCTGTTTTGCACATTAGTTAAATTTGGTCCACGAATCCCACCACTTTCATTTATTTTATGGCAGTACAGACAACCAGCCGTATTAAATAAATCGATACCTCGTTTAACTGATGGCTCCGCTTTTGGCACCGTGGTATATTCTGAAAGAGGTTCTGCATCAAATTTTGGGTGCCAGGGTTCAACATTTCCGATATACCAGAGTCCGCAAATCGTGATGATCAAAAAAGCTACGGCACCTATGGCCCATGGTCTTTTTAGCGGGCTTCTTTGTCCTCCCTTGGATAAAAAGGGAATTGCCAATAGAACGGTGATTGTTAAAACTGGGCCCAGCATGATGACGTATGAACCAATATTTTTAGGAATTAATGCGAATATGGCAAATATCCAAGTGAAGTACCAGTCTGGTTTAGGGTCTACTTTTACGTTGGTTAGATCTGGTGCGCCTACCAATTCGGGTGCGCCAACCACCCATGCTATAACAACTAGAACAGCAAGCACCAGTGCACTAAAAACCGCATCCCTCCAAATAGCATTTGGAAAAAATGGAACGCCTTTTTTCTTCAGCATATTTTCGTACCAGCTTCTATAGGTTTTTGGATTTAATATCCGCCCAGCTTTAGGTGGTTCAGAAATTCCATTTCGAAATACTAGGTACAAGTGATAACCGACAAAACTGAAAAGCATAGCGGGTACCACAAATACGTGCAGAGAGAAAAATCGGTTTAAAGTTTCACCATTTATATTTTCACCACCCATTAAAAAGTGAGCAATAAAATCACCAATTAGCGGAATTCTTCCCATTTGCTCCGCCGCTACAACGCTGGACCATACTCCATTATCATCCCAGCGCAGTAATTGTCCCGTAAATGCCATTACGATTGTAAGTGCCATAAGCACTACCCCGGTGATCCAACTCATCTCGCGTGGGTATTTATAAGCGGCAAAAAGATATACCCGAATCATGTGCATGCCCATGAGAAAGACCATTCCAGAAGCTCCCCAATTATGCAAACCTCTTATAAAACTTCCTAAAAAAGCCTGATTTTCGATGTATCGAAGCGATTGATAAGCTACATCTGCCGATGGCTGGTAGAGAAATGCCAATGCAATTCCTGTCACCACCTGAATGATAAGGCAGGATAGAGTAGCACTTCCCCAAACATAATTCCACTTAGATCCCGGAGGCACAAGGTGCGTTGTTAGTGGTTTTACCAATTCGCTTAAACCGCCACGGTCATCTACCCAAAGCCATATTTTTTTCAAATACTTTTTCACGATGAGAGGTTGGTTATAGGAATGTTTTGTGTTTTGATCTGGACATTATTGTTGTGCACACGTATTTGATAATCAAACATACCGCGGGGTGGTGGTCCTGCAGCCCAGGATCCATCTTTATGATATACGCCTCCATGGCAGGGACATAGAAAGATCTCTGATTTTTCCACCCATCTTACCGGGCAACCTAAATGAGCACAATTTACTGATAATGCTAAAAAACTATCATCTTCTTTACGCCTTACATAGGCGGCTGAACGGGCAATGCCACCGCTCCATTCATATGTGGAAGCATTTTCAAAGGTGACCATTTTCGTTTCACCTATTTTAAAATCGGTTAATTTTCCAACTGATCTCCATACTTCAGTTTTTTTTCTCAGAATGGGATCCAGCATTGCAGCGAGTAATGGAAAAGACAACACCGCGGCAAAAAAAGCACCAACCCCCAGGGTGATCCTGGTCATAAAATTTCGTCTATTCAGTTTCTCCTTGTTTTCGCCTGAAAAATCCTGATTTTCACAATTACAAGCCATTATTTTTCATTGTGTTTAAGTTCTCTATTAATCTCAACGAGCCAGCCAATCAGTGCTACCACAAAAACAATGGCGCCCATTCCCGATAAAAACCAATTGGTTAAAATGCCCCAAAAAATGAACACGACTCCAAAGGCCAGAAAAAAAGGCCAGTAGGTCGGTTTGGGCAGCTCTTCAGGTTTTGCTTTATATTTTTTTTCTTGCTGCATCACTTTCTTATTTAGCAGAATGAATTGCTTTTTCTGAATTTTCTATCGGATTTTCTTCGTACCAGTTCAATAGGATGGAAACCGAAGCCAGTACGTAAAGAATGCAACCGGGTACCCACATTAGCATACCGGCTAATTCCTGATCTGTTTTCAAACTTAATGGAAGCGGACTTCTTAACGTTGTAAATGCCGAAACGGAATTGCTTAAAGCATCTGTGCTTGCAGTAAAGGCTACATATAGTCCCAGCAAAGAGCAGCTAATACAAGCTGTAAAAAGATAAATCACGCTTTTTAATGGCGTGAGACGTGCCTTTTTATTAGGATTAAAAACCGGCAAAGCAAAAAGAATTCCGCTAATGAATAACAGGCTTAGAATAAGACTTTCCGGGATAGCTGTTATCCAACTATCTCTAGCTGCGCTAATTCCACAAATCACTGTCCCGGTTTCCGCCGAAAGAATGGCAGCGCTTAAAAAGTGTCCACCCCACATCATCATAGCGCTTAAAACCCAAAATTGTAAATAATATTTTTGTGATTGATTGAAAATACTCAATCTCCATTTGCCAGAATTTGAAATCCTGAGTGATGGAATAGATTTTAAGAGCAGAATAGGGGAAATCATCAATAAAACGATATGCTGAAGCATGGTAATACTATGCAAGCCATAGTTTCTGAGTAGTGCTATTGGCGATCCAAAGCTTACATAAAGCACCACGATTAATAGTATAAAATATATTCTTTGTGAAGTTTTCGTTTTTAAAAATAACAGATATAGGGCAATGAATATCATTGATAGCATTAGCCCCACAAAAGACCAATTACCTGGCGTTATGAAAAAATCTATATTGGTCATAAAAGTGGTGTTATATAAACAAAATAAAAAACGAACAACCAGACCACATCCACAAAATGCCAGTAGATCTCTACACCTCCAAACCCGGCTATAGAAACTCTTTTCAATTTTCCGAGGCTCATAATGAGTAAAATCGATAAGGCCAGAATACCTAAGATCACATGCAGGCCATGAAAGCCGGTCAGTGTGAAAAAGCTGGAGCCAAATACATCTTTATCTAAGGTAATTTGTTTTTTATAAAGCCCGATATATTCCGTAACCTGTCCTGTCATAAAGATTATTCCTAATAAGATAGAGAAGAGAAGGAAAAATTTGAATCCTTTAAAATTTTCTTTTTTCAAAGCTTTCTTACTCAGCATAAGCGTGCCGCTACTGGCAATTAAAAAAAATGTAAAGACTCCCGCTCTTAGTGCATCCAGGTTTTGAGCCACAGTATCGGTAGCTTCCGTAAAGTTTCGATAATATATATAGCCTATAATAAGCACAATGAAGAAGAAAGTTTCAGAGCCGATCATGAGCATCATCAATAATTTTCCTTTATCCTTCATCAATTAAGGCGCTTATCGGGATTATCGGGGTTGGCCAAATCCCATAATGGCCTTCTGCTATATACTCGAGGTAATTCTTGAAAATTCTTCAAGTCTGGTGGCGAGTTGGTAGCCCATTCTAATGTCCAGGCGTCCCACGGATTTTGAGGAGCAGTCCGGGGCTTTTTCAGCGTAATAAATAAATTCCATAGAAATACCGCAATGGCCACAAACATCATTAATGCTCCAACTGTGGAAATTAGATTAAAAATCTCCCAGGATCCAAATCTTGAGGGATAGGTGTAAATTCTACGTGGCATCCCTAAGATTCCTAGTACGTGCTGAAAAAGGAAGGTCAAATTAAAACCAATTACAAATAACCACAAATGCCATTTTCCTAATTTTTCTGAAAGAAAACGGCCGCTAAACTTAGGAAACCAGTAATAGATTCCGGCAAAGATTCCAAAAGCTGTTCCGCCCAGGAATACATAATGAATATGAGCCACCACATAATAGGTATCGGTTAATTGCCAATCTATAGGAACGATAGCGAAAGAAGCGCCACTTAAACCACCAATCGTGAAATCGATTAAAAAAGCCACGGCAAACATCATAGAAACGGTCATTCGAATGCTTCCCTTATATAAAGTACCAATCCAGTTGATGACTTTTACTCCAGTAGGAATGCCAATAAGCATGGAACTTGCCGCAAAAAAACTATTAACCGTATTGGTCATTCCCACGGCAAACATATGGTGTATCCATACACCAAATGCCAGAAGTGCAATGGCGACGGTTGAGGCAGCGACGAATTTGTAGCCGAAAATTTTATTTCTTGAAAAAACTGGGATGACTTCAGAAATTATTCCGAAGGCTGGCAAAGCTAAAATATAGACTTCTGGATGGCCAAAAGACCAAAAGAAATGCTGCCATAATATGGCAGAACCTCCCGAAGACGGAATAAAAAAGTGTGCGTCAAATTGCCTGTCTATAAGCATCATGAAAAGGCCGGCATTCAATAAAGGAAAGGCTGCCAACATTAAAAATCCGTTTATGAACATCATCCAGGCAAATAACGGAAGCATATTCAATTTAATATCTGGGCAACGTAAGGTTAGAATTGTCGTAACGAAATTAAGACCGGCACCAATACTGCCCATTCCGGTAAGAATTAGCCCTATTAAGTAATAATCTACACCCTGAGTAGACGAGTAGTTGCTTTCACTTAATGGCGCATAATTGAACCATCCCGCATTTGGAGCACCACCCGCAAAAAAACTAAAGTACATTAATAATCCGCCCAGGCACGTCATCCAGAAACTGAAAGCATTCAAACGTGGAAACGCCATTTCGTTCGCACCGATCATTAACGGAATCAGATAGGTGGCAAGTCCGACAAGCGCTGGCATCAGTACTAAAAAGATCATCGTGGTGCCATGCATCGTAAATAGCTGATTGTAAAATTCAGGTGAAATAAGGTCATTATCACCCACAGCTAACTGGGCCCTGATAAGCATTGCTTCTAATCCACCAATAATAAAGAAGAACAGGGCAAGCCACAAGTACATTATTCCAAGTTGCTTGTGGTCTACCGAGCTTATCCAAAGTAATCTTCCCTGATCGGTAGATACTTCCGGCAATTGGTCTTCGCCTTCCTGTATGTTTAAAAATAAACTCATTTAAGGTGTATGATATATTCAGTCAATGCATTCAATTCTTCATCAGAAAGTATAAAATTCGGCATTTTTGCACCTTTTTTGGCTTTTTGAGGATCTTCTACCACTCTCTCAAATTGGCGGCATTAACTTCTTTGAAATCACCAAGAAATCGCTCCCTACTGGCAAAATGCGTAAGATTTGGACCTATGTTTTCGTTATATGATGTTCCGTTAATGGCGTGACAATTAGTACACGTCTTTTGTTCAAAAAGTTTTTTTCCTTTTTCAAATAATGCGGTACCATGTACGATCACTGGTTGCAATTGATCTTCCTGCCATTTTTTAAATGTTGCTTCATCATCGGCAATAACGCGTATACGCATTCTGGCGTGCTGCATTCCGCAGAATTCACTACAAGTACCCAGATATTCCCCGGGTTTTTCTGCATACATCCACATATAATTTGTCAAACCGGGAATCATATCCATTTTTCGGCCCAGTTCAGGCACCCACCAGCTATGGATGACATCTGCTGAATTCAATGCCAATAAAACCTTTTTCCCTGCTGGGATATGAACCTCGTTAGAAGTGATTACTTTGCTATCTGAATATTTGGCTTCCCACCACCATTGATGGCCGGTGATAATAATATCAGGTTTTGGATTGTCTGGGATTGTTTGAATCTCGTTCATAGACTGAACGGTAAAAAACATAAAGAACGCGGTGATAAGAAAAGAAAGGATTAAAGCAAAGATCTCGAATTTATGACTTATAGTTCCTTTCGGTGGTTGGTCACTTGCGCTTTTCGCTTTGTATTTGGAGGTATATCTATAGGTAAAAAAAATGACGAGCCCCAAGATAATGGCAGCGACAATTATAAAAGACCAAAATAGAAAATTAGTAAAATTCTGTGCTTGGCTACCGTAAAAAGGTGAAATTACGATCATCAACTCAATAAGTAGTCAACTAATATACTATTTATATTTAATAGAATATGTCTCTAGGGTGCTAAAAGGTTGAAATTATTGGTGATTTCATATAGATTTTGAAGCATCCCATTGATTTACTGGAGTCTTCCCTTTTTAAACTTAATACTGAATATTTTCTATTGAATTTTATACGGACGGAAATTGACAACCCGTTTTTTCCGCATTTAATTATCTGTTAAAGAAGAAAACGGAAAAGCTAATATTGGGTATTACGAACATTTTAGAAGATCCAAGAATTTTCAATGAGGAAAATCAAATCAACCGAAATGTTCTTCTGATATGGCGAAAAGACTTTTAAAATGTATTCACTGAAAAAGAAGAATTTATATGATTTCAGATGATATTGTTAAAACAAAAAAAACACTGAAAATCAATAGATTAACAGTGTTTTGGTGCTTATTTCGATAAGCTTCGTCGGGGTGGCAGAACCCACACCTATCTCGAAATCCCTTGCTATCAGTTGGTTTTCAAATTTTACGGCTCAAAAGGTCACCGAATCGGACTCAAAATTTCAAATTTTATTGATCTGTATTAATCCAAATCACGCTTTATAAATATACCATTTTTTTTAATTGGATTTGCTTTTATATACGATGAATCGTTGTTGTCGTTGGCGGCTTTTCACTTGTTTTAATCAACGTTAATTTTTTTTAAACTACTCTTCCTCCAAACCGAGAGCTTTTTTTCTTTCTCTTAAATATGTTTGGTCATTTGTATTAGCACGGTTAGCAATTTCTTTTATTGCGTCTGCTCCTGCTTGGTATCGCAGTTGATCAGAATTGTCTGTCGCTGCCTCGTAAATTACTTCAGCAACCATAGTTGGTGAACTTATTTTTTCTGGATCAAATGTTTGCTTAGAAAGTTCTTTTTGTTTCTCCAAAGCTTTCTGATAAGGTTTTAGATCCTCTTTATTTTGAACATCCATAGAACGTCCCATAAAATCAGTATCAATTTGACCAGGTTCTATAATTTTAACTTTAACCGAGATTGCAGCCATCTCAAATGATAGTGATTCTGAAATTCCCTCTACTGCAAATTTTGAGCCATTATAAAGGGAAATAAATGGATAGGTTACTTTTCCTGCTGTAGAGGATATATTTATAATTGTGCCAGATTTATTTTGTCTGAAGTGGGGGATTACCGCTTTAGTAACATCCAGCAGGCCAATAACATTTGTATGGAAATGCTTAACAATATTCTCGTGAGGAAACGCTTCCAGTGGTCCATTAATACCATAGCCCGCATTATTGAGTAGAACATCTATCTTGGAAAAGGTTTCAATGGCTTTTTGAATGGCTAAATCTATAGATTCGAGGTCAAGCACATCCAGTTTCGCCACCAAAATATTATCAAGAGAAGTAAGCTCTTTTTCTTTTTCAGGCGATCGCATTGTTGCAACCACGTTCCATCCTTTAGACTGAAAAAATTTTGCTGTTGCTTTACCAATACCACTACTTGCCCCGGTAATAAAAATCGTTTTATTCATAAATTATAGTTTTCAAGTTTAATATTTTGAACGATTAGAGCATTCTAATCAAGTTAATTATTTTCTTTCTAACGTTGGCGTATATTGGCAATAAACGAGACTGTTAGCTTTAATTGTTTTATCATAAGCCGAAACAACATAATTGAAGAAAATTTTTATCTCGTATTTTCATAAAGATTAAGAGTTAAGGGAGCATTTTGAAACACACCTAAGTGGTTTAAAAAGACAATAACTTATTGACGTTTGGACGGGCCGACAACTCCTTTCCTTAGGTAAGCCACCTGTCAACAAGCATTTAACTCCCCTACCATCGCTAACATAACATTTAAAGAAGATACTTTCAAAGCCGGGATCTTAAATTTCCGCTTTCTTCATTAATGTCAGATACCACTACTTTAGTACCTTCTTTAGCAAAGATCTCGGAACTTACTTTTCCTATTCCTGGACCGGCACCGAAATTCAATCCGGCCTTTACATGCATTAATTTTTGTATATAATCATAATAAATTGACATTGCTTTATAAATTTTCTATTGTCTTAATCTTGAGATTACCAATGGTTTATCTATTTGCGTTGGATAATTCCGCCAAAATAGTAGGCTAAGAAGAAGGCCATCACCCAGCAACCTGTGATAAATATAATTTTGAGAAACTTGTTCTGTCTATTTGTTACTCTTCCTATTTGTTACTCTTCCTAAATGCAGAAATAGATACCCCAGAATAAAATTGATCATTGCCCAAAGGATATTATACTCGGGTGCGGATAATCCTTCTCCCGGCGGATCGGCAAAGGCTGATGGAAAGTTATTACCAATAATGCCATTAATAAAATGGGGTAAGGTATTAATTAGACAAATTCCGGCTAAAAAAGCATAGAAATAATGGTACCATGAAGTTTTAATATTCGACATTTTATTGTAATGTATGGTTTAAAACGTAAAAGCTATTTGTTTGATAATTGTGCAATAATTAAATTTAAATTATGCTTCAGTTGCACATAATGGTCAATTTCCAATTCTACTCCTTTAATAGTTTCAGCAATTTCCTCTGGTATGGTTTTGGCCTCTTCCTTTAGGTGCAAGCCTTTTTTAGTAAGTTTAACTATAACTTTCCGCTCATCACTTTTCGATCTTTCCCTACAAATTAATCTTTGTTCCTCCATCCTTTTTAGTAAAGGAGTTATCGTATTCGTATTCAAAATGAGTTTGTTTGCTATGTCATTTACAGATATTTCATCCTTTTCCCATAGGACAAGCAGCACAAGGTATTGAGGATAAGTAATTTTTAGATTTTCCAGAAATGGCTGATATGCTCTTGTAATGAGACGAGAAGCAGCATAGATGGGAAAACACAATTGATTTTCTAATTTCAAATAATCATTATCCATTTTAGATTTTAGTTCAAATTACACGAGACAACCCAGCTAATTTAATCAATTAGGTAAAAATTTTCTAAGGTGCTTTTCAATTTTATCCGGATTTGCGACAATGACAAACCTTTTTAAAGGCTTACCATTGACATCAATTAGAAATTTAGTGAAATTCCCCTTAATCTGTTTTCCCAAAGTTCCTTTTAAATATGGGGAGGGCATAATAACTATTATCATCCACTATTGAAAACATGGGAAAAGTAACACCATAATTAGGTTGTCAATTTTAAGAGATGTCCTTTTCGGCACCCGGTTTATTATTTTCCAAACTGGTTACATGGAAATCCTAAAATAATAAAATTCAAAATTTTATATTTTTAATAGCACCTCCAAGCCTTCGTACTGGGTGGTTAATCCGCATTTACTTGCTGTATTTATGACTGGTAAAATCTTGTCTTTAAAATCATTCGTACTGATATCCTGGACTTGTCTATTTGTTGATGATTGAAACTCATGAGCTATATATTAGAATTATTTCCTGTTTAATATTGCCAAGTGTTGCTTTGGAATAAGAACAGAACATATAGCCTTATTCAAGAATTTTCTGGCTGTTTCACGATCCACATCTCAATTTTTGAAACAATTTTCACTGAAAAACCTATTCTGTACTTAGCCTTTACTATTTATACGTTTATTGTAGTATCAGATGCCAGTTTCATCGATTTAGCAGTATGAATAATATCATCGTCAAAACAGGCGGCATCTAACTGAAAATGCCTGTTCAGGATTGATGTCGTCCTTGAGCACCAAGCTATTTTGACATGCGAACGTCTAATATGCCATCCTTGCATTAAAATATTCTTCACGAGCGTCAATAACTTTAGAGGCTATTTGATAAATTAATTTCATTGTTACTATATTAAAAATATAAATTATCTTGCGCGATAATATCGTGTGAGATGTAAAAGTAGTAAAAAATTTTAACTTCCGGCTATGTTTGGTTTAATAAATTTTATTAGATAGCCGTTATCTAATTTTTAAAAATGAAAGATTTCAAATTTATATTTAGTTTGTCAGCATTATTATTTTCTTTCCAGATTTTTGCTCAGGATTTGATGAAAAAATCAGATAGTTTATCTACATGGGAGCTTTTTAAATACGATGGGGTTAGTATCTATAAAGGAATAGGTGATACTTACACAGCCCCTTTATTCTGGGATAAAGATGATTATATAACCGCGGCTGCAGTAGTGGGTGCGACTGCGGCCCTGTACATTTTTGATGAGGAAACCAGTGATTATTTTATTAAACAGAAAGAGGATGCTCTAACCGTAGTTCGTGATTTTGGTTGGTATTTTGGTAGCCCGCAAAACAATTATGGAATTACAGGAGCTGTATATCTGTATGGATTATTTACCAAAAATGAAAAAATTAGGAGAACGGGTGTTCTTATGATTTCAGCGGCTACGGCTTCAGGAATAATTCAGTCTATTTCAAAAGCAGCAATAGGCAGAGCAAGACCATCAGCAGAAGAAGGTAAGGCGAGTTTCAAACCTTTCAATAAAGAAGGTTCTTTTCACAGTTTTCCATCTGGACACACCATATTATCCTTTACCACCATGTACGCATTATCTAAACAATTTAAAAATCCCTTTGTAAAAGCCGGTTTAATGGGAATTGGTTTAGTAGCTCCGGTTTCTCGATTATGGGATGGCGCACACTGGCTCACGGATGTTGGTTTGAGTTTAGCCTTAAGTGTTGTCGTGGTAGACTCTATTGATAAATTTCTATTTCAGGAAAGAGATTATGGTGTGCCCATTAACAAAAAAATTTCTTGGAAAATGCAGGTAGGATTAGGCCAAATTGGGTTAGTAGGCTCATTTTAAAAAAACTGATTTTGAATTTATTTATAATCGGTTTATAGAATTAAATGCATTTTCTCTTTTTCGATCGAATTAAATTTATTATTAGAGAAATGATAATTCATTAGATTTAATAACATACCCTAAACGAATCATGCTTTTTGATTCCGTATAATTCAGAAGACCTTCTGACTGTCCCACATACCACTCCAGCATAATATATTGATTGGAAAGATTTTTTTTGATAGGATTATAATAAAACCGGGATCGTATGCTCCCTTTTGCGTCAAGATTAAGTCCTTTTCTGAGTCTTAGGGTAAAATATAGTTTATCTGGCTTCCATCCATGTTCGAGATTAATTTCACCCAGACCATTATACTCTAAAATTTTACTGTTTTCATTGGAATAAGAGAAGGGTGCCCAAAATTCAAATTTTGCGGTAGTACGTGTAGATAGTTTAGTTACATAAGACACGGTGAGCCGGTTCCAGCTTCTTGAGAAAATACTGTCCCGCCCGTTTGATTCATGCTCAATGGAAATACCTGCAAGTCCTTTAAGCCTTTCTCTTTGGTCAAAAATTGGTTTTCCGAGAGTTAGTGAAGGATTAAAATTTATGTCTTTGAAGGGAAAGGAATCTTCGTAAATGTTCCAAAACGCCTTTTGAGTATACGTAAGAAAAAGATAGGTGTCAAAAGGTAACTGATCCCTAGTAATAATCTGTTTGAAACTTACCTGATATTTGACATCTGCGCTTCCTGAATTAATTTTTTGATTAAGAGGAACGCCGGTTATAAAATAATTATCCTCGTGAATACTAAAATACGGAAGTTTTCTCACTGAATCTTTGAAATTTTCCCGCATGGAGTTTTGAGCCGATAATGAGGCTAAATTTGCTAATAATAACCCTAAGGCAGTAAAAAGAAATTTTTTAATATTCATTCGGATAAATTTTAATTCAATGATTTTACTTTAAAAATTGCAAAATTTGCTAATAAGTCTTTAAACTGTATTAAATCAAGACTATTGATTTTTAAATCATTTGACGGCGAAGATTTCCACGGGATTTTCTCTACCTTCAAGATATTGAGCACCAAGGGCAACAACATTATAATTTTTGGCAATTTTCCTGTTGCTATTTATTTTTCCTGTTATAAGGATTCTCTCGTCAAAATTTTTGCAAAGCCCCTGCACTCTTGCACAAACATTCATGGTGTCACCATGAAAGGCAATTTCTCTTTTTAAATCCCCGATTTCAATTGCCGTTACCATACCTTCGTGAACACCTGCGCGGAAAAATGGGACGGCTTCATAAACCTCTTGAAAGTGATGCTTTTTCTTTTTCAGCCTTCGATTGATGGCGAATAAAAATTGGATAGCGTTAAGCGTGTCAAAATTTTTGGTTTTCCATGTAAGAACAACCTCATCACCTACATACTGGTAAATATTCGCTTTGAATTTCTTTGCTATCACATTTACATCCATGATACTTTCCTGAAGAAAACTACTATACTTAATATGCCCCATTTCTTCCGCAAGGCTGGTAGAACCTTTTAGATCGAGAAATATAAAAACCCTGTTTTCCTCACAAGGATAACGATATTTTCCAAGTATTAATGGTATGGCAAAACCAGGGCTATTTTTGCTTACCATTTCGTTTATAAAACTAATTATGATTATCATAAATAGCGTATAAACCAGGACTATAATATCAAAATTCCTGGAGTTTGATGTGGTGACAGGATAACCTTCTATGTAGAGGTCGCTATAATCATTTAGTACATTTCTGATAACATTTAAAATAAGCCATAGGGCGATAAAATAAAATGTTGCCCTGTATAAACTATTAAAAGCCAGTGATCTGGTTTTAAACTGAAGTCTTTTGAGTATGGTTTCCACTAATGAGAGAACTATTCCCGTTATTAAACCAAAGCTTAAAAAGAATAACAGAAGATGAGAAAAATCGATATTCCAATCTAAGCCCAAAGGCACTGTAATCATTTCAACCGTGAAATATAGAGTAGTAAATAACACTCCGTAGGCAATTAACCAAAAGATCACCTGCCTGATAAAAAGTCTTATAAATGAAAGATTAGTAGTTTTGTCTAATATGGTCATCTGTTTTATGGTGAATATTGAGATGGAAATCATTCTTGATTTATATATATATTATCTGTTACAAACAAATACTCCGCTTCTGCAATCTTATAATTGGCATATGCATTTACGTATTCGGTTTCTGCCGATTCTTCTTGTTGTTGAGCGTCTAACAGATCTGTAAGGTTGTTCAGTCCGCTGTTGTAATTATCCCGTTGAACTTTTAGGTTCTCATTGGCATACTCCAGATTGTCCTTAGCATAGTTAATTTGCTTGTAGGCATCCATCAGGTCGTACCAGGATTTCATAATGCCTATTTTAAGCTCGTCTTTGCGATCTTCGAAATTATTCTGAACAATTTTTTCCTGTAGCGCTTTTTGCTTCACTTTATGGCGACCGGCTCCCCACCAATCGGAGATGGGAATGCTTACCATCCCAAAGGCCACCGGCATAAACTGACTGTCAATCGCATCGTTGAATGTCCCAAAATAACCTGCGTTTACTCCAACAGAAACCTGTGGTAATAAATCGGCTTTTGTGATTTTCGTTTGCAGTTGGGATGCGGTTATCGATTTTTCAAGCAGCTTGTAATTATTGTTGTTTTGAAAATCGAGATCAGGATTAGGATATTTAAGTCGGGGTGGGGTAACTTGTTTTAACGTATCTGTGACTACGGTCGTCGTATCGTAAATTTTCCCTACATAAAGCCCTAAATCAAGTAATGCCAGTTTACGCTGATTGCCGAGTTTGCTTTGTTTTAAAAGTACTCTGCTGCGGTTGGTCCTTACCCGAAGTAATTGATTTTTAGCGATAAGTCCGGCTGAAAGCAAATCTTGTTGTTGCTTCAGTAATTCGTCCAGGTACATTTTACTGGCGCGTATGGCTTTAAGTTGTTCTTGTACTTGTACCAGTTGCCAGTATTTTTGTTCGGTATTTAAAATTACCGAATCTGTTGTCTGCTCGGCTTGTATGCTTCGGGTTTCTGCCTGAAGACTTGCCAAAGCGCTATAGTTTCTTATTTTTCCTCCGGCATAAACAACTTCGGTTGCTGTTGCGCCGGCCTGATAAAAATTATCGATTCCATCGGGTAGTATTTGAGGTATAGGCGGGACAAAGTCCTTAAACCCATATAAGCCGATTCCTGTAGCACTCACTTGGGGAAAATAGTTAGCAATAGCTTCTTGTTTGGCGGCTTCGGCCTGTTCTATTCTTATTTTTCCGTTTTTGATATCGTGGCTGTACGATAATGCGGCTTCCTTAACTTCTTCTAAATTCAGTTTTTGTTGCGCAAATAAACTTCCGCAGGACAAAAAACTTAGCATACACCAAATGACAAGGGGTGTGCTGTTTTTTATGAATATCGTTTTCATACTATTTCTAGGCGTTTGCATTATTTTCTTGTATTTCTTCTTTTTCCTCTTCCTCTTTTTCGTTTCTAAAGAACAACCAGTATAATACGGGTAAAACAAATAGGGTAAGTACCATAGAGAGCATTAAACCAAAAGCGATCACAGTTCCTAAAGGTCCCCATAAAGTTGACCTACTAATAATCATTGGGGTCACTCCAACAGCGGCGGCAGAGGAGGTGAGGAAAATAGGACGCATTCTTCGTTTGGCGGCGTGTGCGGCAGCTTGGTAAACTGAATGGTCGTGATGAATTCTTAATTCATTGGCAAAATCGATTAAAATAATACCGTTTCTTACCACGATACCACAAAGTGCCAATAGCCCCAAGAAGGAAGTGAACCCAAAAGGATATTGCATTAGCATTAATCCTAAGGCTGCACCGAATATACTAAGTGGCATTGTGATGAAACTTAATAGGGCTTGTTTGAATTCCTTAAAATGCCAAAGCAGGATAAGGAAAATAATGAGGACGCTTATGGATAGGGAGATTCCCATAGGTACGAGGTTTTCCTGGCTCATTTCGTATTCACCGCCATAACCTACGGTGATGCTATCGGGCAGTTGCATTTCTTCGATTTTAGGACGAAGTTTACCTAATACCACATTGGCTACAGCCCCTTTTTCGATATCTACACGTACGGTTAAGCAGCGCATTCCGTTACGTCTTACAATTTGTTCTTGTTCCCACCCTGGGGTTATTTTGGCTACCTGACTTAGCGGTACTGTTTTACCGGTGTTAGGTGAGATAATGGATAATTCCCTTAGGCTGGAAACTGATTGATCTTTGTGATCTTCAGCCTTTACTTTTACGTTAATTGCATAATCGCCGTCCCAAACTTGTGTTGCATTTAATCCTTCCATATTCATTGCTATGGTGTTGGCGATATTTTCACGGGTGAGCCCTATGCGTGATGCTTCGGCCTCATCGACATCAATGGCAACGGTTTGCTGCATTTCCCCATAATTGGTTCTGGACCAAATGGTTTCTGGGGTTTCCCGTGCCAGGTCAATGATTTTATCTCCGTAGCTTTTTAAGGTGTCGATATTATCACCAAATAGGCGCACTTCTACTTGTGCGGGTTTGGCAATCATATTCAGCTGTTTCATCCTTAAATACGCGTTGGTAAACATTTCAGCGTATTTTTTATCATATTCTTTCAGCACTTCTTCGGTAGCATCGTCTGAGGTTGTGGTGACCAAAATCTGGGCGTAGTTTTTAGCGGGAAGGTTAGGCGCGTAAACCATATGGAAACGCGGTGAACTTTCGCCTATAAAACTGGTATAGTCGTGAATACGCTCGTCTTTTTCTAAAACCTTCTCAAACTCTTTTACTACTTTTTCGGTTTCCTCGAGGCTGCTGTTTTTAGAAAGATAAACTTCTACTGCAAACTGGTTCCTTTCAATTACCGGAAACAATTCCTGCGATAGATTAGAGAACAGGAATATTCCCACCACTATGGATAAAATACCAATACCTACCGTAATTTTATAGTGTTTCATTGCACTTTCCACACTCTTATCGAAAAAGTGCTGAATCCTTTCTAGCATCGATTTTTTCTTCTTTTTGTCATCTTCCTTTTTATTATGGTGTAATCCTTTTTTAATGAATATGGTATTGAAGAAAGGCACCAATAATACAGAAATGGCAAGTGAAAGGAATAATGCCAGCATAATGGTATAGGGGAAGGTACTTAAAAAGTCTTTTGCGGTTCCCGTCATAAAGAATACTAAAGGCAGGAAGGTGGCCGATATGGCAAGGGTTGCCGTAAATACCGAAGGAAAAAGTTCTTTGGCACTGTTAAGGGCGGCTTTCCAAACCGATTGTCCTTCATCTAGTTTCTCTACGTGGTTATCTATTACCACAATGGGATCATCTACCACAATCCCCAGCACGATGATGAGGGCGGCTAAAGTTACGGTATTCAGCTCCATTCCTAGCATAAACATTAACGCAAGAGTAGCGAGAATAGTAATAGGAATGGTGGCTGCAGCAACTGAAGCTACACGAAAGGGTAGGAGCAGTAGGGTTACAATAATTACACCCGCCAGGGCAAAGCCAAATTCTTTAAGGAAGTGGCTTATGGAGTGGTGAACTACTTCGGGCTGATTGGCAATTTTTCTTACCTGAATATCCTGCGGAAGTTGTTCTTTAAAGGTATCGAGTTTTTCATCAATTCGGTCTCCAAATTGTACAATATTGTTGCCTGAAGCCATCTCGAGCGTGATGATCATCGCTTTGGTTCCGTTGGCGGTAATAAAGGAGTCTGGATCTTCGTATTCCCTTTTTACTTCGGCAATATCTTTTATACGGATCACACGACCGTCCCGATCGGTGCTTACAATGTGGTTGGAAATATCAGTCACATTTTTTAGGAACACCTCCATATTTATAGGACGATCAAAAGTAGGCGACTCTAACGTACCGTTGGGCCTTATGGTTCCCTGCGATTGCAGGCTTTTCATCAAAGCACCCGGACTAATGCCGAATTGTGCCAGTTTGTTTTGATCTACGTAAACCGCAATCTGCTCGGTAAGTCCGCCAGAGTGGCTAATTTTCGCCATCCCTTCCACCTGGCGAAGTTGATCTTCTATTTCTTCTACGTGTTTTTGCAGGTCTTTGTAAGGTCTGGTTTTAGATTCTACGGCCAGGATCATCGCGGCGGTACTTCCAAAATCACTGTTCACTATAATTCCCTTAACACCGGGAGGAACACTACGCTGCTGAAAGATTAACAGGTCGTTTTTAAGCTTGTTCCAAAATTGTGCGGTTTCATTGTGACCTACGCGGTTGGCTACTTCCACATAAATATACATTTCGCCATCTCGCGTGTAGGAGTAGGTTTTTTCTTTGTCTACTTCATTATAACCAAACAGGAATTTTTCGACTTTAGCGGTAAGCTGCTCTTCTACTTCTTGTGAATTTGCACCGGGATAAAATCCCATTACCAATCCTTGCCGAATCGTAAATTCAGGAAATTCGTTACGAGGCATATTGAAAAGCCCTAACAAGCCAATCACTACAAAAACAAAAGCTAATGCCAGTGGAAAAGCTTTGTTTTTCATTGCCCATTCTATCATCGAACTTTGCTTTTTCATAAAATAAGGGCTTATTGTTTGTTTGTAATTTTAAGCGGAGTATCCTGAGTAAGTTTATGGTAGCCTGATGTGATAAGCTGATCTCCTTTCTGTAAACCTTCAGTGATGGCAATGCCATTGTTGTATAGCTTTCCGGTTTTTACAATGCGTCGCTCTGCTTTGTTTTGATCATTAACCACATAGACAAAATTTTCGTTTTGTTCGGTTACCGATACGGTTTCTACAGGAACAACGAAGGTGTTAGCAGTGGCTCCTGAAGCATTTTCTGTTTCGGGAAGTGTAACTGTACAGGCCATACCGGGCTTAATTTTTTTATCGTCATTATTAATGGTGATTTTTGCTGTATAGCTCGGGGTGTTGTAGTCTGATTGTACGGATATTTCGGTAATTTCCCCTTCATATTCGGCATCTAAGACCTCTATTTTTACAATGGCTTTATCTCCGGTTTGAAATTGGTTTACCTGATCGTCTGGAATTGGGATAATGGCTTTAAGCTTATCGATATCAAAAAAGGATACGATGGGTCGGCCTGGTGAGGCCAGATCTCCTGTTTCCATCATTTTTTGACCAATATAGCCGGTAAAAGGAGCGGTGATACGGCTAAATTTTACATTTTGGTAGCTGGCTTGCGCGGCGGCTTCTGCCTGTTTGTAATTAGAACGTGCTTCTACCATTTTTACTTCAGCAATACTACCTTTGTTATACACTTCTTCCACACGATTGTAGTTGTCTTTAGCCATTTCAGCCTGGGCTTTTCTTGCTTCATATTGTTTTTGATAAGCGGTGGCATCTATTTTGGCAATTAGGCTTCCTTTTTGTACAAAATCGCCCATACTTACCGGAAATTGCTCAATGGTACCCGATACCTGAAAACTAAGCGCAACGCTTTTATCGGCCTCAATCCTACCGGTGGCAGCATAAGAAGTATTGCTGATATTGGAATCCGAACTGCCTAAAATCAGGGTTTTTACCGCTATAGGCTGAATTTTCCGTGTTTTGTCTTCTTTTTTACAACTTTGAAATGTTATCATTACGAAACACATCAAAAGAATGGGATGAAACTGACGCATATTGATTTTACTTTTAGGGTATTAGTGATTAATTTTTTAGACCTTTTATAAGAATGCTTATAAGCCACTCGAGCCTTACCTGCATATTTTCTATGGTGCCGTAAAGCAGCATTTCTTTTTCCAGGCTGTTAAGGGCAGTAACTATAGTCATTGCTAAAAATTGAAGTTCTTCAGGACTAATAGGGGCGATTTCCTTTTTTTCTAATGCCCAGGTGAGCATATTTTCGAAAATAGAAGTTTCAATGTGCCTTAATTTCCTGAAGATGTAATAGGCAAGGTTTAAGTTCTGCTTAATGTCTTCCAGTAGAAAAGAATATTCATTGGTTTTATCTATTAAGCTTCGCAGTTTTATTTCATTATAAAGCCGAAGGTTTTTTTCTAGACTTTGTGATGAGTGTACCACCCCTTGTGCCGGCTGAATGATAGACAGATATTCCAGCTCTGCCACCAGTTCGAAAACTTCATGTTTATTTTTAAAATAATAATATAGCGTGGTTCTACCTTTATTTGCAGCTTTTGCGATATGATCCATGGTTACCTTTTCGTATCCAAGTTTTTTAAACACACCTATAGAAGACTTTACAATATGGTTTTTAACTAGTTCATCATGCATGACATATTATGTATAAATGTTTTGATTTTAGACAAAATTACAGAATACGTCCAATTTAAAACAAGAACTTATAAAGTTTAACATAGACTATTACAAGTAAACTCTCTTTTATGGCCTCACTATACTTTAATTTTTAGGGTTCACCGGATAGTTTATTCTAATTGGGTTATTAGATGAAAATCGAATATTTAGTCTATTTATTCTATCGACAAACATCTTATGGATTTTCCTCCTAGATGAAAATTTCAACATCCAACAATCTATTTTTTTAATGTTCTTTTGAACGAACCAGTCTCTTCTACCTGATATAATTCTAATTCAATTAAAAAATATTTAAAAATAAACCAGGAAACTATTTTAGTTTTCCAGTTTCTTGAGATATATTTGCCCTGAATTTTCAATTCAATAAAAACTGATTAAATGAAAAGAATCTTAATATGTTTGATGCTTATCAGTAGCCTGGGTTTTGCGCAGGAGTCTGTGGAGTTAAGTCTTCAGGAGGCTATCGAGCATGCGTTGCAGTATAAGGCGGCAGTCGAAAAAGCCCGTCTTGATTTGCAGAATGCCGATGCGCAAATTGCAGAAGTGAGAGCCAATGCTTTACCGAATTTATCCGGAAGCGCAAGCACTACCTATAATCCATTGCTGCAGGAGAATGTTTTACCAGGTGATATTTTTGGAATGCCGGGAGAAACCGTTTCCGTAGCTTTTGGTCAAAAATGGACATCTAATGCAAACGTTCAGCTTAGCCAAACAATTTTTAACCAGGCGGTTTTCACCGGCTTAAAAGCGGCGAAATCTACCAGAGAATTTTATGAGCTAAACGCCGAGCTTACCGAAGAAGAGGTTATAGAAAAGGTAGCCACCGCTTATTTTCAGGTGTTTCAGGCTCAGCAAAGCTTGGAAAATGTGGATAGTAATTTAGAACTTACCGCAGAGACTGTGGATATCGTTAAGGGTCTTTATGAAAACGGTTTGGCAAAAAAAATAGATTATGACCGTAGCCGGGTTGCACTAAACAATCTGCAATCCAATAAACAACAAGCCATTAATTCCATTCAACTAACAAAGAATGCGTTGAAGTTTATGATTGGAATGTCTATCGCTCAGGATATCTCTTTACCTGAACAGAATTTTGAACCGACTATTCTTCCCGCTAAGAATTTAGAAATAGGAGAACGCACGGAACTTCAGTTGCTTAATAAACAAATTGAATTGTTACAATGGCAAAAGAAAGCTACACAGGCGGAATACTATCCTTCGGCATCCCTGGTAGCCAATTATGGCTGGCTGGGACAGGGAGAAAAGATTCCAGTCTGGAACGGTGAAGATCAGGGCGTATTCTGGTCAGATCTTGCAGCAGTTGGAATCAATATACAAATTTCCATTTTTAACGGTGGTTCCACGCGAGCCAGAGTACGACAAAATCAGGCAGAAATAGACAAAGCCAAGGCAGACTTTAAGGAAACTCAACTGGCTATGGAACTGTCTTATCGAAATGCCATTTCCCAGCTGGAAAACAACCTGATTACTATAAGAAATCAGGAGGAAAATGTTGAACTCGCGCAGGAAGCTATGGAGGATACCCAGAATAATTACAGCCTGGGGCTTGCCAGTCTTACTGATCTATTGGATGCTGAGCGAGAGCTTTCCGATTCTAAAAATAACCTTACCAATGCCCTTCTTGATTATAAACTGGCAGAAATAGAATTGCTTAAATCACAGGGAAAACTAAAAACATTAAACGAAAACAACCTTTAATAAAATGAAAAAAAAGACATTCATAACTATAATCGCTCTAGTTGGTGTTGCTGTTATATTTTTTCTGATTCTTCAGAATAATAAAAGTGAAAATGAACGGGAATTGAGCATTGTTGCAGAGGAGAATACGCAAGTAGCTGTTAGTACCGCCAGCGCTCAGAAGGAGAGTATCGGTAAAACATTTACGGTAAATGGTACTTTTCAACCTGATTCGCGAGTGCAGATCTCCGCAGAATTAGGCGGACAGGTTGAGGCAATCTTTGTGAAAGAGGGAGATGAGGTTAAAGCAGGCCAGGTAGTTGCTAAAATTGCGGGAGATAAAATTAATGTGAACCTTAGCAATGCAAAAGCAAATCTGGATAATGCAGTTTCTACGTTAACAAGATATGAAGCAGCATACGAAACAGGAGGAGTAACTGCCCTACAGCTTGATCAGGCCCGATTACAGGTTGAAAATGCCAGATCGCAGTATCGATCCTCTCAGCTAAATTCAGGTGATACCAATGTACGCGCCAAGATTAGCGGAACTGTAAACGATAAAATGGTTGAGGTAGGAACTGTGGTAGGTGCCGGAACTCCAATCATTGAAGTAGTAGATATTTCTTCGCTACAGCTAAAGGTCGAAGTTGATGAAGCACTCGTTAGCCGGTTAAACCTTCAGGATTCGGTAGATGTATTACCAAGCGTCAGTAAAGATGCCCTTCGTGGAAAAATTACCTTTATTGCTCCTGCTTCTAACGGAGCTCTTAAATTTCCGGTAGAGATTACCATAGATAATTCCAAAGAAAACCTGAGAGCCGGTATGTATGCTACAGCTGTATTCAACAGAGATGACTCAGATAGCGTTCTTACCATTCCCCGTAACGCTTTTGTGGGAAGTGTTAGCGATAATCAGGTTTTCATTGTTAAAGAAGGAAAGGCTTATTTAAAGAAAATTAGAGTCGGTGAAAATTATGGAGACAAGGTTGCGATAACCGGAGGACTTAATGAAGGTGATATCGTAGTGACCAGCGGACAAATTAATCTTACAGATAGCACCGCTGTAGAAATAATTAGATAAAAAAGAAAGCATGAAAATAGCAGAAATATCTATAAAAAGGCCAAGTATAGTCATCGTGTTGCTCGTATTACTGGTTGCAGGCGGCCTTTTTAGCTATCCCCAGCTCAATTATGAGCTAATCCCAAAATTTGAAGTTAAGGTAGTTACCGTAAGCACGGTTTACCCCGGTGCGTCCCCCGCAGAAGTAGAGAATACGGTATCCCGGAAAGTGGAAGATGCTATATCTTCACTTGAAGGTATCAAAAAAATTCAGACGAGTTCTTACGAAAGCCTTTCTGTGGTAGTGATTCAGTTGAATAATGATGCCGATGTGGATTTTGCCCTGAATGAAGCCCAGCGGCAGATTAATGCCATCAGGTCTGATCTACCCGAGGATATCAATGAGCCTTCCCTGGCACAATTCTCCCTTTCGGATTTACCAATCGTAAATATGGGAGTAACTGCAAATCTTTCAGAAAACGATTTGTATGATTTGATTGATCAGAAACTTCAGCCTGCTTTCTCCCGTCTTCCAGGGGTTGCACAGGTAAGTCTTGTAGGAGGTCAGGAACGTGAAATTAGGGTAAATATTAAGCCGAATAAACTTCAGGGATATGGCCTAACAGTTCCGCAGGTTCAGCAAATTATTACGGCATCAAATCTCGATTTTCCCACTGGAAATCTTACCACAAGGGAAAATACAACGCTTATTCGGCTTTCAGGAAAACTACAGTCTGTAGATGAATTAAGAAATTTAACCATCGCTTCTAATGAGGGGCAGAATATTAAACTTTCAGACGTTGCGGAAGTTCAGGATACCCAGAAAGAAGTAGAAAAGATTGCACGGATTGATCGGAAAAATACGATTCTTCTTCAGGTTCAAAAACAAACTGATGCAAACGCAGTGAGTGTTAGTGAGCTCGTTCAGGAAGAGATAAAAAATATTGAAGAGCAATATTCAGAAGAAGGAGTGAAAATACAAATCGCGAATGACACCTCAGTTTTCACGCTTGCTGCGGCGAATTCGGTAATAAAAGACCTTTTAATCGCTGTGGGACTGGTAGCTTTCGTGATGCTATTCTTCCTTCACAGTTATCGTAACGCACTCATTGTTATGGTAGCTATCCCTACTTCGCTTATTGGAACGTTTATAGGTATGTATCTTTTTGGATATAGCCTCAACCTAATGAGTTTGCTGGCCCTTTCGCTGGTAGTAGGTATTTTGGTGGATGATGCTATCGTGGTGATAGAAAATATTCACCGCCATATGGAAATGGGAAAAAATAAGGCTCGTGCCGCTTATGACGGGGCGAAAGAAATAGGTTTTACCGTTACGGCAATAACCTTTGTGATCGTCGTGGTGTTTTTACCAATTGCTTTGAGTTCTGGATTGGTTTCTGATGTTATTTCACAGTTTTGTGTCACGGTAATTATCGCCACTTTGCTTTCTTTATTAGTGTCCTTTACGGTAGTTCCATGGCTATTTTCCAGATTCGGGAAATTAGAACTGATCAGTAAGGAATCTTATTTTGGTAAGGCCATTCACAAATTTGAAAAGGGAATCACCTGGTTTACAAATGAAGTTACCAAAATACTGAATTGGTCTCTCGATAATATCCTGAAGACCTTTTTAATAGTTTTTGCGCTTTTTGCCAGCTCTGTTGCACTGGTTGCTATGGGTTACATTGGCTCTGATTTTTTTCCGGGTATAGACAGGGGTGAGTTTTTGGTGCAATTAGAGATTGAAAAAGACGCGTCTATTGAAGAAACGAACTTTCTTACTCAAAAGGCAGAAGATTACATAAAACAGCTTCCCGAAGTGGAAAGATTGATTACCACTGTCGGCCAAACTAGTGGTGGAACGGGTGCTTCGCGATCGACGAACTATATGTCTGAAATTAGCGTTACACTCGTAGATAAATCTGAAAGAGAGGATAAAACCGACGTTTTTGCCGCTAAACTAGCTCGAAAGCTTGAACAGGAGCTCGTAAGAGCTAAGGTTAAAACAGTGCCGGTTGGACTTATTGGGGCGCAGGATGCTCCCTTACAAATGACGATTACAGGCAATACTTTGGAAGATGCTTTAGCTTACGCGAAAGATGCTGAAAGATTGCTGAAAACTGTTGACGGTGCCACTGAGGTGGAACTCAGTGTTGAGGAAGGAAATCCTGAAATTTCAGTTAATGTAGAAAGGGATAAAATGACTTCTGTAGGCCTTAACGTGGCCACGGTTGGACAAACCTTGAGAACTGCTTTCAGCGGGAATGATGATAACAAATTCCGTACCGGAAATAACGAATATGACATTAATATCATTTTTGATGAGGAGTCCAGAAATGATATCGAAGATGTTCAGAATATTCAGTTCATCAACAATAGCGGAGAAAGAGTCAACCTTTCTCAATTCGCTAAAATAAGCTACGAATCCGGACCATCCTTACTAGAACGTTATGACCGTTCGCCTTCGGTAACCGTCAAAGCGCAGACTGTAGGTGTGACCACTGGTGCTGCGGCTCAGGAATGGGAGGAAAAACTGGCAGATATAGAGAAACCTCAGGGCATCGAATGGGCCTGGGGAGGAGATATGGAAAATCAGAGTGAGGGTTTTGGAACTCTGGGAGTAGCTCTTATTGCTGCGATCATTCTCGTCTATATGATTATGGTAGTTCTTTACGATGATTTTGTGAAGCCATTTATCGTATTATTTTCCATACCTCTATCATTTATTGGAGCTCTTTGGGCCCTGGGATTAACAAACCAGAGTTTGAACATTTTTACCATCCTGGGTATCATTATGCTCATAGGACTGGTAGCTAAAAATGCCATTCTTCTTGTGGACTTTGCAAATCATAGAATGAATAGTGGCGAAAATATCAGAACTGCCTTAATACAGGCCAATCATGCGAGGTTACGTCCAATTTTAATGACCACCATCGCGATGGTTTTCGGAATGTTACCAATTGCACTGGCTTCCGGAGCGGCTGCGGAGATGAATAACGGTTTGGCAATTGTAATTATAGGCGGATTGCTTTCTTCCCTATTTCTTACACTTGTCATAGTGCCGGTGGTGTATTTATTAGTAGTACGACTGGAAGAGAAGTATTTCAAAAAGGAAAAGAAGGACTACGACGAATTGATGACTGCCGATTACAAACATATAGATCCTGCGCATGAACTGGAATTTTAAAAAATAGGAACAACATCATGGAAAACCTTATTTTCGTTGTTTCTAAATTTAATGAAGAGGCATATTTAAAACCATAATAGAATAATATGGAAAAAGACAAAGAGATGCTGGAACAAATAACTGCTCTTTTTATTCAAAACGGTGCGAAGACAGTTACAATGGACGATATTTCCAAAGAATTCGGTAAGTCGAAAAAAACCTTGTACAAGCAGTACAAAAGCAAAGAAGATTTGCTGGAAGAGGTATTAAGCTATAGTGTAGATAAAATACTTCGGAAAATGAGAGATCTTGATGAAAAAATAGATAACGCCGTAGAGCGGATGTTCGCAAGAGATGAGGAAATTGAACAGATTTCCGGAACGAATGAGTCCGTGATGGTAAGGCAGCTGAATAAATATTATCCTCAAATTTTCATTAAACATATGCTTTATTTTATGGATAGTTTTTCAGAAATTATTGTTCATAATATTGAAAGAGGCAGAGAGCAGAAATTATACCGCGAAAACTTTGACGCCGAAATGTACGCGCAATTATTTGCACAGCTGGTCATGTCTTACCATGCTTCTCCATTAGTGAATAGAAAGAAAATCTCTAAAACCAAATATAGCCAGGAGGCTTTAAATTTTTACATGAACGCCATTACTACAGATAAGGGGAAGGAAGTAATGCACAGGTTAACCTCATAAAATGTTGGATAAAACAAGCATGCTATGACTGAATTCTGGAATAATTATCGGGACCCTATCCTGTATGCACTTATAGTTATAGTTGTAGTATCAGCGCTATTTATCATTACAAAGTTTATCAATCGCTGGCTTACCACCACAACCAATTTAAAATTCGCTAGGGAAGATCCGGCTACGCTTAATTTGGTGAGCCGTGTATTAAAAACGCTATGGATCATTCTTGGTATTATTGCATTAAGTTTCATATTTATTCCCGAAGATAAATATGAGGCCGCTACCAAAAATTTTGAAATAATTCTTTATCTAGGAGTGGTGCTGATTTTAACTATACTGGCCGCCAGTATTGTAGAATCGCTATTCACACGTACAATCAAGAAACTAACGGCTCAAGGAAATGATCCCACCAGTTATAGATTTCTAAGATATCTAAGTGTTTTTGCGGTATATTTCATAGGTGCTATTTTGGCCTCTCTTGCCTTTCCTGGTTTACGCGGAATCGCACAGACGGCTATTGGTGGTGCGGGAGTTTTGGCAATTATTATTGGAGTTGCTTCACAGGAAGCATTAGGTAATTTCGTTAGTGGAATCTTTATTATTTCATTTAAACCTTTTAGAGTTGGTGATGTAATTAAAATAACCGATACCCTCGTTGGAACGGTTACTGATATTACTCTTCGGCATACGGTCATTAGAAATTATCAAAATAAGATGATTGTTATTCCCAATGCTATAATTAATAAAGAGAAACTCACAAACTACGACCTGGAAGAAAAGAAAATCTGCCAGTGGATAGAAATTGGAATTTCTTACGACAGCGATATAGATCTTGCTAAAAAAATCATGATAGAGGAGTGTGAGGCTCATCCGAATATTTTTGATAATCGATCGAATCAGGACTTGAAAAACGGAATGCCCTTGGTCATTGTGCGGGTAACAAATTTAGGAGATTCTTCAGTTACCATTCGTGCCTGGGCCTGGGCCTGGGATTTCGCATCTGCCTTTGTAATGAAGTGTGAGCTTTATGAGAGCATTAAAAAGCGATTTGATGCAGAAGGTGTTGAAATTCCTTTTCCTCATCGAACGTTGGTTTTTAAGGACCGTAAGAGTTCAGAGCTTCCTGATTCATAGGTCATTTATGAATATAGAAGCCTAAAATTGGCCCGAATAAATGTCTTGTAGTTGCTCATTTGATTTTATGGAGGAAACACTTATTTTTTTATCTTCTAAAATAAAAGTTCATTTAATTTAAGATGTGGAATTGGAATAGCAAGAGGATAACACGCTGCGCGATGTTATAAGTTTTTAAAATACTAATATTCAGTATTTTGTATTTTTTAAATTTGTGTTTAATACCAGTTTTTTCGTAAAAAATGCTCTGAGCCCAGTAAAATCGGCCTGTTTTTTAGTAAAAAACTTCATTTTTGGAATCCTTTTCTTACAAATAAGATCTACTAACTGCGTCCTGTAAAATCGAAATTTTTTCACCTCACATTTCATAGTATTAGTTCGGTAGATATGGGGCCGAGTTTTGGAGTTCTAATTCAGGATTCCGTTTTATGAAGTAATTTTTCCAATTCCTCCAAATACTCGAAATGCTCATAAGGTATTAGGTCCAAAACTAATCTCAATACTTCGCTTACATTAAATTCTGGATTAGGAATATGTCTATCTCCAATCTGATCTCCATTTTCCAAAGTTCGAATACAGACTTTGATAAGATTCGAAATTAAGAATATTAGTTCCTGGTGGCCTTCAACCACTATTTTTCTCTCTAGATATCCCTTGGAAGGACCGTTTTTAACTTTATCTACATACAGCTCGTTTAAATCCCTGATTTTTCTAATTAATTTTTTCTTTTTCATCTTTTTTATCTTTTAATAATTTCTTTAATTCTTCCGGGTAATATTGGTTATCAACATCATCCTCAATGATTGCCAGTAGCTTCCTTAATTTAAAAAGGTCATCATGAGGTAAGAGTTCTATAGCCATTTCAATGGTAAGTCTTATACTATCCGGCTTACTTTTATTAGATAGCATGTCTGAAAAGAATTCTCCGTTTCCGTCCAAAGCCAGTACGGCGGTTTCAAGGAGGGCAGAAACTCTCATCATGTAATCTTCATGATCCTCAAATCGCACCTTTGCGGTCATGAATTTTTTATTACCACAAGTCTCAGCTTGTAAACCATAGGTGCTTTTAAAGATTTTCTGAAGCTCTTTCAGCTTTACCTTATTTAGTTTTCCCTTTTTCATGTTTCTTTCCTTTTATGATATTTTTGTTTCAGTTCGAATAATTGCTGCTCTGACAAGGCTTCGGCTTCCTGAAGAAAACGAGACACAACTTTTTCAATATGTCCGGTATATTCATCTGTTTGAAACGTTGATGGCTGGTAGTCCATTAAATAACGTGCATGACATAGTTTGTGATAGGCATCCTTAGACCGGAAAGATTCCTTTGGATAAAT
>CAXPUM010000048.1:0-37962 GCA_964220295.1 Flavobacteriaceae bacterium | reverse complement strand
TTCCTGTTATAATCGGCTTTTAGCTTATCTTTTTGCTTGTCTCCATCTATGGAATATTTCAGTTTTTGGCGTTCGCCAATTCCGAAACCGACATACCCACCTAAACCAATCTTAAATTTATCTTCCGTAGAAAAGCGAAGCGTTTTTTCACTTTCCTGTCTTTCAGATGGACCAAATTCAAAATGAATAGGCACTACCAGGTTATCCATTCTAAACTTCGATTTTTCAAGATCATAGTCAAACTTTTCCAGATCGATCATTCCATCATTGTTTACCAAATAGCGGTTATCGGTAGGTTTTAATCCGTTAAACTGAAAGGAGAAACCATATTTAAAACGAAGCCAGTTGGAATCATCGAAAACCCTGGTTTTCCATGCCCATCCTATTTCGAAAAATCGGCTGCCCCCAATTTTAAAATCTGAATCGTTTAATGACTGGCCTTCTGCTATGGCGTTGTTGAAACCAGCAGCTAAAACGATATCGCTGGTGGTACGTTTGTCATATTTCCTGTTTCTTCCGGCATTCACCTGAAAGGTGATCACTTTATCATCGCCCATGGCTATATAGCCGCCTTTGTCCTGATCGTTTCTAGAATTAAATTCTACTTCATTTTCCAGAATCGCCACCCGGTTTTCAATATTCAGCGCATGTAGTTCTGCTGCTTCTTTTTTTAATTGGTCAGCTTTTTCCTGATCGATTTCACCCTTTTCTAAACGACCATTAATGTTTTCAATTTTAACCCGAAGTTTTCCCTTTTCTTCCTGAATGATTTCCTCTCGTTTCTTCTGAAGATATTCCTTTTCCTTCTGCATCATTTCTTCCTGATTTTTCTGGAAATTTTCTTTTTGCTGTTCAACCGCAGTTGAATCTTCCTGTGCTTGTGCGAATTTTGTCGCAAAACTGAAACTGGCTAGCAGTACGTAAAAAATAATAGTTTTCATAGTGTTGTGATTTTAGTTTTTCGTCAGATTCAGGCAATAACCATCCTCATCAGATTTTGATTGATGAATGACCCAGAGGGCGTTTATTAAATATTTAAGGATTAGTAATTCCTGGAAACGATGGCTGTTCGTGCCTTATTGAATCCATCTTTTAGTATTTCAAAAACTTCGCGTCTAAAAGACTGGTCTATTTCAGATTCTACATCGGCCAGCAAAGCGTTAGCATCCACTTTCCCGCTATCATAGAAATTCCGTTTCCTACTTATTTCCCGGGCAGCCTCTGCAAGAAGCTCATTAACTTCTGCATTGGTAACCGAACCACTCTCTTCCTTTTTAGCAACTTCAGCAACCAGCTCTTCAATTTTAGAATTGATCAGCATGGAATCGAGATCAGGTTTTTCAATATTTGCTTCTTTCTGAGAAATCAGTGCCTTTTCAGAAGTAGAATTTTCAGCAATTAATCCAGTTTTTTCTAATTCAGGATTTTTGATTTCTGCAGCATTTTCTTCGGAAGCTATAACCGGTGAAGGTTCAAATTTTTTCTGCTTTGGCTCAATTTTCGTTTTTTCGGCATGATCTTCTTCCGCAACCCGTTCTTCTTTTTTATCAAAGTCTTTGACCGGTTTTTCTTTTATTACTGATTCTTCAGTAGGAGTTTCTACAATTGGAGATACATTTTCAGTATTCTGATTACTTGTAAAAAAAACACTCACGATCAGTATCGCTGCTATAGCCGCCGCTGCAATGTATAGCCAGCCGTAAGATTTTTTCTTCTCTGGCGCTTTATCCAGTTTCTGGTTCAGCTTTTCCCAGCTACCGGCAGATGGCTCGATCCTCCTGCTCTCCAGCTGCTCCCTGATATGATCTTCAAATTTAATTGGTGCCATAGACCGTTGAATTTGCTTTCTTTAATTTTTCCTGAAGCATTTTTCGTGCTTTAAATAATTGGGATTTTGAGGTCCCTTCTGTTATATCAAGCATTTTTGAAATCTCAGAATGCTTGTAACCTTCTATTGCATATAATACAAAAACCATTCGGTAGCCTTCCGGAAGACTATCTATGAGCTTCTGAATATCATTTACCTCCATTTCAGAATTGATATTATTTTCAAATTCTTCTTTCGCGTTAAACTGATCTTCCTGAAATTCCAGTTTTTTATGCTGCCTCAAAAACGAGATCGATTCCCTGATCATGATCCTGCGAATCCAGCCTTCAAAACTTCCTTCATTTTTAAAATCATCTAAATGCGTAAAGACCTTAAAAAATCCGTTTAACATCGCTTCTTCCGCATGCTGAAGGTCTTTAATATACTGCCTGCAAACGCTTAGCATCTTTGGTGAATGCAATTCATAGAGACGATGCTGAGCCTCCCGGCTTCCGGCAGCTGCTTTCTTTATCAAAGCATTTTCGTTCTTAAAAAGTTGAATGACTTTCACCATATTTCTAAAGGCCTTCTATTTACATAGACGAAAGAAAGTTACAAAAGGTTGCCTGAGGTTTTAAAAATTTTCATTTTTTCTGAAAAAAACTCCTGAATTAAAGTTCCTATCTTTGCGAAAGAAAGTGAATTATGTCTGAAAAAATCCGCATTAATAAGTTTTTGAGTCAGCTGGGATATTGTTCCAGAAGAGCTGCAGATAAACTGATCGACCAGGGAAGAATCAAGGTAAACGGGCAGTTACCAGAAATGGGCCTAAAAGTAAATAAGGATGATCATATTGAAGTGGACGGAAAAACGGTTTCTAAAGCAGAGCTGAAAGAGGACAATGTGTATATCGCTTTCAACAAGCCGGTGGGAATTGTATGCACAACCGATACCCGGGTGGAAAAAGATAATATTATCGATTACATCAATTATCCGAAAAGGATCTTTCCTATCGGCCGGCTTGATAAACCCAGTGAAGGACTTATATTTCTGACTAATGATGGTGATATCGTAAACAAAATTCTACGTGCCCGAAACAACCACGAAAAGGAATACGTGGTTTCTGTGAACAAACCCATCACAAAAAAATTCATTAGCCGAATGGCAAATGGTGTTCCCATTCTGGATACTGTTACCCGAAAGTGCGAGGTGGAACAAATTGGCTCGCACACCTTCAGAATTGTATTAACCCAGGGACTTAACAGGCAGATTAGGCGAATGTGCGAATATCTAACATATGAGGTAACGGCCCTGAAACGCATCAGAATAATGAATATAAGCCTGGATGTTCCAGTAGGAGAATACAGGGATATTACTGAGGGGGAACTGAAAGTTTTGAATTCGCTTCTGGAAGATTCTTCAAAAACGGAAGAAGCCTCTAAATAAAAATAGGCTTACAGCTGTTCAAATCTTAACACAGAATTAGCGGGATCGGTGAGCTAAGTCTTAACTCTTCTTCCTATTTTTAATAATTCCGAAGAATCGGATGATTCGTAAAATAAAAGACTTAACTTATGAAGATTCAGCCATTTCACCTTGCGATTCCAGTTTCCAATCTAGAAAAATGCAGGAAATTTTATAAGGAAACTCTGGGTTGTGGCGAAGGTCGGAGTAGTGATCATTGGGTAGATTTCAATTTTTTTGGTCATCAGCTCGTGATCCATTACCAGGATCCCCAGGAAACCAAAGCTTCTACCTCCAATCCGGTAGATGGTAAAGAAGTACCCGTTCCTCATTTCGGAGTTGTTTTACAATGGGACGTGTTTCATGAATTTGCTAAATTACTTAAAAGCAAGAATATTGACTTTGTGATTGAACCGTATATTAGGTTCGAGGGAAAACCAGGTGAACAGGCCACCATGTTTTTTAAAGATCCAAGTGGTAATGCACTGGAATTTAAAGCATTTAAAAATATAGATCAGTTGTTCGCAACCTGATCAAGAATTACTAACTAACCAAAAAATATAATGGATCGAATTAAACCGTCCTTGGTAAGGCAATTATTTGTCTTACTACTAATCCTTTTTCTTACGGTTTTAATTTTCAGGGAAATTGTTCCTTATCTCTCCGGTGTTCTGGGAGCAGTAACTTTATACGTTCTCATGAAAAAGTGGATGAAGAAACTGGTCGCCCGCGGCTGGAAACCACCACTCGCCGCTGCATTGCTTATGACCGGTTCTTTTGTAGGCATCCTGATACCCGTAACGCTTATCGCCATCATGCTTACCTCGAAAATTGGAAAAGCGGTAAATAATTCAGAAAAAGTCATCCAGGTTGTAAAGGACCAGGTGAGTACGGTGGAACATGACATTGGTTTCCCAATCAGTTCTAATATAGACACCTCCTCTATAACCAGCTGGATTTCGACAAATTTGCAAAATTTAGCAGGCGGAACCTTTAATGCCTTCATTGCGATTGGTATCATGTATTTTATGCTTTACTACATGTTGATTAATAGGCAATCCATGCGTGAATCGCTAATTGAATATATTCCACTTGGAAAAGACAACCTTCGCACAATAGGTGAAGAGAGTAATAATTTGGTAAAATCGAATGCCTTGGGCATTCCTCTTGTGGCTTTTGTACAGGGAGTTATTGCACTAATTGGATTTCTGATCTTCGGGGTTCCAGATCCATTCTTCTGGTTCGTCATAACGGCCATTGGTTCAATGATCCCATTTATTGGAACCGCCATTGGTATACTTCCAGCCGTGATATTGCTTTATGCACAGGGAAGCGATTGGCAGGCGATTGCTTTGTTAATCTACGGTTTTGTAGTGGTGGGATCGAGTGATAACCTCATCAGGTTATATGTATTAGAAAGATTGGCCAGTGTCCACCCACTGATTACTTTATTTGGAGTGATCGTAGGTGTACCACTTTTCGGTTTTATAGGATTGATTTTTGGACCATTACTTGTCTCGCTTTTCCTATTAATACTGAAAATTTATAAAAAAGAATACGGTAATGCACATCACCGTTTATAACCTTAAAAAATGATGCTATGTTTGGAATGAAGAAAAAAATAAAAGACATCGGTGAGAAAGCCGAAAGTAAAAAAGATGATATCGTAGACGAAGAATTCGTAAAAACCGAAATTACCAAAATTGACGATGACGACGTTAAGCTTACGATGGATAATCAGAAAGAGATTTCTGATACCATTATCAATTCAGGATTTTTAAAGAAATATTCAGAATTAGTAAAAGTGCTCTTTGGTATGCTAAAAGATTATCGGAAAGGTGTTTACACCAAAGTTCCTTGGTTTACCATTGCCACTATTGCCTTTACATTTTTATATATTCTTAATCCGCTAGACATTATACCCGATTTCATTCCTGGTCTGGGATATATTGATGATTTTGCCATGCTGACCTTCGGAATTCGATTTATACAAAGTGATATTCACAGTTACCTGGACTGGAAAATTGAAAATGGTGATACCATCGATGATCTATAAATTAAAAAGGGCTGAAATTTCAGCCCTTTTTAATTATTTTCTTTTATTATCGTCAATTCTTTTCTTGTGGCGTTCCCGCGCCAGCAATGTATTTTTCAGCAGCATGGAAACCGTCATTGGTCCTACTCCCCCGGGAACAGGAGTAATGTAAGATGCGCGCTTGCTTACATTTTCAAAATCTACATCTCCTTTAATCACATATCCTTTTTCTGAATCATTTGGAACACGAGTAATTCCTACGTCGATAATCACCGCATCATCTTTGATCATTTCAGCTTTCAGAAAATCAGGAATTCCAACAGCGATTATGATAATATCTGCCTGGGAAGTTACCTGGGTGATATTTTTAGTGAACTCGTGAGTAAGAGTTACGGTTGAGTTACCAGGAAAGCCACTACGCCCCATCAAAATGCTCATTGGGCGACCAACAATATAACTTCTTCCAATAACTACGGTATGCTTCCCTTTGGTTGGGATATCATAACGCTCCAATAATTCCAAAATTCCGAAAGGTGTCGCCGGAATAAATGTGGTCATATCCAGCGCCATTTTTCCGAAGTTCGTAGGATGGAATCCATCCACATCCTTATCAGGATCTACTGCATTCAGGACCTTTTGAGTATCGATTTGTGGAGGCAATGGTAACTGAACAATAAAGCCATCAATATCTTCATTCTGATTCAGCTCCTCAATCTTATCAAGCAGCTCCAGCTCACTTACGGTATGCGGTAGTCGATACAAAGAGGATTCGAAACCTACTCGTTCACAGGCTTTAACCTTTGAATTCACATAAGTAAGACTGGCACCGTCTTTCCCAACGATGATGGCAGCCAGATGAGGAACCTTTTCTCCTCGCTGCTTTATTTTGGTAACTTCAGCAGCGATCTCATTTTTGATATCATTGCTTACTTTTTTACCGTCAAGAATTGTCATTTAGTAGTTGTGTGTTAGTGTTATGTATAATAGAAAAAAGGGAATTATTTCATTCCCTTCATCATTTGCATCATTTTTTGGCCACCGCCACCCTGCATCATTTTCATCATTTTACCCATTTGGTTGAACTGCTTCAGCAGCTGGTTGACTTCCTGTACAGAAGTTCCGGAACCTTTTGCAATTCGTTTCTTTCGGCTGGCGTTGATAATTTTCGGTTCGCTACGTTCACCTGGCGTCATGGAGTGAATAATCGCTTCAATTCCTTTAAAGGCATCGTCATCGATATCAACATCTTTCAGCATTTTTCCTGCCCCAGGGATCATACCTAAAAGGTCTTTCATAGACCCCATCTTTTTGATCTGCTGAAGCTGATTCAGGAAATCATCAAAACCGAATTTATTCTTAGCGATCTTCTTCTGAAGTTTTCTCGCTTCCTCCTCATCATATTGTTCCTGGGCACGTTCAACAAGAGACACCACATCTCCCATCCCAAGAATCCTATCAGCCATACGTGAAGGATAGAACACATCCATCGCATCCATCTTCTCACCGGTACCGATAAATTTGATTGGCTTATGAACTACAGATTTAATGGAAATAGCCGCACCACCACGGGTATCACCATCCAATTTAGTTAGGATTACCCCGTCAAAATTCAATCTTTCGTTGAAGGTCTTGGCAGTATTTACCGCATCCTGACCAGTCATGGAGTCAACTACGAAAAGCGTCTCCTGCGGATTAATTGCTTGTTTGATATTTGAGATCTCGGTCATCATCGCTTCATCAACCGCTAAACGCCCAGCGGTATCAATGATCACAACGTTATGACCGTTTTCTTTAGCATATTTTATCGCTGCCTGAGAGATCGCAACCGGATCCTGGTTTCCTTCATCGGAAAATACCTCAACTCCAACCTGCTCTCCCACTACATGCAACTGATTGATCGCGGCAGGACGGTATACGTCACAGGCAACCAAAAGTGGTTTCTTAGTTTTCTTACGTTTTAGATAATTTGCCAGTTTCCCTGAAAAGGTAGTTTTACCACTACCCTGCAGACCAGACATCAGAATGATCGAGGGATCACCGGAAAGATTAATTCCTTCAGCTTCACCACCCATCAATTCGGTCAACTCATCTTTTACCAGTTTAATCATCAACTGGCCAGGTTTCAGAGTTTTTAAAACATCCTGACCTAAAGCTTTTTCCTTAACCGTATTGGTAAATTCCTTTGCGATCTTATAGTTTACATCGGCATCAACCAGCGCACGTCTAACTTCTTTCAGGCTTTCCGCAACATTAATCTCGGTAATTTGCCCGTGTCCTTTTAGTACGTGAAAGGCATTATCTAACTTATCGCTTAAATTATCAAACATAATTTTCCTGTGATTTTATATGGTTCGCCGCAAGCGACGGATTGCAAATTTAATGATTTGGAACTGAAGAATAAAGTGCTGAAATGAATTTTCAAATTCGTGCTTTACCTACTCTGAAACTGCTTAAATATGCCATTCTGAATGAGACTGCTTCGCTTGGCTCATAATTGCAGATAAAACTTTCTACTTCAATCTTCCAATTTCTTTCTACATCCTTTCCGGAACGTCAATTCCGAGTAATTTAAAGCCAGATTTGATCACATAAGCAACTAAATTTGATAACTGCACCCTAAATACTTTTTCTTCTTCATTATCAATCCCTAAAATTGGCACATTTTGATAGAAGGAATTAAAGCTCTTCACGAGCTCATAAACATAGTTAGCAACTAATGCGGGTGAATTATTTTCGGCAGCCAGACCTATCGTTTCCGGATATAACTGCAACTGCTTGATCAATTCCTTTTCCTTCTCGTGAAATTCGAAATCTTTGGAAAGACTTCCGGAATAGTCAAAATCTGCCTTTCTTAAAATAGACTGAATCCTGGCATAGGTATATTGAATAAATGGCCCTGTATTCCCTTGAAAATCTACCGATTCTTCCGGATTAAACAGAATTCGTTTCTTAGGATCCACCTTCAGAATATAATATTTTAAAGCTCCCAAACCGATCATTCGGTACAGCTCTTCTTTTTCAGTTTCATTATAGTCGTCCAGCTTACCTAATTCCTCAGAAATTGCTTTAGCAGTTTGAGTCATTTCCGCAATAAGATCATCAGCATCCACAACAGTTCCTTCACGGCTTTTCATTTTACCACTAGGCAGATCAACCATTCCGTAACTTAAATGATATAAGGAATCAGCCCATTCGTAACCTAATTTTTTCAGAATTAGAAATAAGACTTTGAAATGGTAATCCTGCTCGTTCCCAACGGTGTAAACCATCTGGTTAATATCAAAATCGGCAAAACGCTGGATCGCCGTTCCAATATCCTGGGTCATATATACCGCAGTCCCATCGCTTCTTAGAACGATTTTTTCATCCAGCCCTTCATCGCTTAAATCAATCCAGACACTTCCGTCTGCTTTCTTATAGAAAACTCCGTCTTCCAGGCCTTTCAGCACCTCATCTTTACCCAGCAAATAGGTTTTACTCTCGTAATAATTTTTATCGAAATCAACTCCTAAGGCTTTGTATGTTTTGTCGAAACCGGCGTACACCCAATTATTCATCTTCTCCCATAGCTTCACCACTTCAGGATCATTAGCCTCCCATTTTAGCAGCATATTTTTTGCTTCTACGAAGATCGGCGCCTTGGCTTTAGCTTCATCTTCGCTCTTCCCTTCTTCCTGCAGCTGAGCTATTTCCTTTTTATATTCCTGGTCAAATTTTACGTAATAGTTTCCAACGAGCTTATCGCCTTTCAGTCCAGTAGACTCGGGAGTTTCTCCATTTCCAAATTTCTCCCAGGCAACCATCGATTTACAAATATGGATCCCCCGGTCATTGATGACCTGTACCTTGTAAACTTCATTTCCGGCAGCTTTTAATATTTCAGAAACCGAAAATCCCAACAGGTTATTTCTGATGTGTCCTAGATGTAAAGGTTTATTGGTATTGGGAGAAGAATACTCCACCATGATTCCGCTGGCATCGCTTTGTGGAAGCAAAATCCCATAATCCTCGCGAGATTTAACCTCATTAAAGAAATTTACATAAAAACGATCACTGATCACGATATTCAAAAAGCCTTTTACCACATTGAAATTGGCAACTTCCTCCACTTCTTCCTGCAGATACTTACCAATATTTTCGGCAAGCTGCGCCGGATTAGTCTTCACCTGCTTCAGCATAGGAAAAACTACCAGCGTGATATCGCCCTCAAAGTCTTTACGGGTTGGCTGAAATTCAATGTTTTCAGGATCTATATCGTAATGCTTTTGAACAGCTTCCTTCACTTTTGTCGCCAGAATCGCTTCAATCTTCATTTCCTTGTTTTTATTTGGAATGGAGGCGCAAAGATAAAAAGAATTGAAGTTCCGAACGAGTGTCTTCACCTTCAATTCCTTATATTTAGAAAAAAAGAGATGCTACTGAATATTTCCTATAATCGCCCCGATATCAAATCGAAAATCGATAAGGCGGTTGGTAAACCATTTACTTTAATTGAAAGAGTTAAGCTTAAAGGTACGGGCTCACCGCGTTTGCCAATTACGAGCGTTAGCATTGATATTCACAATTTGCTGATTTTGGATAATAATCGAAACATGTGCAGTGTGGAAATGCGCAAAAACGGCATCATCGTGATGTTTCGCTCACTTCTCGAAACCTACGCGCTGGTAATCCCCTATTTTAAACTCAATCTTTATAAAGGAAAAGCCGAAGAATACAGCATTTATAAAGACCATCACTTTATTAAAGTTGAAGCCAAGACTCCTGGCGTTCACAAATTTTTCAAGAAAATTCTTGATTATAAATCTGATAATGCCCCTACCCAGATCGAAGATCTTTAAAAATTCTTTACAAATAATCGAAATTTTCTTCTTCCCCTAACTCAATGGTTATTTTCTAATAACCTCAATAAAGAACTTCCGGAAGAAATTTGCCGCAAAAACTATGGAATTATTCATCTATATTTTTGCCGCATTGTTCTCAGTAATTAATCCGTTAGGAACCGTTCCCGTTTTTGTGGGTTTAACAAAAGATGACCCTAAAAATGAGCGCCTAAGAACCGCACTGCTAACCGCAGTTAACATTTTCATCATTCTGTTGATTAGTTTTTTCAGTGGAAAATACATTCTGAATTTCTTCGGAATAAGTTTGAATTCCCTTAGAATAGCCGGTGGTCTCATCATCGCTTCTTCTGGTTTCGCACTGTTGACCGGGACTTTCGCAAAACATAAAGGAATGGATAAACCGAAGGTGAAAGAAGATGTTCACCAACGGGAAGGTGTTTCTTTAACCCCATTGGCCATTCCCATGCTGGCCGGACCAGGCTCGATCTCCTTCCTTATTGGCCTGTATCAGGAACAAATAGAATGGAACGACAGACTTATAGCTGTTTCCGCAATTTTTGCCGTTTGCCTGGCAACTTTTTTAGTGCTAAGAAGTTCTCACTATATCGCCGGAATGCTGGGGGCGTCGGGAATCAATGCTATTTCGCGTATTATTGGCTTTATTGTGATTGCTATCGGAGTGGAATATGTATCGGTTTCAGTAATAGCTCTTGCAGAATCTTTGTTTAAGTAATTACCTTCTCCGGAAGGCTAGTCCACCAATCAATGCTAAAATTCCGAAGGCGATCATCGCGTAGCTTTGGGTATTGTCTCCCTGCGCTTTAACCTTCAACGGGCCGGCATCTATGGCAAATTCCGGAGTGATCAATGTATAGAGTCCGTAGCCAATTAAACCAACACCTATGATTAAAAGGACGATTTTCAGCACATTATTCATTCTATAAAGTTTTATTAATCGAAAGTGAAAGTAGTAATTTAATTTCTAATTTGATATTCAAATTCTACAGATGCGAATTCTACTTACCGGTGCGAATGGATACATTGGCATGAGACTGCTTCCTAAGTTGCTGGACGATGGCCACGAGGTGATCTGTGCCGTTCGTAATAAGATCAGGTTTACTTCTAATGAAGAGCTGATCGAAAAAGTAGAAATAGTAGAACTCGATTTCCTAGAAAACACCGAAACCCCTGAAAAAATCAAGGATATTGATGTAGCTTTTTACCTCATCCATTCCATGTCTGCTTCGACCAAAGATTTTGACGAAAAGGAAGCGCAGGCCGCTAAGAATTTTAATAAAATGATGAGTGGCACCAGCGTCCAGCAGGTGATCTATCTAAGTGGAATTATTAATGAAAAGGAGCTTTCCAAGCATTTAAAATCACGAAAAAAAGTAGAAGAGATTTTATATCAAGGAGATTTCAATCTTACCGTTTTGCGCGCTGCCATAATTGTTGGTTCCGGTAGCTCTTCTTTTGAAATCATCCGGGATCTGTGTGAAAAATTACCGATGATGGTTACCCCGAAATGGGTAAAAACGAGATGCCAGCCAATCGCTATTCGGAATATCATTCAATATTTAACAGGTGTCATTGGTCGGGAAGACTGCTATAATGAATCATTTGATGTAGGCGGGCCGGATATTTTGACTTACAAAGAAATGATGCTGAAATATGCGGAAGTTCGTGAGCTGAAGATTTGGATCGTAGACGTTCCTGTAATGTCTCCAAAATTCAGTTCCTACTGGCTCTATTTCGTAACCTCAACCTCCTACAGGCTGGCACAGAATCTTGTGGATAGCATGAAGGTAGAAGTGATTACCAAAGATACCAGGCTGCAAGAAAAGCTGAATATTGAACCGATTCACTATAAAGAAGCTATTCAAATGGCCTTTTATAAGATCGAACAGAACGAGGTAGTTTCGAGCTGGAAGGATTCTCTGAGCAGTGGCCGTTTCCGAAAGGAATTGAATAAATATGTTCAGCTGCCGAAATATGGATGTTTGCGGGATAAAAAAGAGGTGAAAATTGAAGATCCTGAAGCTGTCCTAAACAGGATCTGGTCTATTGGCGGATTAAACGGTTGGTATTATGCCGATTTTCTATGGAAGGTTCGCGGTTTTCTAGATAAACTTTTTGGCGGTGTCGGGCTGCGGCGGGGTCGAACTCATCCAAATAAAATTAATGCCGGGGATTCCCTTGATTTCTGGAGAGTTCTTTTAGCCGATAAAGAAGAAAGAAGACTGTTGTTATTTGCGGAAATGAAGGTTCCAGGTGAAGCCTGGCTCGAGTTTAAAATTGATGAAAATAACGTATTGCATCAAAATGCGACTTTCAGACCTAAGGGATTATTAGGAAGATTGTACTGGTATTCCATGTATCCTTTCCATTATTTCATTTTTGACGGAATGATCAACACCATTGCTAAAGGCAAGAAAAAAGACTAGTTTTAGAAAAACTGAAGTTTGACGAATACTTCCAAACCTATTTATAAGAATAAGGTCTTTGTGATTTCTGCCATAATTCTCCTGGCATGTTCCATCTATATTTTTCTTTTTTCCGAAGACTTTTATAATGCGATTGAAATTGGTTCATTGTGGGTGCGAAATTATTTCGGAAGTTTTTACCTGTGGCTTGGATTATTCTGCGTTGCAGGTCTGCTGATCCTGGGATTTTCAAAATACGGAAGCATTCGTCTGGGACCGTCACCCCCAGAATTTAATCGATTATCTTGGATTGCCATGCTTTATAGCGCTGGGATGGGTGCGGGAATTTTGCTTCGTGCCGTTCAGGAGCCGGTTTTTATGTATCTGAATCCGCCTCTTGACACTGGAAGTTCAGCCGAAACCATTGCTTTGGAATACACCTTTTATCAATGGGGTTTTACCGCTTGGGCCTTTTACGGAATTTTTGCTATCGTGATAGGATATTCGCTTTTCGTCAACAAGAAAGATATTCGTCTTAGTAGTCTATTCGATAATATATCAAATAAGAATCGCCTTCCAAAAGCCGTCGATATTTTAACCATTCTAACTACCATGACTGGTTTGGTCGCAGCAATTGGTTTAGGAACCACGCAGATAGAAGGCGGCCTGAGTCATCTACTGAATAGAGAACCGGGGTCTATTATCATAAATATGGGCCTTGTTCTAATTATCTGTGCTTTTGCGTTTCTTTCCGCATGGTACGGAATTCAAAAAGGAATTAGACTGATTTCAAACTGGAACATTTATATCACCTTCGCGCTACTGATATTTGTACTCATTTTCAGTAATACTTCTGAAATTTTCAGTAGCTTTTTTAACTCTTTCTATCATTACCTGATAGACTTCGTGCCACTAAGCCTTGCTATTGGCAAATATGACCCTGGCGTTCAGTTTTTAACAGACTGGACTTACTATTACTGGGCATTCTGGCTCGCTTGGGCTCCTTTTACCGGAATTTTCATCGCCCGAATTTCAAAAGGAAGAACACTAAGGGAAATGATCGTTGGGGTTTTACTAATCCCATCTATAGGTAGTTTTTTCTGGTTCAGTGTTTTTGGCCATTCTGCTTTTAGTATTGTAGATGCATTGGGAAATTACAATGACGAATTTGGAAATGTATTTACCTCTATATTCGTATTCTTAGAGCACTATCCATTACCAGTTTTAATGAGCTTTATTGTCATTCTGTTACTTATCAGTTTCCTCGTAACGTCTGTTGATTCAGCAATATATGTGCTGAGCATGTTTACTGATCATGGAAGTAAGGAACCAGGAAAAAAATACCGGGTTGCCTGGGCATTCCTAATATTGATTTTCTGCGAAGCAATAGTTATACTTGGTTCCGTAAAACAGGACTCTTCAGTGCTTACCGCCATGCAAAAACTATTAATCATCACCTCTCTTCCATTCGCATTTTTTACCATTGCGATGAGCGTGGTTTTCGTAAGAGAGCTACTTAAAAGTTCTGATTAAAATATTTATTAAGCTTGGGGAAGAAAAACCTCTGCCATCATGCAGCGAGCACTACCCCCGCCACATATTTCAATAGTAGAAATATCCGAGCTTAAAATTTCACAGTGTTTTTCTATTTTCGAAACCTGATCAGGATTCAAGCTTTTTTTCGCTCGCTCACTCATAACGAGGTATTTTTTGTCACCCTGCACCTGCAGCATGTTTCCGGCAAATTCATGCATCTGCTTTTCTGAAATTGCAATGATTTCCTTACCATCCTCTTTTAAATGCTTCAGAACGTTCTTCCGTTCTTTCTTTTCATCTATTGTATCCAGACAGATTACGGCAAATTCTTCTGCGACACACATCATTACATTGGTATGATAAATAGGCAAGCGTTTATCTTTAACCGTTTGATAAGCGTTGAAAATAACCGGTGTATATTCGAAATCTTCACAAAACTCGATCATAAGATTTTCATCGGCTCTTGGAGAAAGCGCGCAATAAGCCTTTTGATTAATTCGGTCTAAGATCAGACTTCCCGTACCTTCCAGAAATACGTCATCTTCTTCGGCACTGGTATAGTCTACCACATTCGTAACTTTATAGCCTTCTTCTTCCAGTTTGGCAAAATATTCCAGCCTTCTTTCTTTCCTCCTGTTCTCTGCAAACATGGGATATAAAGCAATCTCTCCATTTTCGTGAAAAGAAACCCAGTTATTCGGAAAAATGGAATCTGGCGTGTTGTCTTCAGCAATATCATCAACCGTGATCACCTTGACTCCCGCAGCAGTGAGTTTTTCAACAAATCGGTCAAATTCTTTCTGAGCCTCGTCATTAACATCGAGATCGGTTAGTTTTTTCTGAAAATAATTATTCACTGCAGTTTCCTCGTTCATTCTAAAGGCTACCGGTCTAACCATTAAAATGGCATCTGTAATTTGTTTGGTTCTCATTTTAATCTCTGATTAATGGTAAAGTTGAACATCTCAATAAACCTTCCTGCTTGGAAATTTCAGCATAAGGCACTTCTTCTACAGTCATTCCCTGCTCACGCAACCACTGATTTAATCTGGTAAAATTCTTTTCCGAAATAACCACCTCTTCAGAAATGGAAAATATGTTGGAATTCATATGATACATTTCATCTCTGGTGATTTCGTAAATATTCTCTTTTCCGAAGAAATTCATTAGCCAGTTTAACTCCTCTTCAATAAGAAAACCTTCTTTAAAAATTATAGCCTTATCCTTTCCTACTGGCTGAAAACAGCAATCCAGATGTAATGCATTATCACGTGCTACTGAATTCGACTTTTTCAGGCTAAAACTCTTTACCTTCTTGTTAGGAAAAGCTTCTTTCAGTGCTTCAACAGCCTGGATATTTGTTCGCGCGGTAATAAATTCTTTGTAATCCTTCCCTTTGTACGTTCCAACAAAAATATATTCTCCCATTGGCATCACATCACCTCCCTCAATATGAGCCTCTTCCGGAAGTTTGATAATCTTAGCCGGATCTATTTGTTTCATAACATGACTAATAGCCTCAATTTCCTGATCACGATCTGGAAGGATATTCGATTTAACGAACTTATCGTCAATGACAAAAGCAATATCACGAGTGAAAATCTGGTTGTAGTTCTCTATAATTTTAGGCCTGTAAACCTCCACATCATATTTTTCAAAAACTTCCGCAACTGCTTCGATCTCTTTAACCATATCTTCTTCGGAAGGATAGGTGCCAGCCGTAATATGTTCTTTAGATTTTGGATCGTATGCCTCTTCCATAGTTGGTATTGGCCCATTGCTCTTTGCAGTACCTAAAACAACGGCTCTGAGGCGCGAAGTTTCGTTCGTAACGTGAAGTTTCATTTTGTTCATTTTGGCAAATATAAAAAAAGCTTCATCTATTAAATGAAGCTTTTTTATTTGTTTAAGCTGAAATCCTATCGGCTTCCCAGCGGCTTAAATTCTCTAAGATTTTCACCAATGTAAATCTGTCTTGGTCTACCAATTGGTTCTTTGTTCAATCTCATTTCTCTCCATTGAGCGATCCACCCTGGAAGTCTACCAAGCGCAAACATTACCGTAAACATTTCTACTGGGATTCCTAAAGCTCTATATATAATTCCTGAATAGAAATCTACGTTTGGATAAAGTTTTCTATCAACGAAATATTGATCTTCCAAAGCTTCTTTTTCCAGGCCTTTAGCAATATCTAACACCGGATCTTCCACTCCTAACTGACCTAATACTTCATCAGCAGATTTCTTGATGATCTTCGCACGTGGATCAAAGTTTTTATAAACTCGGTGACCAAAGCCCATTAAACGGAAAGGATCATCCTTGTCCTTAGCTTTTTCCATAAATTTATGAGTGTCACCACCATCTTCTTTAATTCTTTCCAGCATTTCTATCACTGCCTGGTTTGCTCCACCATGAAGTGGTCCCCAAAGCGCAGAGATTCCTGCCGAAATAGAAGCAAACAATCCGGCGTGAGAGGAACCTACCATCCTTACGGTTGAGGTAGAACAGTTTTGTTCGTGATCGGCATGAAGAATTAATAACTTATCTAATGCATCAATAACAGCCTTATCTACTTTATAAGTTTTACCTGGCTTCTCGAACATCATTTTATGAAGATTCTCAACATAACCTAAAGAATCATCGCCATGGTTCAGCGGAAGGCTGTTTTTCTTTCTTAAGGTCCAAGCCGCCAGTACAGGGAATTTACCGAGAATCTTTACGATCGCCTTATACATATCTTCTTCTGAAGAAACATCTACAGATGATGGATTAAAAGCGATAAGTGCACTGGTTAATGAAGAAAGAACTCCCATTGGGTGTGCGGCCTTTGGAAAACCGTCAAGAATTTTCTTCATTTCTTCATCTACTGAAGATTCCTCCTTAATATCATTAGTGAACTTTTCTAATTTCTGCTTGTCTGGTAATTCTCCGAAAATTAAAAGGTAAGCTACTTCTAGAAAATCAGCTTTTTCAGCAAGATCTTCAATAGCGTAACCTCTGTAACGTAAAATTCCTTTTTCACCGTCTAAAAAAGTAATCGCACTCTCGCAGCTTCCCGTATTCTTATATCCTGGATCCAGGGTAATCAATCCGGCTTCACCACGCAGCTTCTTAATTTCAATTCCAATTTCTCCTTCAGTTCCAACGGTGACCGGAAAATCATATTTCTTTCCGTCAAATTCGAGTGTTGCTTGTTTAGACATATTTTTATTTATTGTTCTTTTTTGATTATTATTTTCGAGCCTTGCTAAATTACGAAATTTAGTGTTAAAATAATTTTAATCTGACTACTGAAATTTCAGAAAAAGCCCGTAAATATTCATATTTCCGAAAGTTTTAACTTCAAAATCCTCAAAATTATGAGAGTAAAAAGTTCAACTTAACGAATAACATAAAAATTGGGCATGTGATAATATTATTCTATTGAGGTAACAACGTAAATTATAGGCTATTTTCCGTAGTTGAGTAAAGTTGATCGTAATATTCATCAACCGATTTTTCCCAGGTAAAACGCTCAGCTTTTGCATTTTCAGCAATCTCATTCCATTTTTCATTATTCTGAAAATACAGATCAACCGCCTCCCCAAAAACTTTGATAAAGTTAGTCGTTTGCTGTTCTATGGTATCACCATCAAAACTAAAACCTGTTTTCATATGCGCTACCGTATCGATCAATCCACCAGTATGGTGCACTAGGCAAGGCTGCCCGTTTCTCATAGCGAGCATCTGGCTGATTCCGCAAGGTTCAAACTGACTAGGCATGAGATAAAGATTGGATTCCTGATATAGCATATCAATTATACTTTCAGATTGAGCGTTGATAAAAACAAAATTCTTATGCTTATAGCTGGCCTCTCTAAAAAGGACCTCATACTCAGGCGCTCCGGTTCCCAGCAAAATATATATACCGTTTACCTCTGCCAGTTTTTCCATTAACGAGGAAAGCAAAGTAGGATCATTTTTAAAGAAGAAAAATTTCTGCTCGGTTAAGCGTGCTACCGAACAACAAATAAAATCAGGCTGTTTTTCCTGCCATCTGGTAAGCTTTTCACCAGTATGAGCCATATAATGCGACTTGTAATCCTTATTTTCTTCCTGTAACCACCTGAAAAGCCTTCTTATACATTGCCTGAATAAAATCCCCTTTTCTACGGTATTAACATTAGCATAATTTGCCCCATTCAAAATTCCGAAAAGTCTACCTTCTTCATTAGCCTGTTTCATATCATTTTCCAAGCCCTCCCCTCCAACAAAGTGAGGTGGATTGCTGGATTTCTGTACATCTTCTTTATAAGAAGGTGAAACTGTATGAACTGCATCAGCCAGACGAATTCCAACAGCCATTAGATTGATGCAATCTTGATAGCGCGGATCCCTTAGCTGATCCTCGTTATAATGGATATCCGGGAAAAATGCTTTTACTGAAGAATGATTGTGATCGAAAGGTCTTATTCCCTGGATAGCCAGGTTATGCACAGAATAAACAAAGCGAATGTTTTTTAAAACTTCAAAATTTGGATGATAAGCCCTTAGAAATAGTAGCATGCTGGTATGCCAGTCATGTAAATGACAAATATCAATCTTTCCGAAAACTTCTTCCCTAATCGCTGCACCTACTGCAGTACAAAATAGGGAAAACATATTGGCGTCGGTAAAAAACGGCTGCTCTGGATCGTTAAAATAAATGTGTGCAATATCACCAGATTTGATATCGGGATGATGGATTACGAAATGTCTGATCCTAGAAAGTTCCTTTTTGCCAGGAACCTCAAAAACTTCTGCTTGATGGGGCTGACCTCTAAAAACAAAATTTATATCTGTTATTTTTGAACCTTCCAGGTGTAATCTGGAATAAGAAGGACAAACGACGCAGGCCTCATCTCCGCGAGAAGCGATTTGACGTGGAACGTCTCGTACCACATCTCCCATTCCTCCAGCTTTACATTTTGGGATCGCATCATTTTCAGCAGCTACAAATAAAAATCGGGTATTCATTATGATTGGTTGATTAGCTGAATTTAAATAATATAGCTGCTTTCGCCCATTTTATTTAATTAAAGAATTGTTAATTAAATATGAGATAATTTGAGAAATTGGCAACAAAAAAAGCCTCCCAATAGGAGGCTTTCTGTTATAGCTGATAAAAATTTATTTAATCTTAAATGCATTTTCCTGTGGATAATAGGCTACATCACCAAGCTCCTCCTCAATACGAAGCAACTGGTTGTATTTTGCCATACGATCACTACGAGATGCTGAACCAGTCTTGATCTGCCCCGTATTCAGCGCAACAGCAAGATCTGCAATGGTATTATCTTCAGTTTCCCCTGAACGGTGAGACATTACAGAAGTGTAACCGGCATTATGCGCCATGTTTACAGCAGCAATGGTTTCGGTTAAAGTACCGATCTGGTTTACTTTAATAAGGATCGAGTTTGCAATGTTTTCAGAAATACCGCGAGAAAGTCTTTCAACATTCGTTACAAATAGATCATCACCAACAAGCTGAACTTTATCTCCAACTTTATCAGTTAAAGCTTTCCAACCATCCCAGTCGTTCTCATCCATTCCGTCTTCAATCGAAATAATTGGATATTTAGAAGCCAGCTCTGCAAGATATTCTGCCTGCTCTTCACTATTTCTAACTTTTCCTTTATCTCCTTCAAATTTAGTATAGTCGTACTTACCATTTACAAAGAATTCGGCTGCCGCACAATCTAAGGCGATCATTACTTCATCTCCAGGTTTGTAACCTGACTTTTCAATTGCTTTTAAAATGGTATCCAGCGCATCCTCAGTTCCATCGAGTGTTGGAGCAAAACCACCTTCATCACCAACGGCTGTACTCAAACCTCTGTCGTGAAGAACTTTTTTAAGGTTATGGAAGATCTCCGTACCCATTTTTATAGCATGACTAAAATCTTTAGCTTTTACCGGCATGATCATAAACTCCTGAAAAGCGATAGGAGCATCACTGTGGGAACCACCATTAATAATATTCATCATTGGTACCGGAAGGGTGTTGGCGTTTACTCCACCAACATAACGGTAAAGTGGCATTCCAAGTTCATTAGCCGCGGCTTTGGCAACTGCCAGAGAAACACCTAGAATAGCATTCGCTCCCAGCTTCGATTTGTTTGGAGTTCCATCAAGATCGCGCATTGTTTGGTCAATCAGGTTTTGTTCAAAAACTGAAAATCCAAGAAGTCTATCGGCGATCTCACCGTTTACATTTTCAACCGCTTTAGAAACACCCTTACCCATGTAGTCTTTACCACCGTCACGAAGCTCCACAGCTTCATGCTCTCCGGTAGAAGCTCCAGAAGGTACCGCTGCGCGGCCCATGATTCCGTTTTCAGTAACTACATCAACTTCTACTGTTGGGTTACCACGTGAGTCAAATATTTGTCGGGCGTGAATATCTAAAATCGCACTCATAATTTTTCTTAATTAGTTAATTGAATTCCCTGCAAGATACGAATAGCAAAGCTAAATAGCGAGTGAACATGGTAGTTTTAAGGCATTTATAACGCTAATTCCATTTCAAACGTTTTCGAAAAAACGAAAAACGGAAAACATCGAATATTCAGAAATTTGGGAATTTGATTTAAATTTTATCAGAGCCCATGCTCACTGGAAGCAGTGTCATTTTCAGCTATTTCAGAAAATGTAAGATTCATAAAGCCTATTTAACTGAAAGAAGAAATATTTATGATTCTTATACTCAATATGAAAATGGCCTTATCAAAGACTATGTTTTCAAGTAGTTTATTTTCCAAGTTTGAACCCTAACTGCAAACTTATAATAGTTCCCAAATAGGAATCCACGCTATTGAAACCATATCCTTCGCCCACATTAAAGTTCAATTTAAAATGCCTTCCATAGACACGTTGCAAACCCCAGGCGGGACCGATGAGTCCTCTTAATTCGCTATTATTAAACTCTAGAAAAAGACTAGCCGTTACGTAATTTCCGCTATTATTATTAATTGTTTTTCCTTTCTTCAATCTCCTGGCAAAATTGTAATAGTAACGGTATTGCGCCTGAAAAAGAGGAAAAAATTCCAATCCAAAATCTTCAAAATTATATCGATATAGAAATCCAGATCCGGCAAGCAAATCGATAGTAGATTTATTTCCTACTGATATTTCGTACTCTAATGACGGTGGAAGAAGATTAATTGAAAATTGATTCTCCGTATCACGTTGAGACGATTTACTGCCTGAAGGGGTTTTATTTTGAGCAGAAAGATGTATTCCTGAAAATAACAGGATTAGTAGGAAGATGTGTTTCATTTAAATTAAAATTGACGAATAAATAACAATCTAGCCTTAAATTAAGCAATAAGCAAAAATTTATAGAGCCAAGCGTTAATAAAAAAAGCCTCCGAATGGAGGCTCTGTACTCTTAATAAAGCTGAAAGTATTATCGCGATAACCGCTCAATAAATTCATCAAATAAATAACTGGCATCATGTGGTCCAGGACTTGCTTCTGGGTGATACTGTATAGAAAAGACATTTTTACTTTTCATAGCCAGTCCACCAACCGTTCCATCGTTTAAGCACACATGGGTAACTTCCACATCTGGATGGTTTTCAGTTTGCTCCTTATCTACTGAAAACCCGTGGTTTTGTGAAGTGATCTCTCCTTTACCGGTAACCATATTTTTAACAGGATGGTTAATACCTCTATGTCCATGATGCATTTTATATGTCTGAATACCATTTGCAAGAGCGATAATCTGGTGGCCCAAGCAAATACCAAACAACGGGTGATCATTTTCTATTATCTGCTTTGTTACCGAAATGGCGCTTTCCAGCGGCTGAGGATCCCCAGGTCCATTTGATAAAAAGTATCCATCAGGATTCCATTCTTTCATTTCCGCGTAAGTAGCATCGTATGGAAAAACCTTAATATAGGCATCTCTTTTAGCCAAATTGCGGAGAATATTTTTCTTAATACCCACATCTAAAGCAGCAATTTTATATTTCGCGCTCTCTTCGCCAAAATAGTACGGTTCTTTTACCGAAACTTTTGAAGCCAGTTCCAAGCCATCCATATTTGGTACTTTTGCCAGCTCCTGCTTTAGTCCTTCAATATTCTCAACATCAGTAGAAATGATCGCATTCATCGCTCCATTTTCACGGATGTATGTAACCAGTGCACGGGTATCCACATCAGAAATAGCAAAAAGGTTACTGTCATCCAAAAACTCTAAAAGAGTCTGATCTGCCGCTGGTCGTGATTGTGTGTAACTAAAATTTTTACAGATCAAACCAGCGATTTTCGCTTTGTCTGATTCATTTTCGTCCTTGTTTGTTCCATAATTACCAATATGAGCGTTGGTAGTTACCATTAACTGACCGTAATAGGAAGGATCAGTGAAAATTTCCTGGTAGCCTGTCATACCGGTGTTGAAACAAACTTCTCCAACTGCCGAGCCATCTTTGTCTCCAATGGCTTTTCCGTAGAAAATAGTACCGTCCTCCAGTAAAATAAGCGCTTTTTTACGTGCCTGATATTTCATAGTTGTATTGTTGTTGCTGTAAAATTAAAAGTTTTTGTTCTCAAAAGGGTATAAAAAAAGGATAAACCGAAAAAGTTTATCCTTTTAAATATTAGATTAAAATCAGAAGCATTTCTATTCTTCTTTTTTATCATCTTTTTTGCTATCAGCTTTTTTGTCTTCAGCCTTTTCAGCTTTAGGCTCTTCTTTTTTGGTCTCTTCCTTCTTAGGAGCAGCTGCTTTCTTTTCGGTTGCAGGAGCATCAGAAGTTTTCTTACCAGCACGACGTGTAGATTTTTTCTTCTTCGGTTTATCCACACCGTAAGTTTCATTATAATCTACCAGTTCGATCATTGCCATTTCAGCTGCATCCCCAAGACGACTACCAAGTTTAATTACTCTGGTATATCCTCCTGGACGATCTCCAACTTTAGGAGCAACTTCGCGGAACAATTCGCTAACTGCTTCCTTGCTACGAAGTTTACTGAAAACAACACGTCTATTATGAGTTGTGTCTTCTTTAGACTTGGTAATCATTGGCTCAACAAAAACTTTTAGCGCTTTTGCTTTCGCTACAGTTGTGTTGATGCGTTTGTGCTCAATTAGGGAACAAGCCATATTCGCAAGCATTGCCTTACGGTGGGCTGTTTTTCTACCTAAATGGTTTATTTTTTTTCCGTGTCTCATGACGTTTTTTGTTTCATCATCTTGCTGCGACCCACTTTGAGGAGCAAAATATGATGGTTAAATATTATGCAGCTTGTAAAGGCTACAACTAGTCTTTATCTAATTTATATTTTGAAAGATCCATACCGAAGTTCAGACCTTTGTTGCTTACCAGTTCTTCCAATTCAGTAAGCGATTTTTTTCCGAAGTTTCTAAACTTCATCAAATCGTTCTTATTGTAAGAAACTAGATCCCCTAAGGTATCCACTTCAGCAGCTTTAAGGCAATTTAGCGCTCTCACAGAAAGATCAAGATCTACCAACTTCGTTTTGAGAAGCTGTCTCATGTGAAGAGATTCTTCATCATAAGTTTCAGTCTGAGCTATTTCATCGGCCTCTAATGTGATTCTCTCATCAGAGAATAACATAAAGTGGTGAATAAGTGTTTTGGCTGCTTCAGTTAACGCATCTTTTGGATGAATAGAACCGTCAGAAATAATTTCAAAAACTAATTTCTCGTAATCGGTCTTTTGCTCCACACGATAGTTTTCAATGCTATACTTCACATTTTTAATTGGAGTATAGATAGAGTCGGTGAAAATTGTTCCAAGAGGCGCGTTTGGCTTTTTGTTCTCCTCAGCAGGAACATAACCTCTACCTTTTTCGATAGTGATCTCCATATTAAGGCTCACTTTCTTATCCATGTGACAAATGATTTGATCTGGATTAAGAACCTGGAATCCTGATATAAATTTCTGGAAGTGACCGGCAGTTAGCTGCTCTTCTCCCGAAACTGAAATGGTTACCGATTCGTTATCGATCTCATCTATCTGTCTTTTGAAACGGATTTGCTTAAGATTTAATACTATTTCAGTAACATCTTCCACAACTCCGGAGATGGTAGAGAATTCGTGATCTACACCTTCAATACGTACTGAAGTGATCGCGAAACCTTCCAAAGAAGATAAAAGCACTCGTCTTAAAGCGTTACCAACGGTTAATCCATATCCCGGTTCCAAAGGGCGAAATTCAAATTTCCCCTCGAAATCGGTTGAATCAATCATTATAACTTTATCGGGCTTTTGAAAATTTAGTAATGCCATATTTCGACTTCTGTGTGAATTATTATTTCGAATATAATTCGACGATGAATTGTTCATTGATATTTTCAGGAATCTGAACTCTTCCTGGTACAGAAACAAATGTTCCTTCTTTCTTATCTGAATTCCAAGATAACCATTCGTAAACAGCGCTATTGTTGCTTAGTGACTCTTGGATTACACCTAAAGATTTAGACTTTTCTCTAACTCCAATAACATCACCAGCCTTTAGGTGGTAAGATGGAATGTTCACGATCTCACCGTTAACAGTGATATGACGGTGACCTACTAACTGACGAGCCGCTCTTCTTGAAGGAGCAACACCCATACGGTACACCACATTGTCTAAACGGCTCTCACAAAGCTGTAATAATACCTCACCGGTAATTCCCTGAGAACGGGTAGCTTTTTCGAACATATTACGGAACTGGCGCTCAAGAATACCATAAGTATACTTCGCTTTTTGCTTTTCCATTAACTGGATAGCATATTCCGATTTTTTTCCACGACGACGGTTGTTCCCGTGCTGTCCCGGAGGATAATTTCTTTTTTCGAAAGATTTGTCGTCACCGAAAATTGGTTCACCGAACTTTCGAGCAATTTTGGTTTTTGGACCAGTATATCTTGCCATTACTATTGTTGTTTTGAAAAGGGATTATGAATTAAGGCATTAGTCCTTCGATAATCTAATTCCTCTCCTAATTATTAAATTCTTAAACTCTACGTCTCTTTGGTGGACGACAACCATTGTGTGGAAGTGGAGTAATATCTACAATCTCTGTTACTTCAATACCACTATTGTGGATAGAACGGATTGCCGACTCTCTACCATTTCCAGGACCTTTTACGTAAACCTTCACTTTACGCAATCCAGCTTCGTGAGCTACTTTAGAAGCATCTTCAGCAGCCAGCTGCGCAGCATAAGGAGTATTTTTCTTAGATCCTCTAAAGCCCATCTTTCCTGCAGATGACCATGCTACAACATCTCCTTTTTTATTAGTAAGGGAAATAATGATGTTGTTGAAAGAAGCAGTTACGTGTGCTTCACCGTTTGACTCAACGATTACTTTACGTTTCTTCTGAGTTTTAGCTTTTGGATTTGCTTTCTTTGCCATACTACTTACTATTTAGTTGCTTTTTTCTTGTTAGCAACTGTTTTTCTTCTTCCTTTACGAGTTCTAGAGTTATTCTTAGTACGCTGTCCTCTAAGTGGTAAACCAGCTCTGTGACGAATACCTCTGTAACATCCAATATCCATTAGACGCTTAATACTCATTTGAACTTCAGTACGCAATTCACCTTCAATGGTATATTGACCAACAGCTTCACGAATCTTACCGATCTCGTCATCGTCCCAGTCTGAAACTTTTTTGCTTTCATCAACTTTGGCTGCAGCCAGGATTTCCTGAGCTCTGCTTTTGCCAATACCGAAGATATAGGTCAATGCTATAACTCCTCGCTTTTGTTTAGGTATGTCAACCCCTGCTATTCTTGCCATAATTAGCCTTGTCTTTGTTTAAACTTGGGATTCTTCTTGTTAATTACGTAAAGGCGCCCTTTCCTGCGAACAATCTTGCAGTCGGCACTTCTCTTTTTTATTGATGCTCTAACTTTCATCTTATCTGTTTTTTGTTCACCGGCAGGGAGTTATCCCATTCCGTGAAATTTAGGCGTCATAAATTTTTCAGAGTGCAAAAGTATAAAAAATTTATAAACTCCTGAAAATTACTTTTTAGTATCTGTAAGTTATTCGAGCCTTACTTAAATCATAAGGACTCATTTCCAGTTTCACCTTATCTCCTGGTAACAATTTAATGTAATGCATTCTCATCTTACCAGAGATATGGGCCGTTACAACGTGGCCATTCTCCAATTCTACGCGGAACATTGCATTTGATAATGCTTCAATAATAGTTCCGTCCTGTTCAATTGGTGGTTGTTTTGCCATAATTAAGCTACTGCTTTTCTGTTTTTACCTGTTTTCATTAATCCATCATAGTGTCTATTCAACAAGTAAGAATTAACCTGCTGCATAGTATCTATCGCAACTCCAACTAAAATTAAAAGCGAGGTACCTCCAAAGAACAACGCCCATCCTTGCTGAACACCAAGTAAGGAATAAACAATCGCAGGGAACACTGCAATTAAAGCCAGGAACATAGATCCTGGAAGCGTTATTTGAGACATGATGCGATCTAAGTATTCAGAAGTTTCACTACCTGGACGAATACCAGGAATAAAACCACCACTACGTTTTAGATCATCAGCCATTTTATTTGTTGGAACGGTGATCGCTGTATAGAAATATGTAAAAATTATAATCAATAGAGCGAAAACCAGATTATACCAGAATCCGAAAATATTCTGGAATGCTGCCGTTACTCCCTGGGCTGCATCTGAGTCTGAAAGACCCGCTACTGCCACAGGAATGAACATAATTGCCTGAGCAAAAATGATTGGCATAACACCAGAAGCATTCAATTTAAGTGGTATATACTGTCTGGAACCAAACACATTCTTCTCATATCCTCCAGATGCCGTTCTTCTGGCATACTGAACAGGAATTTGTCTTACAGCCATCACGAGCAATACACATGCCATGATAACCGCAAACCAGATTACTAGTTCAATCAAAATCATGATCAAACCACCGTTAGATTCAAAAACTCTTGAAGCGAATTCCTGAACGAAGGCCAAAGGCATTCTGGCGATGATCCCAACCATAATTAAAAGAGAGATCCCGTTACCGATACCCTTATCAGTAATCTTCTCACCCAGCCACATCGCGAAGATGGTACCGGTTGTAAGAATAATTACAGAAGAAACGATGAACGTAATGTTATCACCAAGCAAAAACGCTTCAGACGGTAGTGTGGCAAACAGGTTATAAATATAACCTGGCCCTTGTACCAGCGTAATGGCAATAGTTAACCATCTTGTGATCTGGTTAATCTTTTTTCTTCCACTCTCCCCTTCTTTCTGTAACTTCTGAAGATAAGGAATCGCAATTCCCATCAGCTGAACTACAATCGAAGCCGAGATATACGGCATAATTCCCAATGCGAAAACTGAAGCATTTGAGAAAGCACCACCGGTAAATGCGTTCAACAAACCAAGCAACCCATTTTCAGTCTGAGTTGCAAGATTAGAAAGTTGAGCGGCATCGATACCTGGAAGTACCACCTGTGCACCGAAACGATACACTAAAAGCAAACCGAGGGTAACTAAAATTCGATTTTTTAGCTCCTCGATTTTCCAAATATTTTTAATCGTATTGATGAATTTCATGTGGATATCTATTATAAAGTAACAACTTCACCTCCGGCAGCTTCAATAGCTTCTTTCGCTGAGGCCGTAAATTTATGAACAGATACTTTCAACTTTGCCTTTAATTCACCTCTACCTAATATCTTTACCAGTTCGTTTCTTCCAGCCAGACCGTTTTCTACAAGCACATCCATATCAACAGTATCTTTAATTCTACCATTGTCTACAAGCGTTTGTAGCGTATCAAGGTTAATCCCCTGATATTCTTTACGATTTCTGTTATTGAAACCAAACTTAGGAACACGTCTCTGCAATGGCATTTGCCCACCTTCGAAACCGATCTTCTTAGAATAACCAGAACGTGATTTAGCCCCTTTGTGTCCACGAGTGGAAGTACCACCCTTACCAGAACCTTCTCCGCGACCTACACGCTTGCTATTTCTTTTAACTGAACCTTCTGCAGGTTTTAAGTTACTTAAATCCATGAGAGATATTATTTTGTTTCTTCTACAGAAACTAAGTGTTTAACTTTATTTACCATACCAAGGATGTTTGGCGTATCGTCATGCTCAACCGTTTGACCCATTTTTCTTAGCCCTAGAGACTCAAGAATACGTTTCTGGTTCTTTGTACGGTTGATGGCGCTTTTTGTTTTTGTAACTTTAATCTTTCCCATCTTTTCCTTGATTTATCCTTTAAATACCTTTTCCAAAGAAATTCCTCTCTGCTTTGCAACAGTTTCGGCACTTCTTAATTGTAATAAGGCATCAAAAGTAGCTTTAACAACGTTGTGAGGGTTTGATGAACCCTGATTCTTAGAAAGTACATCGTGTACTCCTACTGACTCTAATACCGCACGGATTGCACCACCTGCGATGATCCCGGTACCAGTTGCAGCAGGCATAAGCAATACTCTTGCTCCACCGTACTTACCTTTTTGTTCGTGAGGTAGCGTTCCTTTATGAAGAGGAATTCTAACAAGGTTCTTCTTTGCATCTTCAACAGCCTTAGAAATAGCATCTGCAACCTCTTTGGACTTTCCAAGTCCTTGGCCAACAACGCCATTTTCATCTCCTACTACTACAATAGCAGAAAAACCAAATGCTCTACCACCTTTTGTAACCTTAGTAACACGTTGTACTCCAACCAAACGGTCTTTTAATTCAAGACCTCCTGGCTTTACATGTTCTACGTTTTTATAATCTTGATACATATCTTTTTAGAATTTTAGTCCTCCTTCGCGAGCACCTTCTGCTAATGATTTAACTCTTCCGTGATATAAATAACCACCTCTATCAAAAGAGATTGTATCTATTCCGGCTTTTTTCGCTTTTTCAGCAATAGCTTTTCCTACCATTGTTGCCTGCTCCTGTTTGTTAGAAGCATCAGCGATGTCTTTATCTCTAGAAGAAGCTGACGCCAGGGTCTTTCCTTCTACGTCGTCGATGATCTGCGCATAAATCTCTTTATTGCTTCGGAAAACAGATAATCTTGGACGGCTCTCAGTTCCAACGATATCCTTACGGATACGTTTTCTGATTTTATTTCTTCTATCTTGTTTTGAAACTGCCATAATTAATTTTTATTAAGCTGATTTACCTGCTTTTCTTCTTAATTGTTCACCAACGAACTTGATACCTTTTCCTTTGTAAGGCTCAGGTTTTCTGAAAGAACGAATCTTTGCAGCCACCTGTCCAACAAGTTGTTTATCATGAGAAGTAAGTTTCACCACAGGATTCTTACCTTTCTCAGTAACAGTCTCCACTTTAACTTCAGGAGCCAAATCTATCACAATATTGTGAGAATAACCAACAGCAATATCAAGCTTGTTTCCCTGATTGCTAGCACGGTAACCCACACCAACTAATTCAAGAGATTTTGTAAAGCCTTCAGTCACTCCTTCAATCATATTGTTCACCAAAGCACGGTAAAGACCATGTTTTGCTTTTTGATCACTTTTTTCTGAAGAACGTTCGAAAGTGATTACATTATCTTCGACTTTCACATCGATATCTGTAATCTCTTGCTTCAGCTCTCCCAATTTTCCTTTTACCGTTACAAAACCATCCTTGTAATCTACTGTTACACCTTCTGGAATCGTAATTGGGTTTTTACCTATTCTTGACATCTTTTTCGTCTTTTTAGTATACGTAACACAATACCTCTCCACCAACGTTTTCAGCTTTCGCTTGCTTCCCGGTCATCACACCGTGAGAAGTGGAAACGATAGCTACACCAAGACCGTTAAGGATCCTTGGAATGTCTTTAGAGCCGGCATACTTACGTAAACCAGGTTTACTTATTCTTTGAATTTTCTTGATTACCGGCTCTTTAGTAAGTTTATCATACTTCAGAGCGATTTTGATGCTTCCCTGAGCGGAACTATCATCAAACTTGTAACTAAGAATGTATCCTTGATCGAATAAAATTTTGGTGATCTCTTTCTTAACATTGGAAGCAGGAATCTCCACAACACGGTGATTTGCCGCGTTTGCGTTCCTGATTCTTGTTAGATAATCTGCAATAGGATCTGTATTCATTTATTATAATTTGCGGAAGTGGTTTTCTCTATTTTGGAACCTGCTTCCAGTTATCAAATAGTCTTACCAGCTAGCTTTTTTAACCCCTGGAATTAACCCGTTATTGGCCATTTCTCTGAACATTACTCGAGAAATTCCAAATTGTCTCATATACCCTTTTGGCCTTCCGGTTAATTTACAACGGTTGTGCAAACGAACTGGAGAAGAGTTTTTTGGTAATTTTTGAAGAGCCTCCCAGTCACCAGCTTCTTTAAGCTCTTGACGTTTTTTGGCATACTTCTTAACCAACTTTTGTCTCTTCACCTCGCGGGCTTTCATTGATTCTTTAGCCATAATTAATTCTTTTTAAAAGGTAATCCTAATTCGGTTAACAATGCTTTTGCTTCCTTATCGGTATTGGCAGAAGTAACGAATGTGATATCCATACCAGCAATTCTGTTTACTGCATCAATGTCGATCTCTGGGAAGATAATCTGCTCGGTTACACCAAGGTTGTAATTACCTCTTCCATCAAATCCATTAGATTTGATACCATTAAAATCACGTACACGCGGCAACGCGGTAGTTATCAGTCTATCTAAGAATTCGTACATTCTATATCCACGTAAAGTAACTTTAGCACCAATTGGCATCCCTTTACGAAGCTTAAATGACGCAACGTCTTTCTTGGAAATCGTAGCTACTGCTTTTTGACCACTAATTGCTGATAATTCATCAACAGCGTGATCGATAAGCTTCTTATCGGCTACAGCACCACCAACACCACGGCTGATGACGATCTTCTCAAGTTTTGGGATTTCCATTACGTTAGCGTAACTGAATTCCTCGCTAAGCGCGTTCTTCACACGCTCATTGTATTCCTGTTTAAGTCTTGGTACGTATGCCATAACTAAATTACTTCATTAGATTTTTTAGAAAATCTTACTTTCTTCCCATCTTCTTCTTTATAACCAACTCTGGTTGTATTACCGTTCTTGTCGATAAGTGCCAGGTTAGAAATATGGATAGGAGCTTCCTTCTCTTTAATACCACCTTGTGGATTCTGAGCGCTAGGCTTTTCATGTTTAGAAATCATATTGATTCCTTCCACGATGGCTTTATTTTTATCACGAAGTACTTTCTGTACTTTACCTTCCTGACCTTTATGGTCTCCGGCAATAACACGAACAGTATCTCCTGATTTAATTTTAAGCTTTGTCATTTTCTTAATGTATTAAAGCACTTCAGGTGCCAATGATACAATTTTCATGAATTGCTTATCACGAAGTTCACGCGCTACAGGTCCAAATACACGAGTTCCGCGCATCTCTCCCTGAGGGTTCAGAAGCACACATGCATTATCATCAAAACGAATATAAGATCCGTCTGGTCTGCGCACTTCTTTCGTGGTACGGACAACTACAGCTGTAGACACAGCTCCTTTTTTGATGTTTCCGTTTGGAGTGGCTTCTTTAACACTCACAACGATCTTATCACCAACTGAAGCGTACCTTTTCTTTGTACCTCCCAACACACGGATAGTCAAAACTGACTTGGCTCCGGTGTTATCTGCTACTTTTAGTCTGGATTCTTGTTGTACCATGATTACTTCGCTCTTTCAATTATTTCTACTAATCTCCAACATTTAGATTTACTTAAAGGTCGTGTTTCCATGATCTTTACAGTATCACCTTCGTTGCAGTCATTATTTTCGTCGTGTGCTACGTATTTCTTCGTTTTTAAAACGAATTTTCCATACATAGGGTGTTTTACTTTTTTCACTTCAGAAACCACGATTGATTTCTGCATTTTGTTACTTGTAACAACACCTATACGCTCTTTTCTTAAGTTTCTTTTTTCCATCTTTCAGCAGAATAACAATTATTGTTGTTCTCTTTTAGTTAACTCTGTGGCCAGTCTCGCAACTTTTCTTCTTTCAGATCTTAACTGAATAGGGTTTTCAAGTGGCGATACAGCATGAGCCATTTTCAAATCTGCGTAAGCTTTACGAGACTTACCAAGCTCTTCTTGCAATTCTGCAACAGACAATTCTTTTACTTCTGATTGTTTCATAATTCAAAAAAATTATTCTTGATAATCTCTAGCTACAACAAATTTAGTTCTCACTGGAAGTTTCTGTGCTGCAAGGCGTAATGCCTCTTTAGCAATATCCATTGGTACACCACCAATTTCAAACATAATTCTTCCTGGTTTCACAACGGCTGCCCAGTACTCTACGTTACCTTTACCTTTACCCATACGTACCTCTAGAGGCTTCTTAGTGATAGGCTTATCTGGGAAAATCTTAATCCAGATAGAACCTTCCCTTTTCATGTAACGGGTAGCGGCAATACGCGCAGCTTCAATCTGGCGCGCGGTCACGAAGCTGGAATCCATAGATTTGATTCCAAAAGTACCATTTGAAAGTCTATGCCCTCTTTGAGCATTTCCCTTCATACGGCCTTTCTGTTGCTTACGGTATTTTGTTCTTTTAGGTTGTAACATTTTTCTTTACTTTAAAAAATTACTTTCTACGACGGGATTTATTTCCTCCACGTCCGGCACCGGATTTCTTTCCTTGGTTCTTAGCAAGGCCAACAAGAGGCGAAAGCTCTCTTTTTCCGTATACCTCACCTTTCATGATCCATACTTTAACTCCCAATCTACCATAGGTAGTATGAGCTTCTACTAAAGCATAGTCAATATCAGCCCTAAAAGTTGACAAAGGGATTCTACCATCTTTGTATGATTCTGAACGTGCCATTTCAGCACCGTTTAAACGACCGGAAATCTCAATTTTGATTCCTTCGGCGTTCATTCTCATAGCAGCCGCGATAGCCATTTTGATCGCACGACGATAAGAGATACGGTTCTCTATTTGTCTTGCTACACTTGCTGCTACAAGGTGAGCATCAAGTTCTGGCCTTTTAATTTCAAAGATGTTAATTTGAACTTCCTTGTCGGTAATCTTTTTAAGCTCTTCTTTTAGCTTGTCTACCTCCTGTCCACCTTTACCGATAATGATACCAGGTCTGGCAGTGGTGATAGTAACGGTTACAAGCTTCAGTGTACGCTCAATGATTACACGAGAAACACTAGCTTTAGAAAGACGTGCATGGATATACTTTCTAATCTTATCGTCTTCGGCTAATTTATCGCCGTAGTCGTTTCCTCCATACCAGTTAGATTCCCATCCTCTGATGATACCAAGGCGATTTCCGATTGGATTTGTTTTTTGTCCCATACTCTCTCTTAGCTTTGTGTATTATTGTTTGCTCCAAGCACCAATGTTACGTGATTGGATCTCTTTCTAATTCTGTGTGCTCGACCCTGTGGTGCTGGACGAAGTCTCTTCAACATACTTCCACCATCTACACGAATCTCTTTCACGAACAACTCAGCATCTTCAATACTAGCATCTTCGTTTTTAGCCTGCCAGTTGGCAATAGCTGAAAGCAAAAGCTTCTCTAAACGATTTGATGCTTCTTTTTTGCTGAATTTCAAAATATGAAGCGCTTTTTCTACTTTCTCTCCTCTTACCAGATCCGCAACTAAACGCATCTTTCTTGGCGAAGTAGGGCAGTTATTCAACTTAGCAAAAGCTACCTGTTGCTTGGCTTCTTTAATTTGCTCTGCTCTTTCTCTTTTACGAACTCCCATAGCTTCAATTATTTTCTACCTTTATTTTTCGCACCAGCGTGTCCTCTAAAAGAACGTGTTGGTGAAAATTCTCCTAATTTATGACCTACCATATTTTCTGTTACGTATACAGGAACAAATTGTTTCCCATTATGCACAGCGATGGTTTGTCCAACGAAATCTGGAGTAATCATAGAAGCGCGAGACCAGGTTTTGATCACGGCTTTCTTTCCAGACTCAACATTCTGGGCAACTTTTTGCTCCAGCTTATAGTGAACGAAAGGTCCTTTTTTTAATGAACGTGCCATATCTTATTTTTTCTTTCTAGTCTTTCTGCGTTCTACAATATACTTGTTACTCGCTTTAGTCTTAGAACGGGTCTTGAATCCTTTAGCAGGAAGACCTTTTCTAGATCTTGGATGACCTCCTGAAGCTCTACCTTCACCACCACCCATTGGGTGATCTATTGGGTTCATCGCTACTGGTCTTGTTCTTGGTCTTATACCTAACCAGCGTTTTCTACCTGCTTTACCAGAGATAAGTAGCTGATGGTCACTGTTAGACACTGCTCCAATCGTCGCCATACAAGTTGCAAGAACTCTTCTGATCTCACCTGAAGGCAATTTGATGGTAGCATATTTTCCTTCTCTTGCAAGAAGTTGAGCAAAAGCTCCAGCACTACGTGCCATCACAGCACCTTGACCAGCTCTAAGCTCGATACAAGAAACAATAGTACCCAGTGGAATATTTGCCAAAGGCATAGCATTTCCAATTTCAGGAGCGACAGTATCGTGTCCTGAAACAATATTTTGCCCTACCTGAAGCCCATTCTGAGCAATGACATACCTCTTTTCGCCGTCCTGATAGTTCAATAAAGCGATAAAGGCCGTTCTATTTGGATCGTATTCAATAGTTGCAACAGTAGCAGGAATTCCCTGCTTGTCACGTTTGAAATCGATAACTCGGTAACGTCTTTTGTGACCACCACCTTTGTAGCGCATGGTCATTTTACCCTGACTGTTTCTACCACCTGACTTTTTGATCGGAGCCAATAGGCTTTTCTCCGGCTTATCAGTAGTAATGGCGTCATACCCATTAACTACTCTAAAACGCTGACCAGGTGTAATTGGTTTTAACTTTCTAACTGACATTTTTTAGTCTTAGAGATTACTGTATAAATCAATAGTTTCACCTTCCGCCACCTGTACTATTGCTTTTTTATAAGCACTAGTTTTACCAGTGATCATTCCAGATTTTGTGTATCTGGTTTTACGATCCGGGCGGACATTAATAGTTCGAACTTTAGTAACAGAAACGCCATAAGCCGATTCGATCGCTTCTTTGATCTGAATCTTATTCGCCTTGTTACTAACTACAAATGTGAAACGATTATTCATTTCGCTATCTGCAGTTGCTTTTTCTGTAATAACAGGTTTTATTAAGATGCTCATAACGTTTATTAACTTAATTTCGACTCAATTCCTTCTAAAGAACCTTCTAAAAAGACGATGTTATTAGCATTCAGAATTTTATAAGTATTTAATTCTGAGCTACTTATGACTTCTGAGGTCTTTAAATTGCGCGACGACAAATATACGTTTTTATTTGAGTCACCCAACACTATCAAAGATTTTTTAGACTCAATCCCCAGAGACTGAAGAACTTCGATGAAATTCTTAGTTTTTGGAGCATCGAATTGGAAATCTTCAACAACCATTATAGCCTTATCGTTAGCCTTCATAGAAAGTGCTGATTTTCTGGCAAGACGTTTCAAACTTTTGTTCAATTTGAAACTATAGTCTTTTGGTCTTGGTCCAAAAATACGACCACCACCTCTAAACACAGGAGATTTAATACTACCTGCACGTGCGGTACCAGTACCTTTTTGTTTCTTGATCTTACGAGTAGATCCCGCAATCTCAGCTCTTTCCTTTGCCTTATGCGTTCCCTGGCGCTGATTAGCAAGATATTGCTTCACATCTAGGTAAACTGCATGTTCGTTAGGCTCTATAGCGAAAACAGAGTCAGAAAGCTTTGCTTTTCTGCCTGTTTCTTTTCCTTTAATATCTAAAACTGCTATTTCCATTACTTACTGATGATTACGTAAGAGTTTTTGTGACCAGGAACACATCCTTTAACAACAAGAAGATTCTTATCTGCCACAATTTTCAAAACTCTAAGGTTTTCAACTTTTACATTTTCGCCACCCATTCTTCCGGCCATCTTCATTCCCTTGAATACTCTCGCAGGATAAGAAGCCGCACCAATAGAACCAGGAGCTCTTAAACGGTTGTGCTGACCGTGAGTGGACTGTCCAACACCTCCAAAACCGTGTCTTTTTACAACACCCTGAAAGCCTTTTCCTTTAGAAACGCCACTAACGTCAACAAACTCACCTTCTTTAAATTGTTCTACAGTGATTGCATCACCCAATTTAAAGTCATCTTTAAATCCTTGGAATTCTACGACTTTACGCTTTGCAGCGGTTCCTGCTTTTTTGGCGTGCCCAGCGGCAGCTTTATTTGCAGTCTTTACGTCATCGAAACCAAGTTGAAGTGCTTCGTACCCGTCAACCTCTTTGGTTCTGACTTGGGTAACCACGCATGGACCAGCTTCAATAACGGTACAAGGGATGTTTTTCCCATTCTCGTCGAAAATGCTAGTCATGCCGATCTTTTTTCCTATTAACCCAGACATACTTAATTAATTATTAATTGTTTTACTTATTCTAAAAATTTAAGGCCGAAAAATACATTTCAGCCTTGAATTGTATTTTTAACCGTTTTTCCTTCGCACACAGCTCGGGACATGTTAACCGGAAGCCGAAACTTCCGGAAATTGTTTTATCACACTTTGATCTCTACTTCTACACCGCTTGGTAATTCCAGCTTCATCAACGCATCGATCGTTTTAGAAGAAGAACTGTAGATATCAAGAAGTCTTTTGTAAGAACTAAGTTCAAACTGCTCTCTTGATTTTTTGTTCACGTGTGGAGAACGCAGTACAGTAAAGATCTTCTTGTTTGTTGGTAACGGAATAGGACCGGTAACAACAGCTCCCGTAGTTTTAACGGTTTTAACGATCTTTTCAGCAGACTTGTCTACCAGGTTGTGATCGTAGGATTTTAGTTTTATTCTAATTTTTTGACTCATTTTCCTAAGATTATTCGTTAACTCCTCCTTTAGCTGCTTTGATAACTTCTTCAGAAATATTTGAAGGAGTTTCAGCATAGTGAGAGAATTCCATAGTTGAAGTTGCACGACCTGAAGAAAGTGTTCTTAATGTAGTTACATAACCGAACATTTCAGAAAGCGGCACTTCAGCTTTGATTACCTTCGCACCAGATCTATCACTCATATTGTTAACCTGACCTCTTCTTCTGTTAAGGTCACCTACAATATCTCCCATGTTTTCTTCCGGAGTAACAACTTCTACTTTCATAATTGGCTCCAGAATTACGGCTCCAGCTTTCTTAGCAGAAGCTTTGTAACCCATTTTTGCAGCCAATTCGAATGACAGTTGATCGGAATCCACAGGGTGGAAAGATCCATCTTTAAGGACAACTTTTAAAGAGTCCATCGTAAATCCTGCAAGAGGACCATTTTTCATAGCCTCCTGGAATCCTTTCTGTACAGAAGGAACAAATTCTTTAGGGATACGACCACCTTTAATTTCATCAACGAATTGAAGACCATCTCCTTCAAAATCAGCATCTACAGGTCCCATTTCGAAAACAATATCAGCAAACTTACCACGACCACCAGACTGTTTCTTATAAACTTCTCTGTGATCTGCGTTTTTAGTGATTGCTTCTTTGTACTCAACCTGAGGCTCACCAACGTTTACTTCAACTTTGAATTCACGCTTCATACGGTCGATAATGATCTCCAGGTGAAGCTCACCCATACCAGAGATAATTGTTTGACCAGAAGCTTCATCAGTCTTCACGGTAAAAGTAGGATCCTCTTCAGCTAATTTACCGAGAGCCATACCCATCTTCTCAACATCAGCTTTTGTCTTAGGCTCCACCGCGATACCGATTACCGGCGCTGGGAAAGTCATTGACTCAAGTACGATTGGATGATCAAGATCTGTAAGGGTATCTCCTGTCTTAATATCTTTAAAACCAACAGCTGCACCAATATCTCCAGCCTCAA
>CAXPUM010000047.1:0-4121 GCA_964220295.1 Flavobacteriaceae bacterium | reverse complement strand
GTAGATGAAAAAAAGAATCCTGTACATAGGAAACGACTTGCAAGTCAATAGTTTTACGGCTACCTATATATCTTTTTTCAGTAAAATGCTGCGGAAGGAGGGTTATACCGTTCGTACCGCTTCCACTCGAAATAATAAAGCTCTTAGGCTGGCCGAGATGCTTGCCTTAATCGCAAAATATAAGAATACTACCGATATTGTTCTTATTGATACCTATGGCGCAATGAATTTCTATTATGCCTACCTGGTGGGTAAAGCATGTGATTTTCTAGAACTAGATTATATTCCGATTCTTCACGGTGGTAATCTTCCAGAGCGCTTAGAAAATTCCAAAAAGTTTAGTCGAAGTTTATTCGGAAATGCAAAAATAAATATCGCTCCATCAAAATATTTATACAGTGTTTTTCAGCAGAATGGTTTTTCAAACACTCAGATCATCCCGAATTCTATAAATACTAAGAATTATCCTTTTAAAAGGCGTGAGGAATTCGCGCCAAGGTTGTTATGGGTGCGTCGCTTTCAGAAACGATACAATCCCATGATGGCTCTTCAGGTTCTTCAAATTCTGAAAAAAGATTTTCCTAATGCTTCTATGTGTATGGTTGGTCCAGAAAAAGATGGCAGTATGATTTCTTGTAAAAAGCTGGCAAAAAAGCATCAATTGGATGTTAAGTTTACCGGTAAACTAAAAAAGAAACAATGGGCGAAGCTTAGTCAGAATTATGATTTCTTTATCAATACCACCTCGATAGATAATACCCCTATAAGCGTGATTGAGGCAATGAGTTTAGGTTTGCCAGTGGTTAGCACCAATGTTGGGGGAATGCCAGAGTTAATAGATCATGGCAAAGATGGGATTTTGGTGACTGAAGAAAATCCAGAGAAAATGGCCAGCGCCATCTTGGATCTTTTAAATGATCCAGAAAAAGCAATTGCAATCGCAAATAATGCTCGAAAAAAGGTTGAAACATTTGATTGGGAAGTGGTTCGTGAAGACTGGAACCGCCTACTATCTTAATGAGAAACATACTTTACATAGGCAATAAACTCGAAAAACACGGTTTTACTCCCACTAGTGCCGATTCCTTACCCGGAAAATTAAAAACTGAAAATATTGATTTTCGAGTCTTTTCAGATAAAAAGAATATCATCCTGCGTTTTATCGAAATGGTATATGCCATTTTTAGATATCGGAAATGGTCTGACCTTATTCTGATTGATACCTATAGTACAAAGAATTTCTGGTATGCGGTGTGCTGTGGCTGGCTGGCTAAAAGACTGAAACTTCCCTACATATTTATCCTTCATGGAGGAAATTTACCAGGAAGATTATCAAATAGTTCAGAAAATGTTTTAAACGTATTTAGAAAAGCCAACTGTAATGTTGCACCATCGTTTTACATTCAGCAACAATTGAATCAGTTTAAATTTCAGAATATGAGAGTTATTCCAAATTCGGTTATTCTAGATTACTATCCTTTTAAAATAAGAAAAGAAGCTAAGCCAAAACTTCTCTGGCTTCGAGCATTTGATGAAACATACAATCCTCAAATGGCCGTAAGTGTTTTTGAAGAATTGATCAGGACCTTTCCGGAGAGCGAATTAATCATGGTTGGACCGGATAAAGATGGAAGTTTTCAGAAAATAAAAAATTACATTCTTGAAAAGAAACTAAATATTCGTTTAACAGGAAAACTGAAAAGAAAGGAGTGGATTGAATTAAGCAATTCTTTATCTCTTTTTATTAATACTAGCCGAATAGATAATTTGCCTGTCAGCGTTTTAGAGGCAATGGCTTTAGGGATGCCTGTAATTTCTACGAATGTCGGGGGGATGTCTTTTTTGATTGAGGACAGGGCAAACGGATTGCTGGTAGGAGATGAAGATGCGAAAGCCATGTTAGAAAAAATAACTGAGCTAATTCATGATCAAGAACTTTGCAGTACATTATCAATAAAAGGGAGAAAAACGGTAGAGGAAAGTTTTTCGTGGGAGAAAGTTAAAAAGCTTTGGGTAGCGTTGCTTCACTAAAAACTCTATCTTTAGCCCATCCGGAAATATTCAGCAATGTCCAAAAAGCCCCTTTTTCATTTTGAGGTTTCCGAGCGCAAACTACTTCTGCGCCTTTTTGATATGGCTGGTGTTCTTCTTACACTTGCGGTAGTCGGAATAATTTTTCGTTTTGACTATTTCCGAATTAATGAAAACAACTGGATTTGGACGCTGGTACTGCTCGTTTACCTTAATTTGTTTGCCAATATTTTTGAATTATATGATCTTCAGAAGGCAGACAGATTCGATTCGGTTGTAAAGAATACCATTCTTACTACAAGTATGGTGGTTTTATTTTATATTCTAACACCATTTTATACCCCCAGTCTTCCGGAAAATCGTCTTCAAATTGTTTTCTTTTTTATTTCAATTTTAGGCGCTTTACTGGTCTGGCGTTCGCTTTATATCAGTCTTATTTCCTCACCACGTTTCTACAAGCGGGTTTTGGTCGTTGGTGACTCTTTCGATATTAAACTGATAGCCGAAGCCCTCCAGAAATCAGATCCTAACTATCTGGTCGTTGGCTACGTCAATACCGATTACAGTCTAAAAACGAGCCTGGATAAGGAAAAATTGATCCGATTTGAAATCGAACAACTTCGAAGTGCGATCAAGGAACATCATATCAATGAAATAGTTGTGGCCAGCGCTTATCAGAAAGGCCTGATGCTCAGTCTATACAATGAATTAAGCTATCTTCTGAAGCAGGGTTTTCCTATAAGAGATTATACTCAGGTTTACGAAGAAATCACCCAACGTATTCCGGTTCAGAATGTGGATAAGGATTTTTATAAATATTTCCCTTTTAGTCGAAGTAATCAGAATAAATTTTACCTATTCATTTTTCGAATTTTTGATATTCTTATTGCCATTTTAGGTTTATTATGTGGAGTAATTTTTCTTCCTTTAGTGCTTATTGGTAACCTAATTGCTAATCGCGGAAAATTATTTTACAGGCAGGAACGGGTGGGAAAATTCGGAAGTATTTTCAGGATCGTTAAGTTGCGTACCATGGTAAAAGATGCTGAACTAGCCGGTCCTCAATTTGCGCAGAAAAACGATTACCGGGTGACCAAATTTGGAAAATTTTTACGCAGAGCTCGAATAGATGAAATACCGCAGTTTTACAATATTCTTAAAGGTGATATGAGTCTGATTGGACCCAGACCTGAAAGACCGATTTTCGTGCAACAATTATCAGAAATGATTCCTTTCTATGAAACGCGTCATGTCGTAAAACCTGGTCTTACAGGATGGGCCCAGGTTATGGCAAATTATGGTGATAGTTTTGACGATAGCCTGGAAAAGCTCCAGTATGACTTATATTATATTAAACATCGTGGAATATTTCTTGATTTAAGCATTCTTCTGAAAACGCTCAGTACCGTGATATTCTTCCGCGGACAATAATCAGGCTCCCGGACGGGTTCTTCGATATTTCACGATCGCAAAGAGGAATATGAATAGTGCCAGAAACTGTGCAATTCGGGCCAGATAATTTCCGTATTGGTCGTAAAAAGTTATATCTCGATTAATACCAATTTTCCCGGAAATAGTCCCTTGTTTTTCGTATTCCAGCGTTTTAATGATATCTCCACGATCATTTATGATAGCTGAAATCCCCGTGTTGGCACTACGTGCAACATATTTATGACTTTCAATAGCTCTCAGCCTGGCATAGCTCAAATGCTGTTTATGACCTTGCGTATCACCCCACCAGGCGTCATTCGTGATGATGCTTAGAAAATTAGCTCCATTGTTGACGTATCCAGTTACATAATCACCATAAACCGATTCATAGCAAATAATCGGAGCGGTCGCAACGGAATCTTTTAAATAAAAAACTTCGCGATTGGGCTGAGTAGTTTTCATCGCTACCGTTCCTCCAAGATCGATCATTACATCTCCAAGAATAGGTTTTAATACACTTTGATAAGGAAAATTTTCAACGCCGACAACCAGTTTTGATTTATTATATATCGGAATGGTATCAGTTTTTGAATTGACAAAAAACGCAGAATTATAATCATCATACCAATCGGAAGGGCCTAACTGATTGGATTGTCTCT
>CAXPUM010000046.1:0-44037 GCA_964220295.1 Flavobacteriaceae bacterium | reverse complement strand
GTTTCCTGCACAGAAAGGTTCTATATTTTCGCATAAAGATCCCTGCGCTTGCAAAAGGGAGATAGTCAGCAAACTTGTAAAAGTCAGAATGAATTTTAAATTTCGTTTCATGCCCAAATCCCCTAATTACTTGCAAAATAGGAAATATTCGACCTAAATAAGAAAAAGACACCCAATTTTCAGTCATGCTAAAATGCTATAAATATGTATCTTTGCAAGTCAAAGCGGGTAAAACCGACTACTTTTTCAAAAAAGCATGAAAATAGATAAAATTTTGAATGAAATTGAGGAAATGGGAGATGCTCACGCAAGTAGCAGTGCCCAAACTCCACTAAGAGACGATGCATTTGATATTAGTGACAGCGAAAAAATGGAAAAAATTCGCGAAGATGTACGAAGTATCATGCATACACTTGGATTGGATTTAACCGATGATAGCTTAAAAGGCACTCCCCAGAGAGTAGCAAAAATGTTCGTTAATGAAATTTTTGGCGGTCTTGACCCTAGAAGAAAGCCGAAAGCCTCAACTTTCGAAAATAAATACCAGTACGGTGAAATGTTGGTGGAAAAAAACATTACTGTATATTCTACCTGCGAACACCATTTACTTCCTATAGTAGGAAAAGCCCATGTTGCTTATATTTCTAATGGTACTGTAGTAGGCCTTTCCAAAATGAACAGAATCGTAGATTATTTTGCAAAAAGACCACAAGTTCAGGAAAGAATGACGATGCAGATCGTTCAGGAGCTGCAAAATGTCTTAGGAACTCCAGATGTTGCCTGCGTTATAGACGCCAAACATCTCTGCGTGAACAGTCGCGGAATAAGAGATATTGAAAGTAGTACCGTTACAAGTGAGTTCGGTGGAGCATTCAAGAAAAAGGAAGTGAAGAGAGAATTTCTCGATTATATAAAATTAGACACCTCGTTCTAATAACAAATCTGAAGATTTCATGGCATTATACAAGGAACAAAGCTTAAGAATTTATAATTCGATGAGCGGTGAAAAAGAGGTTTTTTCACCTATAAATGAAGGACATGTAGGAATGTACGTTTGTGGACCAACCGTTTACAGCAACGTGCATCTTGGAAATTGCCGGACTTTTATGTCTTTTGACCTTGTATTTAGATACATGCAACATTTAGGATACAAAGTTCGATATGTGCGGAATATTACCGACGCTGGCCATCTCGAAAATGATGCTGACAGCGGCGAAGATCGTATTTCGAAAAAAGCTCGGCTTGAGCAGATCGAACCAATGGAAGTTGTTCAGAAATATACAGTCGATTTCCACAATATCCTGCATCGATTCAATAATCTTCCGCCAAGTATTGAACCAACTGCCACAGGTCATATTGTTGAACAGATCGAGATAATTAAAACTATTCTGGAGAAAGGCTATGCTTACGAAGCGAATGGTTCCGTTTATTTTGATGTGCTGAAATTCAATGAAGATCATAATTATGGCAGACTAAGCGGAAGGGCGATTGAAGATATGATCGCCAATACTCGTGAGCTGGCTGCACAAAGCGATAAGAGAAATCCGCAGGATTTCGCTTTATGGAAAAAAGCCGAACCACAGCATATTATGCGTTGGCCATCTCCCTGGAGTGATGGTTTTCCAGGATGGCACCTGGAATGTACAGTCATGAGTACCAAATACCTTGGAGAAGAATTTGATATTCACGGAGGCGGAATGGATTTAAAATTTCCACATCACGAATGTGAAATCGCACAAGGTGAAGCTGCTACAGGAAAGTCGCCCGTTAATTACTGGATGCATGCTAATATGCTTACCCTTAATGGAAAGAAAATGGCAAAAAGTACCGGTAATTTTATTTTACCGGAAGAAATTTTTTCTGGTCATAATGATATTCTGGCTAAAGCCTTTTCTCCAAATGTGGTTCGATTTTTTGTGTTACAGGCACATTACCGCAGCGTTTTAGATTTTTCAAGCGAAGCATTAATGGCTAGCGAAAAAGGTTTCAACCGGTTAATGGATGCTTATTATTCCATAGATGAGTTACCAGCTTCCAATTCTTCAGAAGCTAATCTGGAAGAATGGAAACAAAGCTGTTATGACGCTATGAACGATGATTTTAATAGCCCGATCCTGATTAGTAAACTTTTCGATGCTGTTAAAATGATCAATTCAATTAAAGAAGGTAATCTGAAAATTACTTCTGAAGATATCCAGGAACTGAAATCCAGCATGAATGCTTTTATGTTTGATATTCTTGGCCTGGTAGACTCGGTAGAATCGAATTCGGTTGATACAGATAAACTTTCGGGAACGATTGACCTTTTAATTAAACTAAGAGCGGAAGCGAGAATGAACAAAAATTTCGCTTTGAGTGACCAGATCAGAGATCAGTTGGCCGAAATCGGGATACAGCTGAAAGATGGTAAGGACGGTACCAGTTTTTCTTTAAATTAAGAGCATGCTCAAAAAATGGCTCAGCAATATCCTGATTGCCATCGTAAAGTTTTACAAAAGCTTTATTTCACCTTTGACGCCGGCAACTTGCCGGTATACTCCGTCGTGTTCTTCCTATATGCTGGAAGCTGTTAAGATACACGGCCCATTTAAAGGTTTTTGGCTCGGACTGAAGCGAATTTCGAGTTGCCATCCATGGGGCGGTTCAGGTTATGATCCCGTTCCTGGAAAATCAGTCGGCAAACAGCAGTAAAATATGGCAAATCCGTATATTTACTTCCAAACTAAAATGACATTATGATATTTAGCGCAATTCGCTGGAGTCCCAGCGAAGGATTAGACCTGGGATTTTTTACCCTCCACTATTATAGCCTGATGTTTCTTATCGCTTTTGGACTCGGGTGGTACATCATGAAAAGCATTTATAATCGTGAAGGTATTGATCTTGCAAGTTTAGATTCTCTTTTCATATATACAGTTCTTGCTACTTTAATTGGAGCCAGATTAGGTCATGTAATTTTTTATGATTGGGCATATTTCCAGGATCATCTATTGGAAATATTCTTGCCTGTTCGATTCGAACCGGAATTTCAATTTACTGGATTTAGAGGTTTAGCCAGTCACGGCGCCGCTTTAGGAATTATAGTAGCTATGTATCTCTATTCAAAAAGAGTGATTCAAAAACCTGTTTTATGGATTTTGGACCGAATCGTTATACCCGTAGCCTGTGGTGCTATTTTCGTTCGTATCGGTAATTTTATTAATTCTGAAATAATTGGTAAACCTACCAATTCAGATTACGGAGTGATCTTCGAAAATCTAGGTGAAAACTTTCCACGGCACCCGGCTCAGTTATACGAATCAGGTTGTTATTTGCTCATTTTTGTATTGCTCTGGTTTGTCTACTGGAAAACCGAAAAAAGATTTAAACAAGGCTATTTATTCGGCTTATTTCTGGTATTGTTATGGACAGTGAGATTTTTCGTAGAATTCATGAAAGAACCTCAAGTTGAGGAAAGAGGCACCTGGTTATTTAATACCGGGCAGTGGTTAAGTATTCCATTTGTTATTGCCGGATTGTATTTCATGTACCGACCAACTAAGAAAAAAACAGTATGATCAAAAAATCCCTATCAGCTTACGCGTTCTCAATACTCATGACTGCCGGATTATTCTCGTGCAATGATCATGATGAGAAAGCGAAAGCTTCCGAAGAAATTGAAACCGATCCAATAACCTTTACCAAAGAAGGGGAAGCCTACGTAATTAAGCAAAACGGCGATACCATTTCCCAATTGGATGTGGAATTTGCCGAATCTGATTACGAGCACCAAACCGGATTAATGTATCGGGAAAGTATGGATCAGGATCAGGGAATGATCTTTATCTATACATCTGAAAGGCAGCGGAACTTTTATATGAAGAATACTTATATCCCCTTAGATATTCTATATTTTGATGCTGACACCTTATTTGTTAGCGCACAGGAAAATGCGGTACCTCGAGATGAAACTTCTTTACCTTCCGATGGACCGGCGCAATATATCTTAGAAGTGAATGCAGGGCTAAATAATGACTGGAATTTAGCAGAAGGAGATAGAATCAGCTTTTATAAAACTGATCAGTAAAGACTTATTCAAATCAATTAAATATATTCCATAAAAAAAGCCTTCCACTTGGGAGGCTTTTTATTTATCTAAAATCAGAAGAAACTACACTGCTGTAGCTTCTTCAGTTTTTGTTGTCGATTTCTTTTTAAGCTGTTCCTTATCTTTCTTATTCACACTATCATACATGATTGGAGTAGCGATAAATAGGGAAGAGTAAGTACCCACGATCACCCCTACTATTAATGCAAACATGAAACCTCTAATGCTTTCTCCACCGAAGATGAAGATAGCAAGCAGTACCACCAAGGTAGTTAACGAGGTGTTCAGCGTACGGCTTAAAGTACTGTTCAAAGCTGAATTCACTGTTCTACCAAGAGACCATGTATTATGTTCGTTCACATATTCACGAATACGGTCAAACACTACCACCGTATCATTCAGCGAGTAACCAATTACCGTTAAAATCGCTGCAATGAATGCCTGGTCAATCTCCATGTTGAATGGCATGATCTTGTACAGCAACGAGAAAATACCTAATACTACTAAGACATCATGGAATACCGCTACCACGGCACCTAAGCTAAACTGCCATTTTCTAAACCTAAGTAAGATATATAGGAATACAACAATTAGAGAACCTAGTACTGCCCAGAAAGAGGCATTTTTAATATCATCTGCAATGGTCGCACCTACTTTCATAGATTGCATGATTCCAACTGTTTTGGCATCAGAACCATCAACAAATTCATCATAAGTAATATCTGAAGGAAGGTAACTCTGAAGCGATTCGAATAATCCTCTTTGGATTTCCTCATCGATCTCAGCACCATCCTCATCAACTTTATATTTAGTTGTGATCTTCAACTGATTATCAGGACCAAAAGTTTTTGCTTCAGCACTTCCGAATTTAGCTACCAAATCATTTTGAACCGCAGTAGGATTCACCGCATCGGCGAAACGAACCGTATAAGTTCTACCACCTACAAAATCAACACCTTGGTTTAAATTATTTATAAATAAAGATCCTATACTAATTAAGATGAACAATCCAGAAATCACATAAGCGATCTTACGCTTTTTCAGGAAGTCAATGCTCATATTGGTAAACAGATTCTTAGTAATTGCAGTAGAGAATGCAAGGCTCTTACCTTTTTTACCGTAACCGTCAATAAACAATCTTGTAACAAAAATTGCAGTAAACAACGATGTAGCAATACCAATTAATAAGGTGGTCGCAAAACCTTTAATAGGACCGGTACCTAATAAGAATAGAATTAAACCGGTTAACCCAGTTGTGATATTGGCATCAAGAATCGAGGATAACGCGTTGCTGAAACCATCTTTAATGGCATCACGTTGCAGTTTCCCCTTGGCCATTTCTTCCTTGATCCTTTCAAAAATAAGCACGTTCGCATCAACAGACATACCAATCGTTAACACGATACCCGCGATACCAGGAAGGGTCAATACTGCACCTAAACCGGCTAGAATTCCGAAGATGAACAAAATGTTTACGGCCAGAGCAACATCTGCAAAAGCTCCCGCTTTACCATAGTAGAAAATCATCCATAGAAGTACCAGAATTAAGGCGATGATGAATGACATGATTCCACTGTCGATTGCTTCCTGTCCTAAAGAAGGACCTACTACCTCACTTGAAATAATATCTGCAGAGGCAGGAAGTTTACCTGCTCTTAAAACGTTTGCTAAATCCTGTCCTTCAGTAATTGTAAAATCACCTGTGATCTCACTTCTTCCTCCAGAAATCGCACCACTGGAAACACCAGGTGCCGAGTAAACTATATTATCCAGAACAATAGCGATCTGGCTACCTTCCGCAGAAGCTTTACCAGTCATATTCTCCCATATTTTCGCACCTGTCCCGTCCATCTGCATACTCACAGCAATACGACCAAGCTGGTCATAAGTTTGCTGAGCATCGGTAATGACACTACCACTCAATGGTGGCTCCATGTTTCTGTTACCTTTCAGTGCGTATAAACCAGTTGTTTGCGTATCTTCATCAGGAACACCCCAAACAAATTTCGCATAACGCATTTCGGAAGGAAGTAAGGAACGAACCTGTGGATTCTTTAAATAACCCATCACCTTGGCAGTATCCTGAACTTTAAAAGTTGCGAGAACTGGCCCCTGTGGATATCCAGGAGAAACCATCATTCCAAGGAAACCTCTGCTCTGTGGACTTTCTACCGCAGTGCTGTCTTCAGCATCTGCAAGAAGTTCATCGATATCAGAATCTCCAGAAGTTTGAGTGGAATCGGTTTGAGTAATCGCTTCAGACTGCTCAGTTTCCTCAGCCTCTTGCTGATCCATTTGTGCCACTACAGAATTAGCCTGCATTAGGAAATTCCCGAATTCACCGCTTTTATATACGTGCCAGAATTCTAACTGAGCCGTACTTTGAAGAAGGTTCTTCACACGGCTAATATCTTTTGCCCCCGGAAGTTCAACAAGAATACGACCTGAGTTTCCTAAACGCTGAATGTTTGGCTGCGTAACACCAAATTTATCGATACGCTTTCTTAATACTTCAAATGCAGAAGTAATTGATTCGTCGATCTTTCTACGGATGATCGGCTCAACTTCAGCATTATCCATGTTGTAGTTGATCTCATCACTTAACGTCTTATTCGCAAAAATATCAGGAGAGGCCAGTTTTGCATCTGGGATTTTATTGAAAGCTTCGAAAAACAGATCTACGTAATTCTCCTGGCTATCACTCTGTGCGGCATCCGCTTCTGCAAGCGCCTTTCTAAAAGCCGGATCTTGTGAATCGTTAGCAAGTCCGCTAAGAATATCCTTTACTGAAATCTGAAGGATCACGTTGATTCCTCCTTTAAGGTCAAGCCCTTTATTAAGCTCTTTCTCTTTGGCACTACTATACGTAATCCCAGCAATAATATCTTCATTCGCAATCGAATCCAGATACCTTGCTTCTGCCTGATCTCTCAGCTCTGAATAATTCTCAACATTTTCACCATATTTACTGGCGGCGTATTCTTCTGCTTCATCTTCTACACTATTCGTAATGAACGTGAAAGACAGCTGATAAAGACATACGAGGCCGAATAAAATTGCAAAAACTCTAATCAGTCCTTTATTCTGCATTATTCCTCAAATTATTGATTATAGGTCTATTTTAAAAACGGACAAATATAGGACTTCAATATTCAAATCCCAATATTTTTTTTTGGATAATTTTAACTTTTCTGGATATCAAAAAAGCCACAGATACTGTGGCTTTCAGAAGTATTTTAAAAGAAATTGATGTTCAATTACACATCAAGCAATCCGTTGGTTTTCTTCACACCTTCAGAACTTTCTTGCATCTTTGCCTTTTCAGCATCGGTTAATTGAATCTCGACAATTTTTTCGATACCGTCTTTTCCAAGAATAACCGGCACACCAATACAAATATCATTTAAACCAAATTCACCTTCTAACATGGCTGAACATGGGAACATTTTCTTTTGATCGCAAGCAATAGCCTGCACCAATCCGGAAACTGCCGCCCCTGGAGCATACCAGGCACTAGTTCCAAGAAGTTTGGTAAGTGTCGCACCACCAACTTTAGTATCTTCAGAAACCTGATTTAATCGATCTTCAGATAAGAAAGCTGTTACAGGAACACTATTTCTGGTAGCCAATCTGGTTAGAGGTACCATTCCCGTATCACTGTGACCACCAATTACCATCCCGTCAACATCAGAAGGCGGACATTCTAAGGCTTCAGAAAGACGATATTTGAAACGCGCACTGTCTAATGCACCTCCCATACCAATAATTTTGTTTTTTGGAAGTCCGGTAGCTTTATGAACCAAATAGGTCATCGTATCCATAGGGTTACTCACTACAATTAAAGTAACATTAGGAGAATGCTTGATCAAATTAGTTGCAACTTCTTTTACAATTCCTGCGTTGATCCCAATAAGTTCCTCACGAGTCATTCCGGGCTTTCTTGGAATACCGCTGGTAATAACAGCGATATCACTTCCTGCAGTTTTGGCGTAATCATTTGTACTCCCGGTAATTTTGGTATCGAATCCGTTTAGTGTAGCGGTTTGCATAAGGTCCATTGCCTTACCTTCCGCGTAACCTTCTTTAATATCCAAAAGAACTACTTCAGAAGCAAAATTTTTAATTGCAACATATTCGGCACAGCTGGCACCTACAGCACCGGCTCCTACTATGGTAACTTTCATATTATAACAGTATTAATTATCAATTTATTGAACACCGCGAAATTACGAATAATGAAGCAGTATTAATAATAAGGAATGGTTAAATACTAGTTTAGAATGAAGTGAATCCCCATGTTTACATTGAAGAAATTACCGGCGGTAGCCATCGTACTTATTTTGAAACGGTCGAATAATAAGTTGAAACCTATATCACCTTTTAACTGAGTTTCGTTCCCGGCAATGGTTTGAAGTTCTGAATTAGCGTACCCCAGTAAAGCTCCACTTCCCCCTAGCTCATATTCGAAATTGGAAGACACCAATCCTAAAGCTCCAAAAATCTCGAAGTTTTCGTATTTTCTAGATGCAACTCCTTTGAGCATCCACATATCAGCTGACACATCGATAATTCTAGCAGTCAAAATATTGGTATTCGCTCCGTTGAACATATAATCCAGGACGATAGGGTCGAATTCGTTATATTTTAAATCAAACATATTATAACTGATGATACCAGCTACTTGTAGGTCATCTTCTCGGTTAAACTTGAAATATTGACTAAAATTATGTTTAATAGCTGCTCCATAAGAACTAAAACGGCTACCACTTACAGACAATTCAGGCAAAGCTCTAACTGCGACTTCTGTCCCTAACGGTAGACCTACAGATACCTGAAGAAAAGGGTAGAAAACTACTCCCTTATCGATTCCGTCAATAGCGTCGAATTGAAAATCATTTCCATCAATACTCCCTTGATAGTAGACATCTGATTTACCTCCAAAAGCTGTAGGTATGACTGCGCCTCGATCACCGTCTCCAATTGACAATACATTAAAATCTGAATTGTTTAAACTGAATTCCTGCTTACTCTTTGGAACAAAAAGAGCATTTCCATGCAAAGAAACATCTACTTTCCACTCCTCTAACGCTCTTGCTGAAGTAAACCATCCCGCAGTAGCCTGGTAAGCCGCACTGCTGGCAGCAGGAGCGGCAAAAACATCTGCAAGAAAAAGAACGTCATCCACTGTCTGCCTAGCTTCTTCTGGAATAGGCGATTGAGCCTTTAATAGTGTAACACTTAAAAGCGCTCCAAAAATTATAAGTTTCTTAGTTGTATTCACGGTGATCTGGTTTTAGGTGGGGTAAAAATAATAAATTTTAACAGCCATTTTTTATATAACGAAAAAAACCCGCACAAAATATGTACGGGCTTTTACAATAATCAGTTTTGAAGATTAAGCATCAATATTGGCATATTTTGCATTCTTCTCTATAAATTCTCTACGTGGCGGTACCTCATCTCCCATCAGCATGGAGAAAATTCTATCTGCCTCACTACTATTGTCAATATTTACCTGACGTAGTTTTCTATATTCCGGATCCATCGTGGTATCCCAAAGCTGCTCGGCGTTCATTTCCCCTAGACCTTTATAACGTTGTATCTGTACACCACCACTATACTCTGCTGCAATCTCATCACGTTCTTTTTCTCCCCAAGCATAACGCTTTTTACTTCCCTTTTTAACCAAATATAAAGGTGGAGTTGCGATATAAATATGACCGTTTTCGATCAGCTCTTTCATATAACGGAAAAAGAACGTAAGAATCAAAGTTTCAATATGGCTACCATCCACATCCGCATCACACATGATCACAATCTTGTGATAACGCAGTTTAGAGAGGTTCAGCGCCTTACTATCTTCTTCAGTTCCAATTGTCACCCCAAGTGCGGTATATATATTCTTGATCTCTTCGTTATCAAAAACACGGTGCGACATTGCTTTTTCCACATTCAGAATCTTACCCCTTAATGGTAAAATCGCCTGAAAGTTCCTGTCACGACCTTGCTTTGCAGTTCCACCCGCCGAGTCACCCTCAACAAGAAAAACCTCGCATTTTGTAGGATCCTGCTCAGAGCAATCTGATAATTTTCCAGGCAAACCACCAACACTCATGGCCGTTTTACGCTGAACCATTTCACGGGCTTTTTTCGCGGCATTTCTAGCCTGCGCAGCAAGAATCACTTTCTGAACAATCGTCTTGGCGTCATTCGGATTCTCTTCCAGGTAATTTTCCAGCATCTCGGAAACCGCCTGAGAAACAGCTGATGTTACCTCCCGGTTACCCAGTTTCGTTTTGGTCTGACCCTCAAATTGAGGTTCTGCCACTTTTACAGAAATAATTGCCGTAAGACCTTCCCGAAAATCATCTCCGGTGATCTCAAATTTCACTTTATCAAGCAACCCGGAAGCATCGGCGTATTTCTTCAGCGTGGTCGTTAAACCTCTTCGGAAACCTGATAAATGCGTACCACCCTCGTGAGTATTAATGTTGTTCACATAGGAATGAAGGTTCTCGTTAAAAGAGGTATTATAAACCATCGCCACTTCAACAGGAATGTCATTTTTCTCACCTTCCATTGAAATAACATCACCAATAATAGGCTCTCGGTTTCCATCCAGAAAACGAATAAATTCCTTCAATCCATCTTCAGAATAAAATCTTTCGGCTATAAATTCACCTTTTTCGTCTTTATTTCTACGATCGGTAAGCGTAATGGAAATTCCTTTATTCAAATAAGCCAATTCACGCATACGGCTAGCGAGCGTGTCATAGTTATATTCTAATGTTTGCTGGAATATGGAAGGATCCGGCTTAAATGTTACGATTGTACCACTAAGATCTGTCTCGCCAACTGGCTTGACCGGAAATAATGGCTTTCCGATTTCATATTCCTGAACCCAAATCTGGTTATCTCTATAAACCGTGGCTTTTAAATGGGTTGAAAGTGCGTTCACACAACTTACACCAACCCCGTGAAGTCCTCCGGATACTTTATAGGAATCTTTATCAAACTTACCTCCTGCTCCAATCTTGGTCATTACAACCTGTAGTGCAGAAACTCCTTCTTTTTTATGAAGATCGATTGGGATACCACGACCGTTATCTTCAACAGTAATGGAATTATCTTCATTGATATCTACCTTAATGGTATCACAGTGACCCGCCAGCGCCTCATCGATGGAGTTATCAACAACTTCATAAACCAAATGATGGAGTCCGCGAACGCCAGTATCACCTATATACATGGATGGTCGCATGCGCACATGCTCCATTCCCTCCAGCGCCTGAATACTATCGGCTGAATAATTATGCTTCTTAGCTTCTTCGCTCATAAATATGCTAATTAATTCGTCTCTTTTCGATAACGAACAAATATAACAATTCGCATACTTTTAACAGGTTGCTTATAAGTGATGAGCCCTTAAGTTATCAACAAATTATGTGGAAAAACCCGAACTGTTTTAAGAAATAATTCACAGTTCGGGTTATGGTAAAATTATTGCCGGCTAAATCAAATTTTGGCAAGCTCCTTTTTCATTCCAGGAGCAACATGAGTTTCATTTGCTCTTCCACTTGGGTCCAGGTCTTTTTGCCATTTTGGAACCCATTTCTTTACAGTTTTCGCTGCGGAATCCTGAGGGAAATGTTTATGGAAGATCTCTCTGTAGAAATACGCTTCTTTAGTTGTTGGAGTATTTACTGGAAATTTGGATGCTGCGGAAGCCAACTCTTCATCGCTAACTCGTGCTGAAGCGTATTCGATCAACTGATCGATCCAGTTATAACCTACCCCGTCACTGAATTGTTCTTTTTGCCTCCACAATACCTCTTCTGGCAAAAATGGTCTTTCAGGAGTGTCAAAAGCTTTACGTAAAATATATTTTTCAACTCCATCGTATGTTTTCGGCATTTTTTCTTCAGGAACAATTTCCATCGCCGTCTTCAGGAAATGCTTATCTAGAAATGGCACTCTTGCTTCCAATCCGTGAGCCATAGTTGACTTATCAGCTCTTAAACAATCGGCAGTAGATAATCTTTGCACTCTTCTGATAGTTTCCGCCTGAAATTCAGGAGCAGAAGGTGCATTTTTAAAATATAGGTATCCTCCAAAGATTTCATCTGAACCTTCCCCGGAAAGCACGACTTTTATCCCTTTTTCTGCAATAACTTTTGAAAGGAAATACATCGGGGTGCTTGCTCTTATAGAAGTTACGTCATAGGTCTCTAAGTGCCATACGAGCTTTTCAAGAATTTCAATTCCTTCTTCTACCGTAAAGAAAACATCGGTATGTTCTGTCCCAAGGAAATCCGCCACTTTTCTTGCCGCTTTCAAATCTGGCGCATCAGGATCCAGGCCTATCGAGAAAGAATGCAATTTCTGCCCTGAACTTTCCATTAATCTTGCTGCAATAGAAGAGGTAAGAGAAGAATCAAGACCACCACTTAAAAGAACTCCCAGCGGCACATCTGCCATTAATCTTTTCTCGGTTGCATCGATCAACGCCTGGCGTAATTTGGCTAAATCTGCCGGCTGATCTGCCTTATCGGCTTCAAACCAGTCTGGCTTATAATATCTAACGAATCCTGTTTCCGGAGTGTAGTAATGTCCAGGAGGAAAAGCAGAGAATTCCGGACAATGATCGGCTATTGCTTTCATTTCACTCGCAAACCAAAGTGCCCCAGTCTCATCAGTCCCATAATAAAGAGGCTTTACCCCAATCGGATCCCTGGCCACAATGAAATCATCTCCATCAATCACCACAAACGAAAATACTCCATCTAGCATGTCAACAAAATCGTAACCGTATTTTTCATACATATGAACGATCACCTCAGAATCTCCTGTGGTGCGAAAAGAATGACCTTTTAATTCATTATTTCGAAGAGCCATGTGATTATAGATTTCTCCATTATGAACCATCCAAGCTGAACGGGTTCCCTGAATAGGCTGAATTCCGGTTGTAAGATCTACAATCGAAAGTCTTTCGTGCGCCAACACGTAGCCTTTATCTGTAATTTTCAATCCGCTTTCATCGGGTCCTCTATGAGACATTCTCTTTGACAGACCGCTTATTTTTGCCTGATCAAGATCTTTTCCGATAACTGCTAAAATTCCACACATGACTTATATTGTTTAATATTTCAATACAAATATGACCTCATACTTCCTTTTATAAAACAAATAGAGACGAAATCATTTCATTTGTAAAGAATAAACCTCAAATTAAAATCAAAAATAAACCCCAGGACACTAATTTTACACTTTTATCTAACAGCTATAAAGAATTAAAATTTAACAGCACATAAGTAATATTTTAACAATTACTCCCTAAGCCTTCAGTTATCTTTAGACTTCTAAAGAATAAATTCAAAAAACCATAAAAATGAAAAAAATAGTTATCGGAATTTTTAGCATCCTTTGCATAGCAGTTTCTCAAAACGCACAGGCTCAGGATCAGAATAGCGGTGAATTAAATTTCTCTAAAGTAGATGTAAGCCCAATGGACCTTGCACTTTACAGAGATTCAAAAGATGCTCCCGTTGCGAGAGTGATCTACAGCCGCCCGCAAAAGAGAGAGCGTGAAGTCTTCGGCAAACTGGTTCCTTATGGAAAAGTATGGAGAACAGGAGCTAACGAGGCAACTGAATTAACTTTATATAAAAACATGAAAGTTGGAGATAAAGTTATTAATGCGGGAACTTACACTTTGTACACCATTCCGAATGAAAAAGAATGGACCGTTATTTTGAATAGCAGCACCAATACCTGGGGAGCTTATGAATATACTGATGTAAAAGATGAAGTTCGCATCAACGTTCCTGTAAGACAGGCTCCAAATACGATCGAAGCCTTATCCATGGCTTTTGAAGAGGCTCCAGGCGGAGCAAATCTTTTGATTGGCTGGGATAACAGCTACATAAAAGTTCCTTTTAAGAACGCAAAATAATCAGAATAAGTTATAAAATTAAAAGCGCCGGTTGGCGCTTTTTTTATGGAATATTGAGATATTTATGTGTTTGTAAGGAAACTTTCCACTTAGGATTTTCCATAACATAATCAACAATTAGCGGAATCATTTTTTCGCGATTACTCCACTCCGGCTGCAAATACAATATACAATCATCGTTAACCTTCGCTGCCTGCTCTTCGGCAAATTTGAGATCGTGTTTATTAAAGACGATCACTTTTAATTCATTTGCTTTTTTATATACTTCCGGTTGTGGAAGCTTGATTTTTTTGGGCGACAGGCAAACCCAGTCCCAGGTTCCGGTCATTTCATAAGCTCCGGAAGTCTCGATGTGGATCTGGCATCCTTGTTTTTTCAAATTTGAAGTCAGCTCCGTCATATCCCAGGTTAGCGGTTCACCACCTGTTACCACAATAGTCTTACTATACCTTATGGCATTTTCCACAATTTGCCCAACCGGCGTTGGCGGGTGCACCTCAGCATCCCAGCTTTCCTTCACATCACACCAGTGACAACCAACATCACAACCACCAATTCTTATAAAATAAGCAGCGGTACCTTTATGGTATCCTTCCCCCTGGATCGTGTAAAATTCTTCCATCAGTGGAAGCATCACGCCCTTATCTACCAGCTCCTTTGTCTCTTCTGAAATCATAGCCTGCAAAGATAAGCAAACTCTACTTTCTTATTCCTGAAGCTGAAAAAGAATCTGATTATTTAAAAATGATCGTATTGGGGATGTTTTCGGAAACATTTTCGGGTTTGGTTAGAAACCCGTTAATAATAGCGTATTCCAATTCTTCATTTTTATAAAGCATGAAATTTGCCGGAACACCCGGGTGCAATTCCTGCGGAACTTCGAATGTTTCTGAAACGAGGTTCAGAGGAAAATTGGAATAATTTTGCTGAAGCAAATCCTTACTAACCTTTATAAATCCAAATCCCTTCCGCAGCAATTCCGAAGCATTTAATTCCTGAAGCTCACTTTCCGAAGTAATTACATCTGGATAGATTTTTGCAAATTTCAATATATAATCTGAAGCATCCAGCTCCTCGTAACCGTAACTCGTAGAAAGATCACCCTGATCACTAACTCGTGATGAATAGTAAAATTCTCTATGCCCATTTAGATCATTTTCACTCCTTTCAATTCCAAGATCCAGAATATATTTTTGACTCTCAATATCATAATTAACGGCTTTCAGTTTTAGGTCAAACAGCATTCTGTCGTTTTCAGGTATTTTCTCGTATTCTGAAATAGCTATATTTTTATAACTCCCATCAGCAATAGATTTCAAAGAAGATAGGATGGCTACAAAATTCAGCATCCTGATTTCCTGTTTTTCACGATCATTTTGGTAGCCGCCAGATTCGATAAGTATTAAGCTGGTTCCCCATTTCTGAATATTATCCCCAAATGCCCTTGGTTCGAAATCATCATTATACCTTCCAACCTGCCCTGGAGCGAATTTCTGAAGAATGCTATCCATCTCAATGATTAGCTGCATAGACCGCTTCCTAACCTCATTGATGTCTTTTTCATAATTATAAGCCGTTGCCAGAAAGGAAATCGTGGCAGGCTTAGATGTTCTTTGCGCATTGTAATACCTGCTTTGATCGTGAAGATTATATCCAAAATCGGCATCTAGGCTATCCCTTATTCTTTTCAGCGTTTTACCTTCAGGCGACTGTAATCTTAAGGCATCCCGATTAATATCAATACCGAGCGCATTTCTTCTTCGGAATAATTCGGCTCCATCAGGATTCAGCATCGGTAAAAAATGAATTCGAAGATTTTCGAGTATTTCCGTTTTCTCTTCCTCGAATCCTTCCGAAGTGAAAAAATTCAACATATCGAAAATAGCCATTGTAGCGGTTGATTCGTCGCCGTGCATCTGCGACCAGAGAAAGACATCAGTTTCTCCTTTCCCGAGACTCACCAGATTCAGACTTCTCCCTTCAATAGATTCTCCAACTTTCTCAATTTCCAGGCCGTTGTTTCTCTTAAGATCTTCCAGCAGTTTTAAAACCAGGTCGTGTTTGAATCGGCGATCTTTTATTCGTTTCTCTTTATAGTTATCGTAGCTTTTGTAAAGTTTCTCTTCAAAATTTTGAGCTGAAATAGTTGCTGCCATAAGCAACATACATAATGGAAAAATAATCTTTCGAATCATACCTAAATCTTCAGTTTACCTAATGCGGACTAAAAGATACAAGAAATATGCTTCGTACGATTTGCATATTAATGTGTAAATTCAATTTCCGAAAGCAATTATCAGATCATCTCCATGCAGAATCATAAAGTCCTTGCAGCTCTATACGTCATATCAGCTTTTATTTTCACCTCTTGCGGAACCCAGCGAACTGCAAAAGAGATATCCAGAGCATTCATGGAAAAACCGGAATTTAAGAATGGTTTTGCCGGATTAGCAGTTTACGATCCCGTAGAAAAGAAGATGATCTACGAATATCAATCTGATAAATATTTTACTCCTGCCTCGAACACCAAATTGTTTACTTTTTTCACGGGTTTGAAAATTCTTGGAGATTCTATCCCGGCGTTGAAATTTGAAAAAATTGATGATACGCTTTATTTCCAAGGTACCGGCGACCCGTCATTTTTGAATCGTGCTCTACCAGACAGCAAGGTTTATCAATTTTTATCGGGAAATGAACATTTGGTTTATGTGAAATCAGGATACCAGGAAAAGTTTTTTGGACCGGGCTGGGCTTGGGATGATTATAACGATTATTATTCAGCTGAAAGAAATGACTTTCCTATCTACGGAAACCTGGTAGAATTTAATTTCAGCAATAATGGAAAACTGCAAAACGTAAAACCTGAAATCTTTAGAGACAGCATTAAATTTTTAAAATCTTCGGAAGAATTACCGTTGATCAAACGTTCTCTAAATTCCAATGAATTTTTCATTTCAGAAAAAGCTGAAAAAGCCGAAAAATGGGTTCCTATAAAATATTCTGAAAAAACTTTCATGAATTTGCTTCAGGATACATTAAAAAAAGACATCCGGGTAATTCCTTCCGCTCCTAAGAAATTAGAGCATACGTTATACAGCATTCCTGCTGATAGTTTGTACAAACAAATGCTGATGGTAAGCGATAATTTTATTGCAGAACAAATCCTGCTAATGGCTTCCGATGAAATACGGGATACGCTGAAAACCAAAATCGCGATCGACTACATGAAAGAAAATTATCTTAATGACCTGCCAGATAAACCGGTCTGGGTAGATGGTTCCGGACTTTCGCGATACAATCTTTTTACGCCTCGAACAATGGTGGCGCTTTTAGAAAAAATCAGGCAGGAGATGCCAGAAGAAAAATTATTCTCTTTACTACCCGCCGGTGGCCAAAGCGGCACGATCAACAGCTATTACAAGGCCGAAAAACCATACATTTTCGCTAAAACGGGATCGCTTAGCAACAATCACAGTCTGAGCGGGTATCTAAAAACAAAATCGGGAAAAACTCTTATCTTCAGCTTTATGAACAGTAATTACACGGTTCCCTCGTCTTCTTTAAAGAGGCAAATGCAGCAGATACTGGAAATGGTCCGTGACAATTTTTAAAAATTTCGAATGAAAAGAAAACAATTTCTTCAAAATATAGGACTGGCAGGAATGGCTTTTCCGCTATCGACCTTTGCCGGAAACCTGAATCTATCCACTTCCGCAGCTATTATCAAACCGCAAAGGCTGCACGAAGGTGATACGATTGGAATCGTGAGCCCCGCAAGTGCTATTTTCGAAAGTCAGCCGTACGAGATCGCCAAAGAATCTTTTGAAGCGATGGGACTGAAAGTGAAGTTCGGGAACTTCGTTAAAAGTCGATACGGTCATCTCGCTGGCACCGATGAAGAGCGAGCTGAGGAATTCAACGAGATGTTTCGTGATGAAACGATCAAAGCAGTGATCTGTCTGCGCGGAGGTTCTGGGGCAGCGAGGATTCTACCTTTGTTAGATTACGAAGCCATAAAAAAGAATCCGAAGATATTTGTTGGTTACAGCGATATTACCGCTTTGCATTTAGCAATTTTTGAAAAAACAGGCTTGGTGACCTATCATGGCCCACTAGCGACTTCCACCTGGAATAATTTTGCTTATGAACATTTTAGGAAATTGCTTTTTGACGGAGACCAGTTATTGCTAGAAAACCCCGTTTCCAAAGGAGATGAGCTGATTCAGACCAAAAACAGGATCCGAACGATTACAGCTGGTAAAGCGACCGGCCAGTTATTAGGTGGCAATCTCTCTGTTTTGACTGGAATTATGGGTTCTCCCTATTTTCCAAAAGACTGGACGGGAAAAATCTTGTATATAGAAGATGTGGGAGAAAGAGTTTATAGAATTGATCGCATGATGACGCAGTTGCAACTTGGCGGAGTGCTCGACCAGGTCTCCGGCTTTATCTTCGGAAAATGTACCGACTGTGATCCGGGAAGTGGTTTTGGATCGCTAACTATGGAGGAAGTAATCGATCATTATATTAAGCCGTTGAACATCCCGGCATTTTCCGGGGCGATGATAGGTCATATCGATGATAATTTTACAATTCCGAATGGAATTTCAGCTGAAATTGATGCGGATGCCGGAAGCATCCAGCTATTAGAATCACCCGTGAAATAAGTAACTATGAGTAAAAAAGAAGAATTCGTTGAGCATATCTCTTCGGGATATAAACCAAAAGGCGATTATATTTACCTCGGAGCAGCCATGTATGAAAATGAGGTTTTTCCGGAAGCCGCGGTTAAAGTTCCCCTGAAAACAATGAACCGTCATGGGCTCATTGCCGGAGCTACTGGTACCGGGAAATCTAAAACCCTGCAGATCCTGGCGGAAAATTTATCAGAAAAAGGAGTGCCGGTACTGCTTATGGATGTGAAAGGAGATCTAAGCGGAATTGCGCAGCCTTCACCCGGAGCAGAATTTATAAACGAAAGACATTTAAAACTCGACTTTCCTTTTACTCCTAAAAAATCACCCGCAGAAATTTTAACCTTATCTGAGCAGGATGGTGTGCGTCTTCGTGCGACTGTTAGCGAATTTGGACCTGTTTTGCTATCCAGGATTTTAGATTTGAGTGAAACGCAGACCGGAGTTTTGGCGATCATTTTCAAATATTGTGATGATAACCAGATGCCCTTACTCGATCTGAAAGACCTGAAAAAGATGCTTCAATGGGTTACTGAAGAGGGAAAAGAAGAAATTGAGAAGGAATATGGCCGCATCTCATCAGCTTCTACAGGGGCCATTCTTCGGAAAATTGTTTCTTTGGAACAACAGGGAGCAGAACTGTTTTTTGGAGAACGCTCTTTTGAAGTGGACGATCTTCTTCGGAAGAAAGATGATGGATCAGCCTATGTTAATATCGTTCGGCTTACCGATATTCAGGATAAACCGAAGTTGTTTTCAACTTTTATGCTGAGCCTGCTGGCAGAGATCTATACGACTTTTCCTGAAAAAGGCGATAGCGATAAACCGGAACTGGTGATGTTTATTGATGAGGCGCATCTCATTTTTGAAGAAGCTTCAGATGCTTTGCTAGACCAGATCGAAAATATCGTCAAACTTATTCGATCTAAAGGCGTCGGTATTTACTTTGTTACGCAGAACCCGGCTGATGTGCCGGAAGATGTTTTAGGACAGCTGGGGCTGAAGATTCAGCATGCCTTAAGAGCATTCACCGCCAAAGATCGAAAAGCGATCAAACTAGCTGCAGAAAACTACCCGGAATCAGAATTTTACGATACCAAAAATATCCTAACGGCGTTAGGTATTGGTGAAGCGCTTGTTTCGGCACTGGATGAAAAAGGAAGGCCTAGCCCGCTGGCGGCCACGTATTTGAGAGCTCCAATGAGCAGAATGGATATTTTAACCGATTCAGAATTGAAAGAATTGATCAAAAATTCCAATCTTGCATTGAAATATAACGACACGCTGGATCGCGAAAGTGCCTATGAAATCCTTACCAGGAAGATTGAAATCGCAGAGAAAGAAGAGGCTAGGGAAAAGGCAAAAACTGAAAGAAAGGAAGTTACTAAATCTAGAAGCCGTAAGAGAAAGAGTAATACTGAAGGAGCTGTCATAAAAGTTTTGACCAGTGCAACCTTTATAAGGGGTGTAATGGGAATTTTAAATAAATTAATGAAATAGAAAATCAATTGGAATAATGCTTAGAAAAACATTTTTGATCGTGGCTTTAGCTGCCACTGTTATTTCCTGCCAGAAAGACGAAGATGACCCTTACCTGATTACCGCTAACCAGGTTGGCGCTTTGAAAAAAGACTCCAAAATCAACCAGTTAGATGCTATCTTTGAAGATGACAGCATCGTAAGGCAAACCAGTGGCCCGGAATTATTGAAATCTACTGATGAGATCAAGATTTTTGATAAAGATGGCAAAGCGCTTTTAAGTCTAGAGCCATTACAAGAATTTGACTCCACCAGCACCGTTGGGTATATCCGTGTTCTTGATTCCAGATTCAAAACTAAGAATGGTCTAAATACAGAAAGTACTTTTAAAGAAATTCAGGAAAATTATACTATTTCAAGAATAGAAAATACGATCAATGCGGCCGTAGTATTTCTTGATGAAATAAATGCTTACGTAACAATCGATAAAAAGCTGTTGCCGGCAGACCTTCGGTATGATACTGATAGTAAAATCATGGCTTCGCAGATTCCTGATGATGCCAAGATCAAATACTTAATGATTTATTGGAATTAAGCTAAAACAGAATGATAAGTTAAAAAATGGCCTGAGAAATCAGGTCATTTTTAATTTCAGCTATTTCGAAATAAATCTATAAACAACTGTATATCAAAACTATAAATTAAAATATGCGATTCATAAAACTGCTTGAAAATTCTAAAGTTTGTTAATATCCTTCTGAAACTAAATACTTTAGGTAATTTTAATTCTGATAACCAATAATTAAAGTTATGATTAAGATCTTAGCACTTGTAATGACCATTGGCGGAGCGATTGCTCTAGTTATGGGAGTTTTAGGGATTTTTGGCAGCGTTGCTCTTATGTTGAGCCCGTGGGCATTGACCATTTTAGGTTTTGTGTTTTTCGTTGCCGGAATATCAATGCTTAAATACCGAAGAGATACTGATGAAGTACAGGCTCAGAACTAGAGTTTTACATTCAGAAATCTTGAAATAAAAAAAGGTGCCTTTTAACGGGCACCTTTTTTCTTGGCTAGGTTGAAATTAATCAACATTATCGTGTAGGAAAGAATTGTTCTTTCTAAAATGCAATTCATTATCATCTCCCTGTTCAATGCTCATTCTGGAAAGTTTTCCCTCTCCAGGCTTGCTGTGATCCAGCTCGATACCCGCTCTCTTGTAAGCCGGTTGCTTTTCGATCTCATCGATCTGCGCAGAACTACTTCTAAACTTATAATTGAACTCCTTCATTTTCGCCTTTCTTTCAGCAGTACGCTGTCTTACAACTTCTGAAGAAATTGGGTTATCAAAAGGATTATCTTCGTCTCCTGAAGGTCTTTGTGGAGATGGAGCTACTGTTTTCTTTTCGAAAGCAATCGTCTCATCCTTCTCCTCTTCTTTTTTCGGAGCCTTGGAACTGTTCAGTTTTTCCTCCATTTCCATATAGTCATCAAGGCTGTATCGCTTGATTCCCTGGGCAGAACTTTCGGTAACAGGCACAATTTCGATTGCCTCGTTCACCTTGATATTTCTGGCATCTCCCTCTTCCGTTTCTTCCAGCTGGTGTCTTTTAACCTCTTCTTTTTTGTAAGAAGGAGTTTCCTTTTTTTCTTCGGAAGCAGGCATGTCAAAAGTGAACATAAATTGTTCTTCTCTTTCGGCTTTTACTTCTTCCGCATCGTTTACCTCCATTGCATTCACTTCTTCCGAAGTATCATTAATGATAAAATCATTTGGATCTACTTCTTCGTAAGAAACATCCAGTTTTCTAGCGAAATCTGGAGTCTTCAGCATATCATCTACTTTTTTTTGGATCTTCCCTACTTCGTCCACCTCTTCCATAGATTCATCTAAAGTGTGGACGATCTTTTTATTTTCAACCTCTTCGGGTTGATCATCTACCGGCTCGCTAGCCACTTCAGAAATTGAAGCTGTTTTCTTCGGAGAAAGATCATGCTCTGCTTTCTGCTCATCTTCTAGTGTGTGGATGATCTTCTTAGTCTCGGTATTTGTGATCTCATTTTGCTGCTCTACATTGAAACCAGTAGCAATGATGGTTACAGCAATCGCATCTTCCAGGGAATCATCTTCACCAACACCCATAATGATATTGGCGCTATGCCCTGCTTCTGCCTGAATATGATCGTTGATCTCACCAATTTCATCAATGGTGATCTCTTCGTTTCCGGAAACTATCAATAGCAGTACGTTTTTAGCACCGGTAATTTTATTATCATTCAATAACGGAGAGTCTAAAGCTTTCATGATGGCATCGGTTGCACGGCTGGCACCTGAAGCGCTAGCAGACCCCATAATGGCAGTCCCACTGTTGCTTAAAACGGTTTTCGCATCGCGCAAGTCAATATTTTGCGTATAGTGATGCGTAATCACTTCAGCAATACCCCTTGAAGCCGTCGCCAATACTTCATCGGCTTTTGAGAATCCGGCCTTGAAACCAAGATTTCCGTAAACCTCTCGAAGTTTATTGTTATTGATCACGATCAGCGAATCAACATGGCTTCTTAATTTCTCCACTCCAAGTTGCGCCTGTTCATTTCGGTTTCTACCTTCAAACTGGAAAGGAATCGTTACAATTCCCACAGTAAGAATATCCAGAGCTTTCGCCTGCTTCGCGATAACGGGAGCAGCCCCGGTACCGGTACCACCACCCATCCCGGCAGTGATAAACACCATTTTGGTGTTCGTATCTAACATGCGTTTGATCTCCTCAAAACTCTCTTCTGCTGCTTTCTCGCCGATCTCCGGATTGGCTCCTGCTCCAAGACCTTCTGTTAGAGAAACTCCTAACTGGATCTTATTTGGAACCGGGCTGTTTTCAAGCGCCTGAGAATCGGTATTACAAACAACGAAATCAACCCCTTTGATCCCTAACTGGAACATGTGGTTAATGGCATTGCTTCCACCGCCTCCTACACCAATCACTTTGATGACGTTCGATTGATTCTTCGGTAAATCGAATGAAATGTCTCCAAACTCTGTACTGCTCATAAACTCTGTTTTACTGGTTGTATCTTTTACTCTGCGTTATCTAAAAAATCTTTAAACTTTTCTGCCCATTTATCAAATATGCTTTTTCGGGCAACTTTCTTGGAAGGTTCTTCCTCCTGAATTTCATCTTCGGAATCATATACTTCCTCTTCTTTCTCCATCTGGGCTTTCTGCTCGGCTCTTTTGTCTGAAAGCACCGCCTCTTCCTGGAATTTTCCACTCCCCTGTTCCAGGCTGTTCATTACCAAACCAACTGCAGTGGCGTAAACCGGACTGGTTGTTTCAGCATCATTATTACCAGCCAGATGTTCATTAGGATAACCAATTCTGGTATCCATCCCGGTAATATATTCGGCCAACTGTTTTAAATGCTTTAGCTGGGCACCACCACCGGTAAGAACAAGACCGGCGATCAATTTTTTCTTTTGCTCCTCGTGACCATAATTTTTGATCTCCAGGTAAACCTGCTCAATAATCTCGACCACTCGGGCGTGAATAATTTTTGAAAGGTTTTTTAGGGTGATTTCTTTCGGTTCGCGACCGCGCAGGCCAGGAATCGAAACGATCTCATTATCCTTATTTTCTCCAGGCCATGCCGATCCAAATTTGATCTTCAACAATTCTGCCTGTTTTTCAATGATCGAGCAACCTTCCTTAATATCTTCCGTAATCACATTACCTCCAAATGGAATAACTGCCGTGTGGCGAATGATACCATCTTTGAAAATGGCCAAATCTGTTGTTCCACCCCCTATATCGATCAAAGCTACTCCCGCTTCCTTTTCCTCCTGACTTAAAACTGCATTAGCCGAAGCCAGTGGTTCCAAGGTCACAGCAGAAAGCTCCAAACCGGCGCTTTTCACACATCGACCAATATTTCTTATCGAAGAAACCTGACCAACAACTACATGGAAATTGGCTTCCAGTCTTCCTCCGTACATTCCTATTGGCTCTTTAATCTCAGCCTGACCGTCAACTTTAAATTCCTGCGGAAGAACATGAATGATCTCCTCACCCGGAAGCATCACTAATTTGTGAACCTGGTTGCAAAGTGTATGAATATCATCTGCATCGATCACCTCTTCCGGATTGGGTCGTGTGATATAATCGCTATGCTGCAAACTTCTGATATGCTGCCCCGCAATACCAACCACCACTTCACTTATCTTTAAGCCACTATCTGCTTCTGCCTCCTGTATTGCCTGCTGGATCGACTGGATGGTTTGGGTGATATTATTCACCACACCCCTGTGAACCCCCAAAGATTTGGATTTCCCAATACCAATGATTTCTACTTTACCGTACTCATTCTTACGGCCAATCATGGCTACAATCTTTGTAGTTCCTATGTCTAATCCTACTGCAATATCGTTTTGTTCCATAAACTATTTTTTAGTGCAAACAACCTGGTCTCCAAATTGTAAGTTCACTTTTTTGTAGGTATTTAACTTTTCGTCTTTTTGCGCTTTTTTATAAAATGCCTTAAAATTGTTGAATTTCAAAGCAACATTTTCGGCATTTCCAAAGTAAAGGTCAAAATCTACTCCTCTAACTTTCACTTCGAATTTTCCTCCTGCCAATCTCCTAATCCCTGTAACATGTTTTATCAGGAAATCATCACTCTGCACATGAATTAACAACGGGTAAACTTCAGAAACATTCTGCTCGTTAAAACCAGTTAACAAAGGTACCCTGGCAGAATAGAATGATGACAATGGCATTACTTTTCCTTCCCGGTCCAGGTAAAAAGATGCATTCCCTATTGTTCGCCCTATTGGCTTCCGCTGGCTTACCGTTGCTGCAAGTTCCCCATTTAGAGTAATATAGACTTCAGCATTTTCAATCATTTCATGAGCGTTCAATCTGGATTCTACCCTATTCAAATCTAAAGTTTCTAGCCCTTCACCTGAGGCGAACTGATTATTTTGTATTAACAATTTATTAACCACTTCCTCAGTCACATAGAGGTTTTCAGAATCGGTAAAATGCACTTTTACTTCGCTGATTTTACGACTTTCATGTCGCTTTTCAGCAAAGCCATAAAGGAAACCGATTAAGGCAACCAATAAAATTGCTTTTATGTAAGGCAGACTACGCTTCACTTAATAATGCATTTTTTACTTTTTCAACTTCTTCTCCTATATCTCCGGCGCCGATCATTACTACTACCGATGCCTTTGATTTTTTCACATTACTGATCAAATCTTTCTTCTGAACCAGTTCCTTTTTTGGGTTTTCAATTTTTTCCAGCAACCAGGCTGAAGAAATGCCTTCAATAGGTAATTCTCTAGCGGGGTAAATGTCTAAAAGAATTACCTGATCGAATTGCGCAAGGCTGCTGGCGAAATCTTCAGCGAAGTCACGGGTACGGCTAAACAGATGGGGCTGAAAAACCGCTAAAACTTGTTTGTCAGGGTACATTTCACGAACAGCCTGGCGTACAGCTGAAATCTCAGTTGGGTGGTGAGCATAATCATCAATAAGCACCAGATCATCCGTCTTTATTTTATAACTAAATCTCCTGCGAACACCTTTGAACGATGATAAAGCCCGGGCAAGGTCGGCGGTTGGGGAACCGTAGTCTATCGCCATTGCCAGGGCTGTTATAGCATTCAACAAATTGTGTTTGCCGGGTAGATTAAATTTTAAATTTTCAATTTTTTGTTTGGGTGTTTGAAGATCGAAAACGTAGTGACCATTTTCAATGCAAACATTTTTAGCCGAAAATTCGCTATCGTCCTCTACACCTATTCTGAAACCTTTTAAAGGCAGTCCATTTTTTACATATAATTTTCCGTCTTGCGGAACTTTACTGGCGAATTCCCGGAATGATTTTTCCAGCTCTTCTTTTTCTCCATAAATATCAAGGTGATCCGCATCCATTGATGTTACCGCCGCAAAATTCGGATTGAGATTCAGAAAAGATCGATCAAATTCATCTGCTTCCACCACGATCACATCATCTCCCTGCATGATCAGATTGCTTTGAATATCTTCACTAACACCTCCAAGAAATGCCGTAACCTTCGCGTTAGACTCCTTTAACAAATGCCCTAATATCGCCGTAGTCGTGGTTTTTCCGTGAGTACCTGCGACCGCCATGGTAAATTTATTTGCGGAGATCACTCCCAGCAGCTGTGCTCGCTTGATATATTCAAATCCCTGCTCTTTTAGATACTGAAACTGTGCATGATCTTTCGGAATAGCAGGAGTATAAACCACTAAGCTTGAATCCTTATTTTCCCATAATTGCTTCGGAAGGAGATCTTTTTCATCTTTATAGCAAATAGTGATGCCTTCTGTTTCCAGTTCACCAGTAAGCTGAGTCTTTGTTTTATCATAACCGGAAACATCCATCCCTTTGGCCTTAAAATATCTGGCCAGGGAACTCATCCCAATTCCACCGATCCCGATGAAATAAAAATGCTGTATGTTTTCCAGGTTAATCAAACTATTGTTTTATTAATTTTTCTACTTCATCTGCAATCGCAGCAGTCGCATTTGGTAATGCGATTTTCTTTATATTTTCAGAAAACCTTCTTAGACGGGCTTCATCTTTTAGAAAATTGAAAAAGCAAATCTCGAAACGCTCGTTCAACTCTTCTTCCGTAATCATTAAAGCTGCGTCCTTATCGGCTATCGCCATGGCATTTTTCGCCTGGTGATTTTCAGCAACATTGGGCGACGGAATAAATAACACCGGTTTTCCCACAATGCATAATTCTGAGACACTTCCGGCACCAGCCCTCGAAATAATAACGTCTCCAGCGGCGTAGGCCAAATCCATTCGATTCAAAAATTCGCGAACCTTGACTGTTTCCGATTCATATTTTTTGTACTCATCGTAATACAGTTTCCCCGTTTGCCAAATAAGCTGAATATTCTCTTTTTTGAAAATCGCCAGGTGTGTCTCAATCAGTTTATTTATCCTTCTGGCACCAAGGCTTCCGCCAAGCACCAGCACTGTTTTTTTCTCTTTATTCAGTTGAAAATGTGCAATAGCTTCTTCCCTGTTTTCGGTTACTTTCAGCAAATCTTTTCTCACTGGATTACCCGTAATAACCGTTTTTTCAGCAGGAAATACATTCTTCACCTGTTCGTAGGCCGCGCAAATCGTATCGGTATATTTTCCTAATATCCTATTTGTAATCCCGGGAATGGAATTCTGCTCCTGAATAAGAGTTGGAATATCTTTGGAAATCGCCACTCTCAGTAGCGGACCGCTGGCAAAACCTCCAGTTCCAATCACCACATCTGGCTGAAATTTTTTAATGATCTTACGAGACCTTGCAAGGCTACTCATCAACTTGAATGGAAAAATGAGGTTTCTCATGCTGAGTTTCCGATCAATCCCACTGATCCAGAGTCCTTCGATTTGATATCCGGCTTCTGGAACTTTTTCCATTTCCATCCGGTCTTTTGCACCAACAAATAGAAATTCAGCATCAGGATGGCGACGCTTCAGCTCATCGGCAATAGCGATGGCCGGGTAGATATGACCACCGGTTCCGCCTCCAGATAATATGACTTTCAATCCGCTTTTCATAATGCTTCAGATAGGATATCAAGTGGATTTTCCTCTTCAGAATCTATCCTGGTTTTTGTTTCAATAATTTCCTCTTCACGTTTCGCGCTTACGCTCAAAATAAGACCGAGCGAAATACAGGTCATCCAGATAGAGGTACCACCACTACTTACCAGCGGCAGCGTTTGTCCTGTTACCGGAAATAATTCCACTGCAACGCCCATGTTGATCAAAGCCTGGAAAACCATAGGTAAACCAACTCCCATCACCAGTAATTTTCCGAAAACCGTATTGGCTTTTGTGGCTACGATTACAATTCGGAATAAAATAAGCAGGTAGGCCAGCATAACGCCAAAAGCACCAATCAAGCCCATTTCCTCTACGATAATCGCATAAATAAAATCAGACGATGACTGCGGAAGGAAATTTCGTTGCACGCTTTTTCCAATTCCAACTCCGGTAATTCCACCCTGTGCAATGGCAATCTTGGCCTTTTCAACCTGATACTGTTCAGTTTCCTCATCATTGCTAAAAAAGGTCTCAATCCTGCTGGTCCAGGTATCGACCCTGGAAGGCAGCACGCCTGGAAATGCTTTCGCAGTCAAAATGAACAGTGACAACATGAGTAATCCAGCCCCTACAATGGCTGCTAAATATTTTATTGGATATCCTCCCAGAAACATCAGCACCAAAACCATCGAAAATATGATGGCTGTGGTAGAAAAGTTTGCAGGAAGAATCAGTGCTAAAATCACGAAAACTGGCAACCACAAGGGAACGATCGTTTCTTTAAAAGTCACTGTTCTTTCAGTGATCTTAGAGAGATATCTTGCTACATAAACCATCAAAACTACTGCAGCCAGTGTTGATGATTGAAATGAAACGTTTAGAATAGGAATTCGAATCCATCGGCTGGCATAAGCACCATCAATGGTCGTTCCCTGAAAAATTGTAAAAATTAGAAGTGCAATCACTACCGGTAGGAGTAAAATAGAGATTCCCCTGAAGTAATGATACGGCACTTTGTGTACGGCGAAAAGCAGGCAAAAGCCGAGTAATAAATGGAAGAAATGGACCACCAGGAAACCAAAGGTTCCCCCGTCGCCATGCAGGTATGCAAGGTTGCTACTGGCACTATAGACCGGCAAAAATGAAAATATTGCCAACAAGCCGGCTACTGCCCAGATTACCTTATCTCCCTTTAACTGTGAAAAAATATTACCCATTTAAGCTTTTCTCAATTGTTATAGGTTTCTCACCGCATCTTTAAATTGTCTTCCGCGGTCTTCATAATTCTCGAATAAATCGAAACTTGCACAGGCTGGAGAAAGCAATACCGTATCACCTTTATCGGCCAGCCTGTAAGCCACCTGCACTGCGTCATTCATAGAATGTGTCTCTACCACTGTTTCCACAATATTTCCGAAGGTGTTCACGATCTTTTCATTATCCACACCCAGACAAATTATTGCCTTTACTTTCTCATTTACCAGTGGAAGCAGGTCATCGTAAACATTCCCCTTATCTACACCCCCAACAATCCACACCGTTTCAGTCTCCATGCTTTCTAAAGCGTAGAAAGTCGCGTTCACATTCGTTGCTTTTGAATCATTAACGTACATCACGTTATTGATTTTTAAGACCTTTTCAAGACGGTGCTCCACCCCCTGAAAATTTGCCATACTCTCACGAATCGTTTGTTTCCTGATTCGTAAAAGTTGTGCTACAGTTGCTGCAGCCATCGCGTTTTTCGCGTTGTGTTTGCCCTCAAGAGCAATATCAGATGTTGGCATAGTAAATTTGGTATTATTAATTTTTACAATTAGTTCGTCATTTTTTATAAAAGCTCCTTCTTCCGGCTCATATTCCAATGAAAAAGGAAGCTGTCTGGCTTTGACAGGGTGATCATTCAACCAATCGGCAATGATCGGGTCGTCCCCATCATAAATGAAATAATCATCTTCCTGCTGATTTTCAGTTATTCTGAATTTAGAGGCTACATAATTCTCCAATTTGTATTCGTAGCGATCTAAATGATCTGGTGTGATATTGGTCAACACAGCAATCTTCGGATTGAATTTTTCAATTCCGTCCAGCTGAAAACTGCTCAATTCCAACACAAACCAGTCGGGCGTTGTTTCTGCCACTAGTTTGGCAAACGAGTTTCCTACGTTTCCTCCCATCTCTGAACTTACTTCTCCTTCTTTCAGCAAATGCTGAACGAGATTCGTTACAGTGGTTTTACCATTACTTCCGGTTATTCCAATTACCGGAACATTAGTGAACCACGAGGCAAATTCGATTTCAGAGATTACTGATATTCCCTTATTCCGAAGCTCTTTTACAAGCGGTGCGGAATCTGGAATACCCGGACTTTTCATCACCACATCAGCATCGAAAATCTTACTTTCAGAATGATTTTGATCTTCCCAGTCAATTCCAATATTTTCAAGAACTTCTTTATATTTTGGTTTGATCTTTCCCTTATCTGTAAGGAAAATTTCAAATCCTTCTTTTTTTGCCAGGATCGCGGTTCCAATACCGCTTTCGCCACCTCCAAGAATTGCGATTTTCCTGCTCAAACTATCGTACTTTTAAGGTTACAATAGTTAGAATCGCCAGGAAAATCCCGATAATCCAGAACCTTACCACGATCTTACTTTCATGCCGCCCTTTCTTCTGATAATGATGATGAAGTGGTGACATTAGAAAAATCCTTCGGCCTTCGCCAAAACGTTTCTTGGTATACTTGAACCAGCCAACCTGGAGGACAACCGATAAATTTTCTATTAGAAAAATTCCGCATAAGAGAGGAATCAATAATTCTTTTCTGGTGGCAATGGCCAGCACAGCGATAATTCCACCAATCGTCAAACTTCCCGTATCGCCCATAAAAACTTGCGCTGGATACGTGTTATACCATAAAAAACCAACCAGCGCTCCAGCAAAAGCTGTAATAAAAATGGTCATTTCACCAGATCGCGGGATGTACATGATATTGAGGTAATCTGAGAAAATAATGTTACCAGAAACCCATGCAAAAAGACCCAATGTAAGTACTATTATTGCCGAAGATCCCGCTGCAAGCCCATCAATTCCATCGGTCAGGTTCGCACCATTGGAAACGGCTGCTACAATAAAAATCACTAACGGAATGAATATTAGCCATGCGTAATTCACCAGGCTTGGATCGATCCAGTCTATCAAACTAGCGTAATCGAACTCATTATTTTTAACAAAAGGAATGGTGGTTTTGGTGCTTTTTACCTCAGGCCCCATATCAACCACTTCGGTTCGGGCGATAGCCGTTCCTTCAGGGTTCGTTTCGGTGGTAACAGCTTTGGTAGTGATCTGCGGATGAAAATACATTACCCCGCCGACGATCAATCCAAGACCGATCTGCCCAATAATTTTAAAAATTCCTTTTAAACCTTCTTTGTCCTTTTTAAAGGTTTTAATGTAATCGTCAATAAAACCGATCACACCCATCCAGATAGTCGTTACACATAAAAGAATGACATAAATATTTTCAATTCTCGCCAGAAGCAGTACCGGGATCAATGTCGCAATAATAATGATCACACCACCCATAGTTGGTGTTCCAGCTTTTTCGCTCTGACCCTGCAATCCTAATTCCCTAACGCTTTCGCCTATTTGCTTAGCTCTTAGGTAGTTAATGATTCTCTTCCCGTAAATCGTCGAAATCCCTAATGAAAGAATAATGGCCATAGCCGATCGGAACGAAAGATATTCGAACAACTGAGCTCCAGGGAGCTGGTATCGATCTTCTAAAAACTGAAATAAGTAATACAGCATTATTTCTCCAGTTGTTTTAATAGTTCATTCACGATCTTGAAATCATCAAAATCCAGTTTCTTTCCGTTTACTTCCTGATAGGTCTCATGACCTTTCCCCGCGATCAAAATGATATCGTTTGGACCAGCGAGCTGGCAGGCAGTTTTTATAGCATCCTTCCGGTTGGTTACGCTCATCGTTTTTTTGAAATTCTGAGGTTCCACACCGTCTTCCACATCCTTAATGATTTGCTCAGGATCTTCTGTTCTGGGATTATCACTTGTAAAAACAACCTTAGTACTCAAGGCTGATGCGATATGACCCATTTTTGGCCTTTTAGTTTTATCGCGGTCTCCACCGCAACCAACAACCGTGATCAATTCCTCGTTTTTCGTACGGATGCTATTGATCGTTTCCAGCACATTCTTCAAGGCATCCGGGGTATGAGCATAATCCACGATCGCCGTGATTTTATCGTTTTCTGAAATGGTATATTGAAACCTCCCGTTTACAGAGTTCAGTTCACTGATGATCTGAAGCGTTTCTAAAGTCTCCAGCCCTAATAATTCCGCAGTAGCGTAAATCGCCAGCACATTATAGGCATTGAAATTCCCGATCAGTCTTGACCATAATTCCTGGTCATCAACTTTCAGTAATAATCCTGTGAATTGATTTTCAAGGATCTGCGCTTTATAATCGGCATACGATTTCAAAGCGTATGTATATTTTTTCGCTTTCGTATTCTGAATCATCACTGCTCCATTCTTATCGTCAACATTCGTCAAAGCGAATGCGGATGAAGGCAGTTCGTCAAAAAAGCGTTTTTTAACATCGCGGTATTCCGCAAAATCTTTATGGTAATCTAAATGATCATGAGACAGGTTGGTGAAAATCCCGCCAACGAAACGCAAACCTGAGGTACGATGCTGATCGATCCCGTGGGAACTTACTTCCATAAAGCAAAATTCCACCCCGGCCTTATTCATTTGTTTGAGGTAGTAATTGATCGTCAAAGAATCTGGAGTGGTACGAATTGCTTCAAACTCTTCATCACCAACCATCACTTTAACTGTAGACAATAAACCAACCTTAAAACCCGCTTTTTCGAAAAGATTATACAGCAACGTAGCAATAGTCGTTTTGCCGTTTGTTCCGGTGACGCCTACCAATTTCAGGTTCTCTGAAGGGTTATCGTAATAATTGGAAGCCATATAGGCAAGCGCTTTCTTAGAATCCTCTACTTCGATATAGGTGATACCATTGATCTTTTCTGCCGGCATCTCTTCACAAACGATTGCCAGAGCACCCTGATTTTCAGCTTTCTTGATAAAATCATGACCATCTGAAACGGTTCCACGAATGGCCACAAACACATCATTCAGTTTCACTTTCCTGGAATCGAAATGCATTTCATTAACGGTCACTCCAGTATCGCCGGCGACCGCTTTCATATTTACCTTATATAATATGTCTTTGAGTACTTTCAACTTAAATCCAGGTTTACCGTCTGATTATTAGCTATTTTTTGTCCTGCTGAAACCGATTGTCTCTTCACAATTCCGTCTCCCTTTATTTGCACTTTCAATCCAAGATTCTCCAATAGAGAAATGGCATCCATGGCCGGCATCCCTGTTACATCTGGCATCAGGATCTTTTCATCCTGAATCTTGGCATAATATTGATCGTAGCTTTTTTCAATTTTTTCATCTTCGATCTGAAGTGTCTCCAGGGAATCCATCACCGGAGTATCTGTATAAATTTTACGGGCGATATCTTTAAAAACTGGCGCCGCTACAATATTCCCGTAGTATCCAATGCTTCTTTTGGGCTTATGGATCACCACGATACAGGAATATTTAGGATTATCTGCCGGGAAATAACCTGCGAAAGAGGCAATGTATCGCCCAGGTTCGATCCAATATTCTGTCTGACAGGTTCCTGTCTTACCGGCCATCGAAAAATTTTCGGTATAAATGTTGGCCGCAGTTCCGCGCTTTACCACATTCTTCATCATTTCGCGAACCTTATGAGCCGTTTCTTTCGAACAGATCGAAGGATTGATCACTTCCTTTTCCAGTTTCAAAACTGACTTTTCGCGATCTCTCACTTCACGAATAAATCTTGGCTTTACCATTTCACCATCATTGGCGATGGCATTGTAGAAAGTGAGTGTTTGTAATGGCGTTATAGCTACTCCGTAACCAAAAGCCATCCAGGGGAGACTCAAACCATTCCAGTTTTTGTCTTGTGGGTGAGGAATTCGGGGGGATCCCTCACCCTTAATTTCAAGACCAATTTTATGGTTAAGCTCCATTGCATCTAATCTATCCAGAAAACGCTTCGGATTATCGCCGTAAGCGCCGGTGATCATTTTCGTAAATGCGGTATTTGAAGAAACTTCAAAAGCTCTGGCAGCCGATATTTCTCCGTAGCCTCCATGATGAGAATCTCTTACGGCACGACCATAAAATCGCACCACTCCTTTTTCGGTATCAATGATTTGGGAGGTATCGATCACTTTATCTTCTAAAGCGGCAACCATCGCCATTAGTTTAAAAGTCGATCCCGGTTCATGTGCTTCGTATACCGCGTAATTCCTTTTCTCGTAATAGCTCCCATCTGAAGTTCTTCCAAGATTAGACATTGCTTTGATCTCACCGGTTTTAGTTTCCATCACCACCACCGTACCATGATCGGCTTCAAAATGCTCTAATTGTCTAAGCAATGAATGATGAGCGATATCCTGAATGTTCACATCTATGGTTGAAACCACATCATATCCATCTTTTGGCTCCACCTCGTTATTATCGCTTATCGGCTTCCATTGTCCCTGAGCGATCTTTTGCTTTAATCTTTTCCCATCGGTTCCGCGCAAATAACTACTGAAAGCTCCTTCCAGCCCAACTCTTGTATAGTAACCATGCTCATCCTTACGCTCATAACCCACCGTTCTCTCACCCATTTTTCCAAGAGGATGCTCTCTTACGGTACGCTGCTCGGTAATAATTCCTCCTTTGAAAGACCCTAAATTGAACATTGGCATACCCTTCATTTTCATGTAATCTGAATAATCCAGATTCTGAGCAATGAGCAGATACCGTTGTTTGTGAGCGCGGGCTTCTCGTAATTTTCGGGAGTAATAAGAAGGTGCTTTTCCGAGCATTTTGGAAAGCTCATTAGAAAGCGGACCTATATTTTCTTCAAAGTTCTTATCAGAAACTGTTACCGCATCAAACCGAATATCATACTTTGGCACTGAGGTCGCCAGAAGGCTTCCGTTGGAATCATAAAGATTGCCACGGTTCGCCGGAATGGTAAAGTTGCGAATGGTTCGTTCTTCTGCCAGCTCTTTATAATGCTCACCATGAACGAACTGTATATTCAGCAGTTTGCCCCCAACGGCGATCGCAAAGATGAAGAGGCAGCCGGCCACGAAGTACATTCGATTCAGGATGCTTTTTTCAGTTGTTGCCATTCGGGTTTAGTCTTTAATTAAAACCTTGATTTTATTGGGTGGTGTGTTGGAAGGAGCAATACCCTTCGGCACCATTTGCTCAGCAATAGTAGATTCCATCTTTTGCTTCATAAGATCTGATCGAACCTCTACATGCTCACTTCTTAATTCTCTCACCTCATTCGTCAGTCTCGCAATTTGATGTACTTTTCTTTCTGCACTATGGGAACTCGCAATCATAATAATTGCCAGTACCGTACAGAAAACGATAAATCGCCAGTTTTTTACAGCATCTTCACTTACCAGAAAATTTGCCTTCAATATGTTGTAAAAACCTTTTTTCATCTACTGCCTAAAGTTTTTCAGCTATTCTAAGTTTCGCGCTTCGCGCCCTGTTATTTTCTTTTATTTCTTCTTTTGAAGGAACGATTAACTTCCCTACTTTTTTAAATGGAACCGATACATTTCCGAACATATCTTTCTCAGGCTCTCCTTTAAACAATCCGCTTCTAATGTATCTTTTCACCAGCCGGTCTTCTAAAGAATGGTAGGATATCAAACTCAGCCTCCCACCTTCTGTTAAAACCTCTTGAGTCTGAAGCAAAAATTCTTTCAAAACCTCGATCTCCTGGTTCACCTCAATTCGAATCGCCTGATAGATCTGTGCGAGAATCTTGTTTTCTCTTCCTTTAAACAGAAGTGGTTTCAGAATCTCATTCAGCTTTTCACTATTTTCTATAGGCGAATCTTTTCGCTCATGAACTATAGTTCTTGCCAGTTTTGGAGCATTCTTCAACTCTCCGTATTCATAGAACAAATCTCTCAACTGCGCTTCATCATATTCATTGATGACTTCATAAGCACTCAGTTTACTGGTTTGATCCATTCTCATATCCAGTTTCGCATCAAACCTCGTAGAAAACCCCCTTTCAGCTTCATTGAACTGATGAGAGGAAACTCCAAAATCACCGAGTATTCCATCTACCTGCCTGGCTCCATAGAATCTCAAGAAGCGTTTCAGGAACCTGAAATTCTCATTGATGAGCGTAAAGCGATTGTCTTTAATCGTATTTTTAAGAGCGTCCTTATCCTGGTCGAAGGCGAAAAGCTTCCCTTTATCACCGAGCCTCTTTAATATTTCCCTGGAATGACCGCCGCCGCCAAAAGTGACGTCTACGTATGTTCCTCCAGGCTTAATATCGAGACCATCTACCGATTCTTTTAACAGAACTGGGTTATGATATTCCATCCAGATCGTCGTTGCCCATCACCTCTTCCGCTAGATCAGCAAAATCGTCGGAAGCAGCATCAATGGCGTTTTCATATTTATCTTTATCCCAAATCTCCACGATGTTTATGGCTGAAGAAAGAACGATCTCCTTTCCAATACCAGCAAACGATGTCAAGTCTTTCGGGATTAGCAATCTCCCGTTTGTGTCCACTTCAACAGTTTTCACTCCGGCGGTAAACCTCCTGATAAAATCATTGTTTTTCTTCTTGAAACGATTTAAGCCATTCATTTTCATCATCAACTTATCCCACTGACTCATAGGGTAGAGTTCCAGGCATGGCTGAAAAACAGAACGCTTGATCACAAATCCTTCCTGCAGCATTGGAGCCAATTGCTTTTTCAACGCGGCAGGCACCATCATCCGGCCTTTCGCATCCACTTTGCATTCGTATGTTCCAATGAGATTTACCACTAAATTCCTTTATAGAGCCAAATATATTGAAAATATTACCACAATTTACCACTTTTTACCACAATGTTGATAAGTTTTGCCACTGTATCTGATTGAAAACCTTTGAAATAGCCCTATTTACTTATATTTCAGTAATTTGAAAAAAGGTGGAAAAAAGTGGAGCGCTTTGACACTTTGTGCAGAATAACTAAGATTTCCCACCGCGACGATTTCTCTTTGCAGTTGGGCAAAAATGATTATACTTGTATCGAAATCGCTATATTTGCGATTGCTAACCGCAAAGGCATTCAATGAAAGATCACTTAAGGCAAGAGGGAAAATTCACTTATCTTGAAAAAGGCGAAGGTACTCCGATTGTTATTCTGCATGGATTGATGGGTGGGCTTAGCAACTTTGATGGTGTTGTAGATTATTTCCCAAAAAACGGCTACAAAGTTGTGATTCCTGAACTTCCGTTATACTCGATGTCCTTACTTAAGACAAGTGTAGGAACATTTGCAAAATACCTGAAAGAATTCCTTGATTTTAAAGGCTTCAATGATGCGATCCTACTTGGCAATTCACTTGGAGGTCACATTGCCCTGCTCGCTACAAAGATGTATCCTGAATCTGTCAAAGCATTGGTGATCACAGGAAGTTCCGGTCTTTATGAAAATGCGATGGGTGAAAGCTACCCACGTCGAGGAGACTATGACTTCATTAAGAAAAAGGCACAGGCGGTTTTTTATGATCCTGAAGTCGCAACCAAAGAAATTGTAGACGATGTTTATGAAACCGTGAGCGATCGCAACAAACTGGTCAAAACCCTTGCTATTGCTAAGAGTGCTATTCGGCATAACATGGCTAAGGATCTGCCAAAAATGAAAACACCAACCTGCATCATCTGGGGAAAGAACGATAATGTGACTCCTCCTGAAGTTGCGGAAGACTTCTATAGACTTTTACCTGATGCTGACCTGATCTGGATCGACAAATGTGGCCATGCTGCCATGATGGAACATCCTGAAGAATTCAACCAAATTCTGCACGAGTGGTTTAAGGAAAGACAGCTGTAAAATTTTCTGAAATGACGATAAAAACAGCAGATTTTGTAGTTAGCAACTCCAAGGTAGACCAATGCCCTAAGAGCCCTTTACCAGAATATGCTTTTATTGGCCGGAGTAATGTGGGAAAATCATCCCTCATCAATATGCTTACCGGAAGAAAATCCCTCGCCAAAACTTCAGCGAAACCCGGTAAAACCCAGCTTATCAATCATTTCCTGATCAATAAAAACTGGCATTTAGTAGATCTTCCAGGATACGGATATGCAAAGGTTTCAAAATCTACTAAAAAAGTATTTCAGAAGTTTATCACTGAATATTTCGAGAAAAGAAAGCAAATGATTTGTGCCTTCGTGTTGATAGACTCCAGGCACGCTCCACAGAAAATCGATATGGAATTTATGCAGTGGCTTGGCGAAAACAATATTCCGTTCTGCATCATTTTCACAAAAGCTGATAAGCTCAAGGATAAAGAGCTGGCGAAAAACATCAATAATTACCAGGCAGAGATGTTGGAAACCTGGACCGAAATGCCAGAATTCTTTATTACTTCCGCCACATCTGCCTTGGGAAAGGAAGAGGTTCTTGGGTATATAGAGAGCATCAATCAGGAATTGCGCGCCGACTAGGAGAGGCGTTTTTCAAGAGTAGCAATCAATTCCTTCAAATTCCGAAAATGATTTAATTCTTCAGAAGAAACTAATAATTCCAGACCGGTTTCACCAGCCAGCAAAATAACAGGATATTCAAACTTATGACCGAATTTCGAAGCATACTGTTTCCTGAATTCATCTCGGTGCAGAAAAACCGTCTCAAAATTCAGATTTTGCCTGAATTGCTTCCACTCCCTTTTTTCTGAAAAAGCTCCATGAGTGAGTTTGCAAAGACTGCAATTATAAGAATTGGGACTGGCAATTTTATGCAGCGAGTCCAGAAAAGCGTTTGCCTTTCCGGAATCGGCATTATAAACGAAAATGATCGTTTTCAATTATTGCTTTTTGATCTCGGTCTTTTCAGCAAAATAATCACAGAAATCTTTCATGGTATCACGCATTTTATCATCCTGCGTGGCGCGGTAGTAAGTATCGCTCATAGAAACCAGCGTCTGGTGAAAAAATTTCTTCATCTCATCCATAGGCATATCTTTCGTCCAGAGATCGATTCTTAAGGTTTCCTGTTCTTTGCTGTCCCACACAGAGAGCATGACCGCTTTAGATTCTTCTTTATAAATATTACCGTCTTGCGCACTCCAGGTGATCTCTTCTGGAATGTGATTCTCATCGGTAACTACTTCTATATTGATTTCAGATTTCTTGTAAGCCATTACTTTTTTGGTTTGTATTTCGCTTTATTAAAAATTTCTTCTGCCGGTGTATTCAGCATTCGCTCTATGGATACATCATTTTTATCCATATAAGACCTGATGATTTGCCAGCCAATGTACTGCCCTAATCGTGCGGGCGATTCGCTATCCAGTTGCAAATAGAATTTTGAAAATGGTGCCGGATATAAAAACCGGGAATAAAGTTCTGAATCGGTATCATAAATCACTTCATTTTCAATGAAATATCGCCAGATCTGGTCTTCGTTCGCATCAGCCCAATTCAGTTCTTCTTCGGTATAACCAATTTTCTCATGATCACTGTCGAAAGGAATGAACAGATCTTTCAAATAAAGAATTTTTCCATAGTAAAGCATATGAGAAAGAAAAGTACGCGAATCGGGTCGAGGCACGTATTTTTCCGCAATTTCATTGGCTGCATCGCTCACGATCTGCTCTTTTCTAAAGTTCTTTTTCAGATAATCCTGAATGCCGATATAAAACGGATGATCCTCTCCCAAATAGGTATCGAGCGAAATGAAAAGATAGTCGCCGGTGTAAAGCGATTTATTTTTATAATCAACTTCTGAAGTGATCGTGATCACATCTGGTGCGTGAAACTTCGGAAAGTAATATTTCACATGCTGAAAAAGGCTATACAGGCGGTCTTCTTCCGAAGAAAAATCTGGAAAAGCATTTTTAACTTCCACGTTGATCTCCTGCTGAATGCTATCCTGTAATTTGTTTACCCATACACTATCAGCGAATTGCTTCGGAAAAAGAAACGGGTATTCCTGTTTTAATTTTGGTAAGTTTTGAGGTGTCGCATTTGCGAATTCCTGGTCAAATCGTATCACTTTGAACTTTACCGGAACCTTTTCAATCTTCGCTTCGGTTTCCGATTGTTGATCGCAGCCAATTACCAATAAAACAAATAAAAAAACACTGATTTTTTTGAGCATATCTTCCTGTTGTGAAGGCTTTAACGCACGTGCCTTTTAAAAATTGGGTTTTAGTGTTAGATTTGTGGGGCAAAGGTATCACATACAAACTTAATCACCCAAAATTATGCAAACCGAAAAAGTAGCCAACCACATTATCGACTGGCTGAAAGATTATGCCACCAACGCGAATATGAATGGTTTTGTTGTTGGCGTTAGCGGCGGGATCGATTCTGCTGTTACTTCTACTCTATGTGCGAAAACCGGAATGAGAACACTGTGTCTCGAAATGCCAATTCACCAGGATTCCAATCAGGTTTCGAGGGCAAGAAAACATATTGAAGAGCTGGAACATAATTTTGCGAATGTGACAAGCCTGGAAGTTAACCTTACCGATGTTTACGAGACCTTTAGAAAAGTTTTACCACAGGAGCCAGAATCGGCTAATTTAGATCTTAGTTTAGCCAATTCTCGTGCAAGAATGAGAATGACCACCTTGTATTATTTTGCAGGTCTTCACAAATACCTGGTTGCCGGAACCGGAAACAAGGTGGAAGATTTTGGAGTTGGTTTTTATACAAAATATGGTGATGGCGGTGTGGATCTTAGCCCAATTGCAGACCTGGTTAAAAGTGAAGTTTATGCTCTTGGTGATTACCTCAACGTGATCGAAGAGATTATGAAGGCAAAACCTACAGATGGTTTATTTGGTGACAGCCGTACTGATGAAGACCAGCTTGGCGCCAGTTATGATGAATTGGAATGGGCAATGAAAGCTTATGAAGATGGTAAAACAGCATCAGATTTCAGCGGAAGACAGCATGAAGTTTTTGAGATTTACCGAAGACTTAACACGGCTAATAGGCACAAAATGATTCCGATTCCTGTTTGCGACATACCCGTTCATCTGAAAAAATAATCAACTTATCGATTAAACTACTGACTTCTATATTATAAGGTCTCAAAGCATTATTTTAGGTTATCGAAACAACAAACAAGATCCCCCTGCTTGTTTCAATAATCAAAAAAATTATGTACCGAGTTTTAATCGCAGATCATCACCCCATAATCTACGAAGGAGTTAAATGCGTTTTAAGGAACAATCCTGCACTGCAGGTAACGACCAGAGTCAGCAGTGGGACTCAGCTATTTAATCAATTAGAGAAAGATGCGCCAGATGTTCTAATCGTAGACCTGGATCTTCCTCAAATTAATGGGATCAATGCCATTCGCCGGATCAAGCAGGAATATCCCGAAGTCAAAACATTGATTTTTAGCGCTCATCCTGAAGAAATGTACGCCTTAAGTGCTATCAAAGCAGGAGCAGCCGGCTATATTTCAAAACATACCGATAGTGAAACACTGGAAAAAGCAATCTACCAGGTGGCACGTGGAGGAATTTATTTGAATAGAAGCATTACGGAAAAACTAAATTCCGGAATTTCAAGAGGTAAGAGTTTAATTACAAAGTTCAAGAAACTCTCCACGAGAGAATCTGAAGTTTTAAACCTTCTTTCCTCGGGTAAAAGAAATAAAGATATCGCTGAAGCACTCGATATTAATGAAAAGACTGTTAGCACCTATAAAACCCGACTATTAAAGAAGCTGAAGGTTGATAATGTGGCAGATCTGATCACACAGTCCAGACTGCTTCAACTAAATGCTACATAACACGGCCTAAACGCTCGGAAAGCAGCATTCGTAATTTATTGAAGCCTACAACTTCATTCTTAATATCGGTTGATTCCTCTTCGGTTTCAACCGTTTTTATATCCTCTAATAACTCTTTCAACTTCATATCAATCAAATGCCGGCGTAAGTTCAAAATAGTCTGACTTACAAACTGGCTTACCGAATGTTCTTTTTGTCTTACAATAATATCATGCCGGTCCCAACTGTGCAATTCGTATTGTTCCTCCTCCATTAAAATATCAGTGATCTGCGCGGCTTCCTCCTGCTCCATCTCGTTGATCATATTTTCCACGGAAAATTCTTCTTCACCGTTTAATTTGGTGATCAGTAAATTATAAAGATTCCGGAATTCTTCATTTGAAAAAGCGATTTCATCTTCCTGAAGGTCTAAGAAAATCTTTTCAAAAACCTTTGCATGCTGCACATCTGGTTCCAGCACCAGATCACCCGTTTCCTCATTCTGCCTCAGCAAAAGGTCTTCGAAATCTTCTTCTTTACTTCCGTATAGCATTAAGATCTTAATTATAGTCCTTTCTAAGATATATAAACGGTCAATTTTAACACGTGGTCTCTCCTCTTCCCGAACCACTTCCATACTCTTCTGCTGTGGCTTTCGATCTGAAGCTTTACCTTCGGCTTTTTGAATCTGAGCAAGACTGGAATACAAAACATCTTCAGAAATATCCATGATCCTGGAACACTCCTGCAAATAGACCTCACGTTGTATGGAATCTGGTATCTTAGAGATACTGTTCACCATATCCCGAATAAGTTCAGCCTTCTTTACCGGATCATTCTTGGATTCTTCAACCAGCAAGGAAGCTTTGTAGCTAATGAAATCCCTGGAATATTCTTCCAAATATTCCTTCAGCTCCTCATCGGTATTCGATTTGGCAAAACTATCGGGATCCTCTCCTTCCGGAAAAGTGCAAACTTTTACGTTCATACCCTGCTCCAGGATCAGGTCAATACCTCGAAGTGAGGCCCGGGTTCCCGCGGCATCTCCATCAAAAAGAACAGTGATATTTTTAGTAAGCCTATTGATGAGCCTGATCTGCTCCGGCGTTAAAGCTGTACCCGAGGAAGAGACGGTATTTTCGATCCCGCTTTGGTGAAACTGGATCACATCAGTATATCCTTCTACCAGATAGCAATTATCTTCTCTGGCAATCTCCTGTTTGGCGTAATAGATTCCGTAGAGGACTTTGCTCTTGTGGTAAATATCACTTTCGGGACTGTTCAGGTATTTCGCAGCTTTCTTGGTATTATTCAGAATACGCCCTCCAAAACCAAGAACGCGACCAGACATGGAATGAATGGGAAACATCACCCGACCTTTGAATCGGTCAAATTTTCGTTCTTCCTTTACGATGGTTAGCCCTGTTTTTTCCAGGTATTCCAACTGGTATCCCTCCTCTAATGCTGCTTTAGTGAAAGCCTCCCATTCATCAGGGGAGTAACCAAGCTGGAATTTTTTGATGCTCTCCGCAGTGAATCCTCTTTCCTTAAAATAGCTCAGCCCAATAGCCAAACCTTCATCAGTCTCCTGCATTTGCTGCTGAAAAAACTTGTTGGCATATTCTGAAACCAGGTACATACTTTCCCGTTCATTTGCCTGTTCTTTCTGCTCATCACTCTGCTCGGTTTCCTCAATTTCGATCCCATATTTCTTGGCGAGATAGCGAATAGCTTCAGGATAATTAAAGTGTTCAGGCTCCATCAAAAAGGCCACAACGTTTCCACCTTTACCGCTGCTGAAGTCTTTCCATATCTGCTTCACCGGTGAAACCATAAAACTTGGAGTTCGCTCATCGGTGAACGGACTCAGACCTTTCAGGTTACTTCCCGATTTCTTCAGCTGAACAAAATCGCCGATCACCTCTTCGACGCGGGCGGTTTCAAATACAGTATCTATGGTCGATTTTGAGATCAAGTTTCTTCAGATTTTCTGCAAAAATGCATAAAAAGATAGGGCTTTAAAAATATAGATTTTTCTATATTTCCAAAGCCCTCAAAACTAAACTATTTATTTGGCTAATCCACGTCGAATCGCAACCCGATTGAAACATTGTGAAGATCTGTTGGCTGATCTTTAAAAACAGGATTCAAATCATATTTTGCGTATAGCGCAGCTCCACCCCATCCAATATAGGCACTCAGACCGTAAACCAGGTCATTCCTGTTATAATCGGCTTTTAGCTTATCTTTTTGCTTGTCTCCATCTATGGAATATTTCAGTTTTTGGCGTTCGCCAATTCCGAAACCGACATACCCACCTAAACCAATCTTAAATTTATCTTCCG
>CAXPUM010000045.1:0-27281 GCA_964220295.1 Flavobacteriaceae bacterium | reverse complement strand
TCTTCATAAGGCGAATGGATCGAGCAACTTTTTCCGGCTCGTCCCAATCTACAGTTTCCGGTCTTCCGGTTTTAACACCACAAAATCCACAGGAGCGCGTGCAAATATTACCTAGGATCATAAAAGTCGCCGTTCCTTCACTCCAGCATTCACCCATATTTGGGCAACTTCCTGAAGTACAAATTGTGTGAAGGTCGTATTTATCTACAAGACTTCTAAGTTCCGTGTATTTTTTTCCGGTAGGAAGCTTAACCCGTAACCATTTAGGTTTCGGCTTTCTTTCGGTCTTTTCTCTGATAGGAGCAACTTCTGTATTCATAGCAAAAAACTGTGGTTCAAAGATACAATAATAAGCGTAACTGCATAAAGTTAGACAGGTAAGAACCCTAATCCTTACTTAAGATTTTCGGCTTTCGATAATTTCTGCTAGCAGCTTTTTAGCGCGAAGTAATTTTACCTTGACGTTATTCATTGGTTCATCCAGGTTTTCGGCTATTTCTTTATACGATTTTTCCTGAAAAAACCGAAGATTAATCACCTCCTGGTAATGGGGTTTGAGTTGTTTGATATCGGCCAGCAATTGCTCTAAGTGTTGTTCTTTGATGAGCTTATCTTCGATACTCGGAGTTTCGTCCACGATCTGGTGAAAATGTTCTTCATCATGGCTGGTCGTTTTCGAGCGAATAGAAGCTTTTCTTTTCCTGATCTGGTCTACATGAATATTCTTTGAAATTGCGATGAGCCAGGTACTAAACGAATAATTTTCGTCGTAGGTATCGATTTTGTGAAAGGCGCGGGAAAAAGTCTGGATGGTGATGTCTTCCGATTCGTATTCGTTATGAGTTTTCTTCAGCTGAAAACCATAGACATCATTCCAGTAGGTGTCTAACAGAAAATTGAAAGCGGTCTGGCTACCGGCTTTTGCATCCCTGATTTTTTTCAGAAGTTTATCAGGATCTATTTCCAATGCTTCGGTTTTGAGATGAGGTTCGAGATAAATATAACTATTTGAAGATAGATCAGGAAAATATCAAAAAATGGGAATAACCATACCACGTCTTTTTCATCCAGCTTTTCAGCCGATTTGAAATAGACAAGTCCTTCCACGATCAACTTCAATCCCAAAGCGCTTAAAACAATAAAGGGATAAAATTGTAAGGCTAATAGCACTAACAAAAATGGCCAAAACAGGAAACGAAAAAAATAAAAACTGCCCAGTAAGAACTGGTGTTTGCCTTTATAAAATTTGGCGGTAGAAATATGTCTTTTTTTCTGTTGAATCCATTCTGAAAATGAATTCTTCGGAACGCTCCTGGTGATCGCATCCTGCTCAAAACTTACAGCTGTATTTTCGGTTGTGGCCGCTTCATTCACAAAAAGGTCGTCATCACCACTACGAACCTGTAAATGACTGGCAAAACCGTTTAATTCATAAAAGCGGGTGGAGGTGTAAGCTAAATTTCGCCCCACGCCCATATAAGGAGATCCTAATTTGGCGTACGAAAAATACTGAATGGCGGTTAAAAGTGTTTCAAAGCGGATTAATTTATTCAAAAAAGAGCCTTTATGTTTGAAATATCCTCCGTAACCAAGAATAATTTCAGTATTTGGCTGAAAATGACCAGTCATGCTGGCAATCCAGTTTTTACTTTGCGGAGCACAGTCGGCATCTGTGAATAATAAATGCTGAAAATGTGCTTTTTTAATTCCCAGGGTCAGAGCATATTTTTTATTAGCCCAGAAAGCTTCGTTATTTTCAACGTTGACAGATTTGATACGAGGATCAATTTGCTGAAAATGTTCGATCACGTCCATAGTTTCATCTACAGATGCGTCGTTGATAATGATAATTTCAAAATTAGGATAATCCTGCTCCAAAATGCTGGGAAGAAAATTCCGTAGATTTTCCGCTTCGTTTTTGGCGCAGATTAATACTGATACCGGAACTTTTGGATGAATGCTGCTTTTATTTCCTGCTGTCGCAAACGAAAAGAAAGCAAAAAAATAAATAAGATTGATGAGAGTGATAAAAAGAAACAGTCCCAGTAAAAATATTGCCATGCGGTCTAAGCCTTCTTAGGTTCTCCGGAACAGTCTTTTCTTTCATCTGGCATTCTTCCGCAAAAGCTACACGGCTCGCCAGATTGGTTTAAAACCGGATTCTGGCTGGCACAAGTACCTGCGAATTCACCATCTTTCTTTCCCCATATTTTAATTGCGATACCTGCAAAGGCAAGAGCAAGTAAAACAATACTAATCAATACTACTTCCATAAGATTTATATTCTGTGCAAAAATAACAATAAATAGGTGTTATATAAAATAGGACGTAGCCTTAGTATAACCTTTACACTATTTAACTAAAATTTATGCGCGATTTGAACCGTACAGCCTTAATTCACAATATCTTGCGCCTTCAAACCATAAAGCTAAAATTATGAAAAAGAAAATTTTAATAACCATGTTCGCATTCGGTGCGCTAACCTTTGTATCGTGTAATGATTCTGAAAAGAAAGATAACGATAGTGCGGAAATGGAACAGATGGAAGCTGAACGTCAGGCTCAAATGCAGGCTGAGAAAGAAAAAATGGAGATGGAGTCTAACAGTATCGCAGCTAAAGCTGAAGAAACAGATACTCTTAGTTCATTGAACAGTGCTTTGCAAACAGCTCAAATGAATGATCTATTAACCGTTGGGGAGGGTCCTTACACCGTTTTTGCACCAGATAATGCAGCATTTGCTAAAGTTGATAAAGCGACTTTAGACACTCTAATGAAATCTGAAAACAGAGAGAAACTGAGCAACCTGTTAGAATATCATGTAGTAGAAGAAAAACTAACTGCTGAAGATCTTTCTAAAAAGATCGATGATGACGAAGGAGAGTATACCATTTCTACTTTGGCAGGCGGTAATCTGAAAGCCTCTAAAGAAGGTGAAAATATCGTTTTGACTGATGAAAAAGGTAATAAAGCAACTGTCGTGAAGGCCGATATCCAGGCTTCAAACGGAATTATTCACATTATTGATGCAGTGGTAATGCCAGCTTCTGATGATGAAAATGAAATGTAAGAGTAAGATTTAATTATTGAAAAAGGGACTGTGAAAACAGTCCCTTTTTTTATTTAAATAATATTCACTTCAGGTTCGAGTTCGATACGGAACTTTTCGTAAACCGTCTTTTGAACTTTTTCGGCCAGTTCCAGAATTTCTTCTCCGGTAGCAGTTCCATAATTAACCAAAACTAAAGCCTGCTTCTCGTGAACACCCGCATCACCTTCCCGATAGCCTTTCAGACCCGATTGATCAATTAGCCAGCCGGCGGGAATTTTCACTTCATCTTCGGAAACTGGATAGGATGGAAGCTCCGGATGCCTTTCCTTTATCTTTTCAAAAGTTACTTTTGAAATTACCGGATTTTTAAAGAAACTACCGCTGTTTCCAATTTTAAGAGGATCGGGTAATTTTGACTGTCTTATTTTGATCACTGCATTGGAAATATCGCTGATCCCGGGCTCTACAATTCCTGCGTTTTGTAACTCTTCTTTTATCGCTCCGTAATCAGGACTGATCTGGTGATTTTCCTTAGAAAGTTTGAATCGAACCGAGGTGATAATATATTGATTTTTCAGCTGATTTTTAAACACTGAATTTCTATACCCAAATTCGCAATCTTTTAAATCAAACTGAACAACTTCCAGCGTTTGCACGTTCATTGCTTCGCAGCTCACAAAAGAATCTTTCAGTTCCACACCGTAAGCACCGATGTTTTGGATAGGAGAGGTTCCTACGTTTCCAGGTATCAATGAAAGGTTTTCCAATCCGCCAAAATTATGCTCCAGCGTCCAGAGGACAAATTGATGCCAGTTTTCTCCGGCTGCGGCTTCCACGATAACTTCGTTAGCGTTTTCAGAAATAATTGTCTTTCCTCTCAGCCCGATGTGTACCACCGTTTTATGGATATTCCGGGTGAGAAGCATATTACTGCCTCCACCCAGAATAAAAAGTTCAGCTGCATAAGATCTCCTTAAAATATTCCTTAGCTCCTCGACGGTGGTGACTGATACGAATCTATCTGCCTTGACATCAATACCGAAGGTATTATAATTCTTAAGTGAGAAATTCTGCAGTATCTGCATATTATAAAGCTTTATATTGCTTAAGCGCTTTTTCCAAAATATCTAAAGATCTTTTCAGGTCTTCTATTTTCAGAACGTAAGCTATGCGAACCTGGTTCATTCCTGTGTTTGGAGTGGAATAGAAGCCGGCAGCAGGAGCGACCATCACGGTTTCTCCGTTATCTTCGAAATCTTCTAAAAGCCACTGCGCAAAATGATCGGCATCATCGATTGGCAATTCCGCAATACAATAAAATGCACCCCTAGGATTGGCAACTTTTACTCCGTCGATCTTTTCAAGTCCCTGAACAAGGATATTTCTGCGCTTTGTATATTCTTCGATTACTTCATCAAAGTAGGATTGTGGCGTGTCTAAAGCTGCTTCGCTGGCGATCTGAGCAAAGGTTGGCGGACTCAAACGAGCCTGTGCAAACTTCATGGCTGTCTTCATCACTTCTTCATTCTTGGAAACCAGGCATCCAATTCTTGCGCCACACATGCTGTATCTTTTGGAAACTGAATCTACCATGATTGCGTTATTGGCCAGTTCCGGCAAACTCATGATGGAATGATGCTCTGCACCTTCGTAGGCAAATTCTCTATATACCTCATCTGAAACAACGAACAGATCATGTTTAAGAGCAAGATCTGCAAGTTTTTTTACTTCTTCTTTTGTATATAAATAACCGGTTGGATTTCCTGGATTACAAATAAGGATCGCCTTGGTTTTATCAGTGATCAGCTTTTCGAATTCCTCGATTGGAGGCAGTGCGAAATTGTTCTCTATGGAAGCTTCGATAGGTTTGATAGTAACTCCAGATGCAGTTGCGAAACCATTATAGTTAGCATAAAATGGTTCCGGAATTATCACTTCATCTCCATGATCTGTAATGCTTCCCATGGCGAAGAGCAATGCCTCAGAACCTCCGGTTGTGATAATAATATCTTTTGGTTCAACTGGTAGATCACTTTTCTTGTAATAATCAGCCAGTTTGTTACGATAACTTTCAAAACCTGCGGAATGGCTGTATGAAAGTACTTCGATTGAATGATTTTTTACTGCATTAAGGGCCTGTTCAGGTGTTTTAATGTCTGGTTGCCCAATATTCAGCTGGTAAATCGTTTTTCCTTGTTTTACGGCAGCTTCGGCAAATGGAACCAGTTTTCTGATAGGCGATTCGGGCATTTGCATCCCTTTGTTTGAAATCTTCGGCATATCTTGTCTTTTACGGAATGCAAAATTGCAAAAATTAAAGCATAATCCTATGAGTGCGTGGCTTAATCTCCATACTTTTTTTAAAAATGCAGAAAATAAAAAGCCTCCCGTAAAGGAGGCTCTGATAAAATCTTTAATATCTGTTTTTAGCTATTGTTGCCTTTATCTGTATCAGCAGTAGCAGTAGCGTTATCCAGTACTGTTCCTTTTACTTTGAGAGCTTTCATTGGCTCTTCGGTATTAGAATAAACTGTAACCGTTTTACGAATAGGTCCTACCTTAGAAGTATCATATTTAATTTCAATTTTACCAGTTTCGCCAGGCAAAATAGGGTTTTCAGGCTTCTTAGGTACAGTGCAACCGCAGCTTGATTTTACATCCTTGATAACAAGTGGCGCATCCCCGGTGTTGGTAAATTCGAAATAACCAATACCGTCACTACCTTTTTTTATTTCGCCATAATCAAATGTCTCAGATTTGAATTCCATTTTCGCGGTTTTCTGCGCTTGCACGGTGGCAAAACCTGCAACTAGAAATATGGCAATTGCAATAAACTTTTTCATAATCATGATTATTTAAGCAGAACTGTAAAGATAAACCTAAAACTTGAAATTTTAATCGTTTCGGCAACTTTCATAATCCTGCATTAATATTTACTTTTGCCAATATTTCAAAAATCAGACCAAGAAATGGCAATAGCTGCTCAGTATAGTTCGAAAAAAGTAGAGGAAAAGTGGTATGACTACTGGATGAAGAATAATTATTTTCATTCAGAAGTGGACGAGCGAGAGCCATACACCATCGTGATCCCGCCACCAAACGTGACAGGAGTTCTTCATATGGGACATATGTTGAATAATACCATTCAGGATGTTTTGGTGCGTAAAGCGCGTTTACAAGGCTACAATGCCTGCTGGGTGCCGGGAACTGACCATGCCTCCATTGCTACTGAAGCCAAAGTGGTTGCCAAGCTTAAAGCTGAAGGAATTAATAAAGCCGATTTAAGTCGGAAGGATTTTCTACAGCATGCATGGGACTGGACTCACAAACATGGCGGAATTATTCTTCAGCAACTGAAAAAACTGGGTGCTTCCTGCGACTGGGAGCGTACAAAGTTTACGATGGATGATGATATGTCCGCTTCGGTCATTCGTGTGTTTGTCGATCTTTACAAAAAGGGCTTGATCTATCGTGGTTACCGAATGGTTAACTGGGATCCTCAGGCAAAAACCACGCTTTCAGATGAAGAGGTGAATTACGAAGAGCGAAACGGAAAACTTTTCTACCTGAATTATAAAATTGAGGGATCTGATGAAAAAGTTACCATCGCTACAACCAGGCCGGAAACGATTCTGGGAGACACCGCCGTTTGTATCAATCCGAATGACGAGCGTTTTCAGCATTTAAAAGGAAAAAAGGTAATCGTTCCTATCTGCAACCGAAGTATTCCAATTATTGAAGATGAATATGTAGATATGGAATTCGGTACCGGATGTTTGAAAGTTACTCCCGCACATGACGAAAATGATAAGATGCTGGGAGAAAAGCATAATCTGGATGTGATTGATATTTTTAACGATGATGCTACTTTAAATAACTACGGGCTGCATTACGAAGGCAAGGACCGCTTTATAGTTCGAGCCGAAATCGTAGAAGAATTAGAACTTTCTGGTCATGTTTCGAAAGTAGAAGACTATACCAATAAAGTTGGGACGAGCGAGAGAACGGGTGCTGTGATAGAGCCTAAACTGAGTGATCAGTGGTTTTTGAAAATGAAGGATATGGCAGAACCAGCTTTAAAGGCGGTTCTTGAAAAAGAGGTCAATCTTGTTCCTGATAAATTTTTAAACACCTATCGCCATTGGATGGAAAATGTTCGCGATTGGAACATTTCCCGTCAGTTATGGTGGGGACATCAAATTCCGGCATATTATTATGGTGAAGGCAAAAATGATTTTGTCGTAGCTGAAAGTTTGGAAGAAGCAGTGAAAATGGCTGCGGAAGCTTCCGGAAATGCAGCTTTAACTTCGGAAGACCTTATTCAGGATAAGGATGTTTTGGATACCTGGTTTTCTTCCTGGTTGTGGCCAATGAGTGTTTTCAACGGAATTCTGGAACCAGAAAATAAAGAAATTGAATATTATTATCCTACCAATGACCTGGTAACTGCACCAGAAATTCTTTTCTTTTGGGTGGCGAGAATGATCATGGCGGGTTACGAATATCGTGGCGAAAAACCTTTCAAAAATGTTTATCTCACAGGTATTGTTCGTGATAAACAGCGAAGAAAGATGTCAAAATCTTTAGGAAATTCGCCAGATCCAATCGAATTGATGGAGCAATATGGAGCAGATGGTGTTCGGGTAGGAATGCTGTTGAGCTCCCCGGCCGGAAACGACCTGATGTTTGATGAAGACCTTTGTAAGCAGGGAAGTGGTTTTGTAAATAAAATATGGAATGCTTTCAGATTAGTTCAGGGCTGGGAAATTTCTGAAACTATTGAGCAACCGGAAACCTCAGCTAAGGCGATCGCATGGTACCAATCTAAATTTCAGAAGAGTCTGAGAGAGATCGAAGATCATTTTTCAAAATATCGTATTAGCGATGCGTTAATGTCTACGTATAAACTGGTTTGGGACGATTACTGCAGCTGGTTCCTCGAGATGGTAAAACCTGCTTACGGTGAGCCTATGGATAGGAAGACCTATGATGGGATCATCTCGATCCTGGAAGATAATTTGAAAATTCTCCATCCATTTATTCCGTTTGTTTCCGAAGAGATCTGGCAGACTATTACAGAGAGAACACCGGAGGATGCTTTGATCGTTTCGCAGTGGCCGGAAAAGGTCGATTATAGCGAGAAAATGATCAAAGAATTCGCATTTGCTTCAGAAGTAGTTTCTGGTATTCGTAAGATTCGAAAAGAGAAGAATATATCCTTCAAAAATGAGATCGCTCTTAGTGTAATGAATAATGAAAATGCTTCTGAAAATTTTGATGGCGTAATCGCTAAAATGGGCAATATTTCTGAATTGACTTATGTAAATGATTCAGTTGAAGGAGCTTTGACATTCCGAGTAAAATCTAACGAATATTACATTCCGGCAAATGGTGCCATCGATATGGGTGCTGAAAAGCAGAAGCTAGAAGAGGAATTAAGATATACGGAAGGATTTCTGAAATCTGTTGAAAAGAAATTGTCAAACGAGCGATTCGTAAACAATGCTCCGGAACAGGTCGTTGCGGTTGAAAAAGCAAAAAAGGCAGATGCCGAGGCGAAAATTGAGGCACTGCGAGCGAGTTTAAAAAATCTGGGTTAAAATCATTCCCAGTTTATGGATAAAAGAAAAAGAGAGTCAACCGACTCTCTTTTTTAATTTGGTATCTCACCGATCAGGCTTTCTACCATTTCGATATATTTTTCGGTAGCTTCTTCTTTAGACATATCCTTTACCTGAACCAGCGCATTTATTTTGAAAGCGCCTCTTAGGTCACCTTGGTTGGTGGGAGGGATGTAGAAGCCGTTCTTTTCAGTCGCTCGTTTGTACAGTGCATAGAAATGTAGCATTACATCAGGCGGAAACTGCATATCGGTATTGCTTGCAAGCTCATAAGCTCTGTGCAATTTATCGTTATTTTTCTCGGCCATTACTAGTTATGAGGCGATGTCAGCCAATACACTGATTCCTCCTTTAACTTTTTGATTAATTTCAACTTTAACTTCAGTTCCAAGTGGAAGAAAAACGTCAACGCGGCTACCAAATTTAATGAAACCACTGTCGCTTCCCTGAACAACTTCAGAACCTACTTCAGCATAATTAACGATTCGTTTGGCCATTGCACCAGCGATCTGCCTGTACAAAATCTCTCCAACGCTATCGTTCTTTACCACTACAGTTGTTCTTTCATTCTCTTCGCTGGATTTTGGATGCCAGGCAACCAGAAATTTTCCAGGATGATATTTGCTGTATGTCACATTTCCGCCGATGGGGTGTCTGGTTACGTGAACATTGATTGGAGACATGAAAACAGAAATCTGGATTCTTTTATCCTTGAAATATTCTTTTTCATACACTTCTTCAATAACAACCACTTTTCCATCAACCGGGGCAATGACGTGTTTATCGTTTAGGCTCGTATTTCTTTTCGGGTTTCTGAAGAACTGTACAATCAGTAAAAAAAGTATGATCGAAGCTACCAGAATTGCGAATCGAACCCAGTATATATCTATTAAACTATAAGAAACGATATTTATTGCGATAAGTATTATCGCAGTGATCGTCATTATTTTATATCCTTCTTTATGAAACATAATTCAACAAATATAGGTACGCGTAAACGAATGGACTGGCAAATATAATACTATCTAGCCTGTCAAACAATCCTCCATGCCCAGGCATTAAACTTCCGCTGTCTTTCACACCGGCCTGTCTTTTAAATTTAGACTGGATAAGATCTCCTAATGTTCCGAAAATACTCAGGATGATTGCAAGGCCTATCCATGTAATAGCATCAAACATCCTTCCATAATACCAAATTACAAATCCCATTGCGATCGAGGCAAGGAAACCGCCTAAAAAGCCTTCGATTGTTTTATTGGGAGATATCTTTTCATATAATTTATGTCTTCCGAAATTTTTTCCGATAAGAAAAGCGAAAGTGTCATTGCTCCAGATCAATAAAAATATTCCTATGATCAACTGCGGAATAAAAATTCCTTCGATAGTTGGAATAAGGGTAAGGAATATGGTTGATGAGATGAGGTAAAAAATAATAATGATATACTTTTTCTTTTCAAAAACCGGGATTTTTTTGACGATTATCAGGTCCTTTACAAGAAACAGGTTGACAAAAATGGTTATGAAAAGTAATAGAATAGTAGCATCCTGGTTGAATTTCAAAAAACTGAAAAGATAAAATAGAATTGCCTGCAAAAGATATAATGCATAACTCTTCAGTCTTAATAATTTCTGCATTTCAATTAGGCAAACGAGACTAAGTAAATAGAAAAGCAGTATGAAAATTAATTCAGATGACAGTATGGAGGCAACCAATATGGATATATACAATAACCCCGAAACAGTTCGAATAATGGTTTCCCTCATAAATTACAGATCTTCCAGCAGTAACAAATATAGGTTTTTTGTACTACTACCATAAGTCATGAAATCATTCTCCTTTTGAGTTTCAAAATTTTTAATGGTGGTAATATTAGAAGGAATTTGCTGTTTGTTTTTAAATTTTATCCCTCGTAAACCTTCGCCAATAGTGTCTATTAGCTGACTCGTAGATGATAAAATGATGAAGTTAGGGGGGAGGTCATGTAATTTTCTTTCTTTTATCTGATTGGATGAAATTAAGATCGAACCATCATTGGCTACTAAAAATTCGCAGGTGGAAAGAAAGAACTCGGCGTTGGCCGATTTATTATAATCCAGATTATAGGAGTTGAATTTATCCTTGAGATTATTATCAAAACAACAGCACTCTTTTTCATACCAGTCGTTTTCCATCAGGATGTTGTCAAAGGCATCCTGGATCTCATTATCATCAATGCAGTATAAAAATTTCCCGCCATTATTCTTGAAATTCATCATGAACCGCTCGTCAGTAGGAAGTTTTACCTCAGGCATATACTTTCCCCGGTCTGCATTCTCCGGCAGGTCCTGGTCATCGTCTGACTTTGATTTTGGTTTAAGGAATCTCTTGAATAGATTCATAGAGTTTTGGGTCTGGTTCTTACTGTCATTTTATCAAATTTAAAAAATCTGGAATTAACAAAAGTTGAATTCCAAATTTTTTAATCCGATTTCTACACTATTTATTAACCGAATCTTTGTTGGTTAAATCTCTGTCTGCACTATCAGTTCCCTCAGGCTTTGCACTCACATCGGAGCCATTTTGGCTTGAGCTGTCCAATTCCTGGCGCTCTTTTACTGGTCGACCTTCTTCTCTTTCTTTTTCGTAAGGTCTTTTTCCGAATATCTTTTCAAGGTCATCCTTGAATATAACCTCTTTGTCCAAAAGAATTTCAGCCAGCTCTGCTAATTTATCTTTATTATGATCCAGAAGATCTATCGCTCTCTGGTATTGCGATTCAATAAGGTTTGAAATTTCCTTATCTATTAATTCTGAAGTTTTCTCACTGTATGGTTTGGTGAAATTGTATTCACTCTGTCCTGAAGAATCATAATAAGTAAGGTTTCCAACGGCGTCATTCAATCCGTAGATCGTTACCATTGCACGAGCTTGTTTGGTAACCTTCTCAAGGTCACTTAGCGCTCCGGTTGAAATCTTGTTAAATACAACTTTTTCTGCAGCACGGCCACCAAGGGCAGCACACATTTCATCAAGCATTTGCTCAGGACGAACAATTAAACGCTCTTCAGGCAGATACCATGCAGCCCCGAGTGATTGCCCTCGAGGAACGATGGTAACTTTTACCAAAGGCGCGGCATGTTCCAGCATCCAGCTTACCGTTGCGTGACCAGCTTCGTGAAAGGCGATGGCTTTCTTTTCATCTGGAGTGATAATCTTATTTTTCTTCTCTAAACCACCAACAATTCTATCTACGGCATCAAGGAAATCTTGTTTTCCAACAGCTTTATTTCCTTTTCTGGCAGCTATTAAAGCGGCTTCATTACAAACATTGGCAATATCAGCTCCTGAAAATCCAGGAGTTTGTTTTGCTAAAAATTCGATATCCAGTTCATCTGAAACTTTTTTAAGCGGCTTCAGGTGAACTTCAAAAATTTCTTTTCTTTCGTTAAGGTCTGGTAAATCCACATAAATCTGGCGATCAAAACGGCCGGCACGCATCAAAGCCTTATCTAATACATCAGCCCGGTTTGTTGCGGCAATTACGATTACATTGGTATTCGTTCCAAAACCATCCATCTCGGTTAATAGCTGGTTCAGGGTATTTTCTCTTTCATCGTTAGAACCTGAGAAATTACTTTTACCACGTGCTCTACCAATGGCATCGATCTCATCAATGAAAATGATAGAAGGTGATTTTTCTTTTGCCTGTTTGAAAAGGTCGCGAACTCGGGAAGCTCCAACACCTACAAACATCTCCACAAAATCTGAACCTGAAAGGGAGAAGAAAGGGACTTTCGCTTCACCAGCAACTGCTTTTGCTAACAGAGTTTTACCGGTTCCGGGAGGTCCTACCAATAATGCGCCCTTCGGAATTTTACCACCAAGAGCGGTATATTTTTCAGGTTGTTTTAAGAAATCAACGATTTCCTGAACTTCTTCTTTAGCACCTTCAAGACCAGCAACATCTTTAAAAGATGTCTTTACATCAGTGTTTTGGTCAAATAATTTGGCTTTTGATTTTCCAATATTGAAAATTTGTCCGCCGGCACCTCCACCTGCTCCAGAACTCATTTTTCTCATAATGAAGATCCAGACTCCGATAATCAGGATAAATGGTAATAAAGCCCAGAACAATTCACCTAAAACATCATTTGAAGTGTCGTAATTTACAACTGTATCCAGATTATTCTCCTCAATAGCCTTATTCAATTTAGGCTGGAAAACATCTAAACTACCAAACTGGAAGCTGTAAGCGGGACTGTCTCCGGTAGGTAAAAAATCAGTTTCAGACTGTTTTTTATGCTCCTTCTTCTGCTTTGCTTCATCGGTTAGATATACTTTGGCTACGCTATTGTTGATGATCTCAACTTTCTTTACGTCACCATCTTTTAGGAATTTAAAGAATTGAGCGGGATTGGTTTTTGCTGGTTCTGAAAAACCGCTTCCGCTAAAAAAATTAATTCCAAGGAATATTATAATGATCGCCGCATAAATCCAGTATGCGCTGAATTTAGGCTTTTTGGGATCTAATTTCTTCTTTGAATTTGTCGCCATTCTGTCGTGCTAAAAATTTAGATTTAATAACTGGTTTCTATGGAAGTGATCTTTGCATCACCCCACAGGCTTTCAATATCGTAAAATTCCCTGATATGTTTTTGGAATACATGAACGACCACGTTCACATAATCCATCAGAACCCACTCGGCATTTTCACTACCTTCCACGTGCCAGGGTTTGTCTTTCAGGCTTTTACTAACTGTTTTTTGGATGGAATTTACTATGGCGTTTACCTGCGTATTTGAAGTACCGTTGCAGATAATAAAATAATCACAAACTGTATTTTCAATTTCTCTAAGATCCAGGATATCAATGTCATTTCCTTTTACCTCTTCTATCCCTTTTATAATATGTGCAATAAGTTGATCGCTGTTCGTTTCCTTTTTTGCCATTAAATTTATTTATTTACGCAAATTTACCATTTTTTGCGCTCTTATTAGAGTTTGTTTTTACAAGTTTTACCACCATTTCATATAGTCTCTCAGCATGCATATAATCAAAGTTGATGCCATTGATTCGACTAATTCCTTTGTCAGGAAGTTCTACCCGGGTACTTCTAATTTTAAACCGGTTTGCGTCCGCGCCATCGAGCAAACCCAGGGGCGTGGTCAAAGAGGCGCTATATGGAAGTCGGAAGCTGGGAAAAACCTTACATTCAGCATTCTTTATCCACATCAAAAACTAACAATTTCCCGTCACTTTTTATTGAGTGCGCAGATCGCTCTGTCTATTCTGAAGTATTTAAACAAGCTGAATATTCCAAAATTATCGGTAAAGTGGCCTAACGACATTCTGTCAGCAAACAAAAAGGTAGGAGGGATCCTGATTGAAAACATTTTGAATAAAGATGGGATAACCGCTAGTGTTATTGGCGTTGGCTTGAATGTTAATCAGTTGGGATTTGACGAGTTTCCCAATGCCGGTTCGCTCAGATCTGTCAGTTCTAAAGAATTTGACCTGGAAGAGCTATTGATAGAACTTACAAATACTATTGAAGTGGATCTAAGGCAACTTCCGAAGAAATCAAAAGAAGAATTGCTCGATGAATATGTAGAGAATATGTTCCGCTTGAATTTGGTCAGTGCTTTTGAAATTCCTGAGTTCAGCAAAAAGGTTAACGGGATTATTCGCGGAGTGAGCGATGACGGCAAATTGCAAGTAGAATTAGAGAATAATCAGCTCCGAGAATTTGACCTTAAAGAAATCAAATTACTGTATTAAAAAAGGCCGGTAAAACCGACCTGATATTTTATAATTTTGATGCGTTTTCTGCCAGTGTAGCAATAAACTTTTTTAGCGGGCCTTTGATCATCATGCTCATCATCGGATTGAAATTTCCTTCGAAATCCATAAAAACCTGGCTTTTATTTGCTTCAATTTCCGAAACATGAATATTCAGGCTGAATGGAAACTTATCAGAAGTAGAACCTAATTTCACCAGATCGGGCTTTCTGGTTTCTACAATTTGGAGTCTGATCTCCGGCATTCCCTTTAGTTGAAACAGGAAAGTATCATCACTTAAAGTTTCAAACTTCTCAGTGCTCTCCGGCATTAACTGTTTATAATTGTGCACATCAGTAAGAAATTCGAACATTTCCTCCTGGCTCTTGCTGGTAACTACTTTTTCGCTTTCTAATTTCATTTTTCAGGGCTCCAGTTTGCCGGATCTTCACGCCATTTTCTAAGAACTCCGGCTTCATTAATATTAATATAATTGGTTTGTTGGGCAGTCTCAATAAGGTGATCGTAATCGCTTAAGGTAAACAGCTCTACATTGGCCTCCTCGAAATTCTCTACGGAAGTTTGGAAACCATAGGTAAAGATGGCAAACATTCCTTTTACATTGGCACCTGCTTCTTCTAAAGCTTTAACGGCATTCAGAGAACTATTGCCGGTACTGATTAAATCTTCGATCACCACCACATTTTGTCCTTCCTCCAAATTTCCTTCTATCTGGTTCTTCCTACCGTGACCTTTTGGTTCAGGGCGAACATAGGCAAATGGCAGACTCAAATATTCGGCTACCAGCATACCAATCCCTATGGCACCTGTTGCGACTGCAGCGATCACATCAGGTTTTCCATATTTTTCCTCAACCTGTTTGGCGAAATGTTCCCGAACGTAATTACGAATCGCTGGATATGATAAAACGATCCTGTTATCACAATAAATTGGCGATTTCCAGCCGCTGGCCCAAGTAAAGGGCTCTTGTGGTTCTAATTTTATTGCTTTAATTTGCAATAAAAGTTCAGCAGTCTTTTTTGCTGTTTCTTTATTCAAAATCATAGCTACAAATGTATAAAGTTTTTGTGAATGATGTTCCTATAATTCTTTCTACGGAAAAGGAATTGGGAGGCGAATACACAACTTTTCCTTTGAAAACAGTGCGTTTGAAAAAGGTTGTAAAAAAAATCAATAAGGGGAAACTTTTACATGTTCATCTCTACCATCCTAAAGAGGAAAAATTACTGAAGCTTTTATTTAAAAAGCTGAAAGTTGTTACAGCTGCCGGCGGAATGGTTAAAAATTCTAAAGATGAAATTCTTTTTATCTACAGGAATAAGCGCTGGGATCTTCCGAAGGGAAAAACTGAAAAACATGAAAGCATTGAAGATTCCGCGATTCGCGAGGTAGAAGAGGAGACCGGCATAAAGGAACTGGAGCTAGGAGATTTTATTACCAAAACTTATCATGTGTTCAAGCGTAAGGGACGTTACCGACTTAAAGTAACTCACTGGTATGAAATGTTCAGCGATTATAAGGGAGAACTGCAACCTGAAGAAAGCGAAGGTATTCAAAAGGTGAAATGGAAAAATTTTGAAAAGAGCAAAAAAGCTTTGACAAAATCATACGCTAATATCAAAATGTTATTTCCTGAAGAATATTTAGCGGGGCAGGCGGAAGATAGGATAGCGTAAATGCGCTTTTTCATAATGATCAGACTTCTTGTGCAACCAGTCTAACTGAGCATACCAGTTCCCGGCAAATTCTGAATCTTTTCTTTTCTTCTCTTCAAACTCTTTTTTAAGGTCAGGATCCTTTTCCAGTAATTCTGCGGCAATATCTTCAAATACATAGGGCGAAAAGCCTTCTTTTTGCTGAAGAACAGTATCAAAGAAATTCCAATTAAAGAAGGAATCTACAGCACCCGGTTCCAGAGTTTCGATTAGATATCTGGCGCCATCCTGAAAAGTGCTTATTAAATAGTCACCTTCTCTAAACCGTATGGTTTCCGTGCTCTTGCTTACTTTCGTGTTGCTATGAAGATAGTGGCCTTCGTAAGGATTTTCAACCGTTTTAAAGTCTTCAATTTTATACGCTTCTACTGTGATGGTCGTATCTCTGGAAAAAGGTTCCATCTTAATATTGTTCATTTTTAAGCGATCTACCACTCGCCACCATCCCTGCGGAATAATATAAGCTCTTGGAACATCAATTTCTTCCGTAGCTTTGAAATTATCGTAATAGTCGATTTCTTTCGTGAAAGGCTTATCCCGATCATATTTTAAGCGCTTTTGGCCTGTTACTTCACTGGCGATCATTTCACCTTCATAGCCTTCAAAATTTCTTTTTGAAGGATTTTCTTTATCGACCTCAAATTTTAAGTTATAAAATCTATCGGTTAAATATTCTCTCCTTGCCTGTTCTCTCAGATCTTTTATCACCGAAGATTGATTATCGGTAATATTGATCATTGATTTCATGAGTTCGTAGGTGCCCTCAACTCTTTTGTCATAAGGTTTCAGCATATGCGTTTCCACCATCATTCCTAACGTGTTCCACAAGGTGGTGTACCCCGTAGAGTATCTTGGATAGTCCATGAATTGAGAAAATCCTTTTTCTGGAACTTCGTTAAAAACATTCACATACGGCGTAATATCCCAGTCTTTTGCCTGGAGCGAATCCTCTAAGGCCGGGCGCATGGTTTCATCGATAAATTTCCCCAGGTTCCCGCCCAATTTATCATGCTGAGTGAACAAATGAGTCAAGGTATACTGATAATCTGCTCCATTGCTTACATGATTATCTATAAAAACATCAGGATTCAGATAATGAAAAATTTCGTAAAAAGCTCTGGTATTCTTAGTATCAGCTTTTATGAAATCACGATTCAGGTCGTAGTTCTGGGCATTTCCGCGGAAGCCGTATTCTTTAGGGCCATTCTGGTTAGTTCTACTGGTTGAATTTCTGTTAAGAGCGCCCCCAATATTATAAACCGGGATGGTTGCCAGAATTACGTTTTTAGGTGAGGGAATAGAGTCTCCGGCTAGATCGCGAAAAAGCATCATCGTGGCATCGATTCCGTCACTTTCTCCTGGATGAATTCCATTGTTAACCAATAAAATGCTGTGATCTTTATGAAGTTTTTCGATGTCAATATCGCCGCCATCAGGGTTGTAAATTGCAAGATGAAGTGGATAGCCACTATCGGTCATTCCAAATTCCTGCAGTGTAATACTAGGGTAAGCTTCTGCCAGTCTTTCGTAATAATCAATGACCTGCGCATAGGTAGCCGTCTCGGTACCATCAGATTTCTCAAACTGAGTTTCGAAATCATAATCTTTTACCAGACGGTATTTAGACAGGTCGCATGACGAAATACTGATTGCGATCCCCAATATCAACCATAGTTTTTTCATAAAAATTTCTAAAAATATCGTGGTAAACTTAATTAAAAACTCTGAAAGCAGCGAATCACAGTAGATTTATCTCTGATTGAGCGCTTGTTAAATATAGATTAATCGATGTTGAAAATTTTAAATCGGCGTCCTTATGGCGTATTTTTAGAACCAAATTGCAAAAATGAAAAAGATGAAAAAAACGATACTGCTTACAGGTTTTGCCATAATTTCTGCTTCCGCAGGATTTTCTCAGGCAAATCAAAGCATCAGTAAGGAACGTCAGGCTGAGCTAGCCAAGCGTGCTCCGGATGTTGTTCAAACTGCGATAGGTGAAATTAAACTTCCGCCTCCTTACGCCACGAAGCCCACAGCGAAGGGAAGCAAGATCGTTGAATGGCCGGCAAACACTAAACCGAAAGCGCCAGCAGGGTTCAAAGTGGAAAAGTTTGCCGATGGTTTTGATCATCCAAGACAAACATATATCGCTCCGAATAACGATATGTTCGTAGTGGAAAGCAATGATAAAAGAAAAAGTGCCAACCAGATCACTCTTCTAAGAGATACTAATGGAGATTCCAAACCAGACGAGCGCCATGTTTTTCTAAAAAATCTGAATCAGCCATACGGGATGTTGATTCTTGATGGTTATTTCTATGTGGCGAATGTAGATGAAGTGGTGCGTTATCCTTATAAAAAAGGAGCTAATGAAATCACCGCTCAACCAGAACATATTCTGGATCTTCCAGCAGGTGGGTATAATCATCACTGGACAAGAAATTTAATCGCAAATGAAGACGGTTCCAAAATATATATTACAGTTGGTAGCTCAAGTAATATAGGGGAGTATGGAATGGATAAAGAGGAAAGAAGAGCTGGTATTCTGGAAATTAACCCTGACGGAAGCGGTGAAAAAGTATACGCTTCAGGACTTCGAAATCCTGTCGGCATTGATTGGAATCCGGTAACCGGAGAATTATGGGCAGCCGTGAATGAAAGAGATAATATTGGCGATAACCTGGTGCCAGATTACGTGACCAGTGTGAAAAAAGGTGGCTGGTATGGCTGGCCTTATAGCTACTATGGCGACATTCAGGATCCTAGGTGGGCAGATGACCCACATATGGATAAAGTGAAAAAAGCTTTAGTGCCAGATGTTCCTACCGGAGCACATACAGCTTCTCTTGGCTTGACATTTTATACTGGAGATTCTTTTCCTGAAAAATATAAAAATGGAGCTTTTGTTGGGCAGCATGGATCCTGGAATCGTTCAAACTTTGCAGGATATAAGGTTTTGTTCATACCTTTCGATGCTGAAGGGAATCCGCAGCAGCCAGAAGATTTCTTAACCGGTTTCATTGCTGAAGATGATGCCGCTCAGGTTTATGGTCGTCCAGTAGGAGTGACAACTTTACCTGACGGTTCATTATTAGTGAATGATGATGATGGAAATACGATCTGGAGAGTAAGCGCAGAATAATTATATCTTGAAAATACAAATCTTAATCTTAAGTGCAGCGATATTCTTTTGTCAGAATATCGCTGCTCAGGTTTTAAACGGAACGGTAACCGATTCTCAAAACAGTTCACCATTAGCGAACGTATCGGTTTTAAATTTAAATACACAGCAGGGAACAACCACCGCGGAAGATGGAAACTTCAGCCTGGCTGCTGAGATGCCTGTAAAATTGCAATTTTCCCTTCTCGGGTATGAATCAATAACAATCACAATTTCTTCGGAAGAAGATTTAAAAGTTGGTTTGTCCAGGAAAGTTGGGCAGCTTTCTGAAGTGATCGTTCGTAGTGCAAATATTCCGAAGAAGATTCGGGAAATACCGGCTTCGGTAAGTCTCATTTCATCAGAAGAAATAAATAATGCCGATAATTTCAATTTCGTTCAGAATCTAAACAAAGCTTCTGGAGTCTACGTGAATCAGGGAGCATTGAATACCAATAAGATCAATATTCGCGGAATTGGTGCGCGATCGCAATACAGCACGAATCGTATTAAGGCATATATTAACGGTATTCCGGTCACCACTGCGGAAGGTGAACTGACTTTAGACGATTTTGATCCGGAAATTATTCAGGAAGTCGAAATCTTTAAGGGGTCTGTTTCTTCTCTTTTTGGTTCCGGACTCGGTGGCGCGATTAATCTCTATACAAAACTACAATTACGAAATTCTGCCGGCGTGAAATTTGATTATGGCAGCTTCAATACCAGAAAATTAGGAGCCAGCGCTTCGTTCACCGAAAATGGGTTAAGCGGAAACCTGTTTTTCAATAACCTGAAAAGTGATGGCTGGCGTCAAAATTCAAGTTATGAGCGATCATCATTTAATGGGAATTTCAGTTTCGGTCAAAATGAAAATACCAGATGGAATTTGTTTATTTCAGCCACTAATCTAAAAGCTTACATTCCCAGTTCACTTAACCTGGAAAATTTTCAAAATGAACCGGAGAAAGCTGCTTTTACGTGGAACCAGGCTGCAGGTTACGAACATTATAATAAGCAGATCATTGGTTTATCTTTTGAACATTCATTTTTTGAGGACTTTACGAATAACACCGCAGTATTTTACAATGGGAGAAATGGATACGAGCCGCGTCCCTTCGATATTCTGGACGAAGACCGGCAATCTATTGGAATACGTTCAAAATTCAATTTTCAAACCGAATTTTTAAACCGAAATACTGAAATCAGTTTTGGAACCGAAGCGATGAGTGAGTGGTATGAAACCGGAACTTTTCAGAATTTGTATGAAGAAAATGAAGCAAGAGGCAGCGTTCAGGGAGAGCGTTTGAGCCTGAATAATCAAAATAGGAACTACCTGAATCTTTTCGCCCAGCTGAATATGAATATTACCGAGAAATTTCTGTTCGAGGCAGGTTTAAATTTCAACACCACCTCATACTCGCTGGAAGATGATTTTGATGATTCGGTTGACCAAAGTGGAGATTACAGTTTTGATCCCGTTATTTCTCCAAGAATTGGTTTAAGCTACGAAGCTTTTGCTAGCAAAAATTTCTATGCTTCAGTAAGTCATGGATTTTCAACGCCAACAGTAGCTGAAACGCTTACTCCGGAAGGATTGATCAACACCGACCTCAAAACGGAAACAGGCTGGAATTATGAAATTGGCTTTAAAGGAAACTGGCTAAATAATAAACTTTATACGGAATTCAGTTTTTATTCGGTACAGATTAGGAATTTGTTGGTAGCGAGAAGAGTGGGTAACGATCAATATGTTGGTGTGAATGCCGGAAAAGCAGACCATAACGGTTTTGAATTCACCTCTATTTATACTGAAAACTTTGGTCGAAACTGGAATTTGAAACTCAGTTTTACAGGAAATTTAACCGATTATCAATTTGATCGTTTTGTCGATCTCGGTGAGAACTATTCAGGAAATGAAATTCCCGGAGTGCCTGAGTATTCGGTGATTCCTTCAGTAGATCTTGGATTTAAGAATTTGCGTTTGAATGTCAATTATCAGTCTTTTGGAAAAATGACCTTAAATGATGCCAATTCGGTTTATACCGAAGCTTATGAATTACTGAACTCGCAATTATCTTATTCTAGTTCTTTTGGAAGGTTTGAATATGCAGTAAAAGTAGGATTAAACAATATGCTGGATGAAGCCTATGCCGCGAGCGTGGTAACAAATGCGGTAGGTTTTGGCGGTGCCTCACCGAGGTTTTATTACCCGGGCAATCCGAGAAATTACTATAGCAGTCTTCAGTTAAAATATAATTTCTAGACTAAACCTTGACTGCATCTGGAACCATGAATTCATAGTTTCCGCCGTGGCGAATCACATCGCGAACAACGGTTGAAGAAATGTGGGATTTACCGGAACTGGAAATCAGGAAAACGCTGTCAATACCGGCCATTTTGAAATTTGTCTGGCCAATGGCTTTTTCAAATTCCAGATCCTGGCCGTTCCGGAGTCCGCGTAAGAGGAAATGAGCATTTTGAGATTTACAAAAATCAACGGTAAGGCCTTTATAAGTCATTACTTTGATCTTTGATTCTTTCTCATACGTTTTTTTGAGAAAACCCAGTCGCTCTTCCAGACTGAACATGTATTGTTTAGTCGAATTGGTGCCGATTGCTAAAATGATTTCGTCAAATAACGGCAACGCGCGATCAATAATATCGGTATGTCCTAATGTTAGCGGATCGAATGAACCTGGAAATACTGCTTTTCTCATAAAGAATTCTTTCAGGATAAGGTATGAAATTTATGACTGAAGCGCGGCTTCTATTGCGCTGCTGAACAACTCTTTTAAGCTAATACCCGCTTTTTTGGCCTGTTGAGGTAAAATGCTCGCCTGGCTGATTCCCGGCGTCGTGTTCATTTCAATAAAATGTGGTTCCCCGTTGTGGAAAATAAATTCGGAACGAGTGAAGCCTTTCATCTTCAGCTTGCGGTAGATCATTTTGGCGATTTCCTGCACTTTTTTCGTGTCATCTTCAGAAATTCTTGCCGGTGTGATCTCCTGCGATTTTCCCAGGTATTTTGCCTCATAATCGAAAAATTCGTTTTCTGAAACGATCTCGGTTACCGGCAAAGCTGTTACTTCACCTTTATAAGTGATCACCCCAACTGAAACTTCGGTTCCATCAAGAAAAGATTCAATGATCGCTTCATCATCTTCAGAAAACGCCGTTTTTGCAGCTTCTTCAATTTCCTCTTTCGATTTAACTTTCGTTACACCAAAACTGCTTCCGGCGCGGTTTGCCTTTACAAAACAAGGTAATCCAACCTTATCTACAATTTCATCAGGATTGATAAAATCTCCTTTATTAAGGAAATAATTTTCCGCAGTTTTGATTCCGTAAGGCTTTAAAACACTTATCAGGTCACGTTTATTAAAAGTTAAAGCCGACTGGTAATGATCGCAACTGGTTTGTGGGATGTTCAGCAATTCTAAGTAAGCTTGTAGCAATCCGTTTTCGCCGGGAGTGCCATGAATGGTATTGAAAACACAGTCAAAAGTGATGGTTTGATTGTTAATGCTAACCGAAAAATTGCTTTTATTGATCGGGTAAGGCGTATCATCTGCCGCCACAACGAACCATTCATTTTGCATAATATGAACGCGATAAGGTTCGTAAAGATCGGTGTCCAGATTCTTGTAGACAATATTTCCGCTGTTGATGGAAATGCGGTATTCACTGGAAAAACCGCCCATTGCGATGGCAATTCTTTTCTTCATATTCAATATATCCGGTTAGGAGTCGTTAAACAAAAATATCATTAATTAGGGCACGTACCAAAACCAAAGGGTTTTATATCTTTGTCCATTATCTAAAAACTATGGGATTATTTCGATTTATTTTTAGCAAGACATTTTTGATTCAGCTTGTTCTGGCTGCGATCGCTCTTGTGGTAATAGCCTTCCTGACCATGCAGTGGTTGGATTACTCAACAAATCAGGATCAGCGAATCGAAGTGCCCGATCTGGCTAAAATGAATTTGAATAAGGTAGAAGACAGGCTGGATGAACTGGAATTGGATTATGAAATTTTGGATTCGGCTAATTTTAACCCTGATTTCCCAAAGTATTCGGTTATTGATCAGGTTCCGTTACCGGGTAAATTAGTGAAAGAAGACCGTAAGATCTATCTTACTTTGAACCCTTCCGGATACCGAAAAATAGAGCTTCCAAACCTGATTAGAACTACCAGAAGACAGGCAGAACCAACCTTACGCTCCCTTGGTTTTGAAATCGGGGAAATCTCTTATAAGCCAGATATTGCGGAAGATGCTGTTCTGGAATTGCGCTATAACGGGGAATTGCTCCAGCCGGGAGATGAGGTGATGAAAACATCGGTTATTGACCTGGTTCTTGGTGATGGTAGCGGAAGATACCGTGCAAATCCTGAAGAAGACTCAACAGAAGTAAGCGAACCAAGCGAAAATGAAACTGATGAATTCTGATAAAGATCAAAGAGACGAAATTGAAGACCAGGAAGAAGACGAGAATCTTTACGAACATCACAAATTTAAAGCTGAAGTAGGGCAGAAGCCACTTCGAGTGGATAAGTACCTGATGAATTTTATTGAAAACGCCACGCGGAATAAAATTCAGAAAGCCGCAAAAAGCGGAAATATTTATGTGAACGGCGAAACCGTTAAGCAGAATTATAAAGTAAAAGGTGGCGATACCGTACAGGTGATGTTTGAACATCCACCTTACGAATATTTACTGGTTCCGGAAGATATCCCTCTGGATGTTGTTTACGAAGATGAGGAGCTGTTAGTTGTAAATAAACCAGCCGGGATGGTAGTGCATCCAGGACACGGCAATTACAGCGGAACCCTGATTAATGCCTTAGTGCATCACTTTGATAATCTACCAAACAATAGCAGCGAAAGACCCGGCCTGGTTCATCGAATCGACAAAGATACCAGTGGTCTTCTTGTGATCGCGAAAACCGAGCAGGCGATGGCTCATCTGTCCAAACAATTTTTTGATAAAACCAGCGAACGCGAATACATCGCGATCGTTTGGGGAAATGTAGAAGATGATGAAGGAACCATCGAAGGAAATATTGGCAGAAATCCTAAAAACAGGTTGCAGAATATCGTTTACGAAGGCGATGATGCAGCAAACGGGAAACCAGCAGTCACGCATTACAAAGTGATCGAGCGTCTGGGTTACGTAACTTTGGTGTCCTGCAAATTGGAAACCGGCAGAACACACCAGATCAGGGTGCACATGAAATATATTGGTCACACGCTTTTTAATGATGAACGCTATGGCGGCGACCGAATCCTGAAAGGAACTACTTTCACTAAATACAAGCAGTTCGTGGACAATTGTTTCAAAATCTTACCACGACAGGCGCTGCATGCAAAAACGCTTGGCTTTACCCATCCCGAAACCGGTAGATGGATGAGCTTTAATTCCGATCTGCCACAGGATATGGTAGATTGTATCGAGAAGTGGCGTGGCTATGCTAAAAACCAGAAGGAATTTCTGGATTAGAGAGTGCCCCAAAATAAATTTTGGGTCGGGCTTTCGGCAGTCGCTGTTTTTCGCTGCGCTCCAAACGAGCTCCAACATTGCCTCAATCCCTCACGCAACAGTTTTGATATAAGCCTGTTCTATCAGTTTATAAAGAAACAAATTTCGGTCGCTTTTCGGTTTAAGATGCTATAAGTTATCTTTGAAAAAAATAAGCTGTAAATCATGAAAATAGTCGTTTCCCCGGCAAAAACACTCGATTACGAATCCAAACTACCAACTACTCGCGGTACGCAACCAGAATTTTTGGAAACAGCGATCAAGCTAAATAAGAAGTTAGGCAGACAAAGTAAAAAGGAACTTTCAGATTTGATGAGCATCAGCGATAAGCTGGCCGATCTCAACTATACTCGCTATCAGGAATTTGAGGAAGAGCACAACAAGAAAAATTCCCGTCCTGCCATGTATGCTTTTAATGGGGATGTCTATACCGGGCTGGATGCTTACTCAATTCCGACTGATAAGATTGATCGTTTACAGGGTACGCTAAGAATCCTTTCAGGAATGTACGGGATCCTGAGGCCATTAGACCTCATTCAGCCATACCGCCTGGAAATGGGAACCGATATCGGTATTGAAAGAAAAAAGAATCTGTATGAAGTATGGCAGAAAAAAGTAACCGGTTATTTGAATGACGAATTGGAAGATGATGAACTTTTCCTGAATCTGGCCAGTAACGAGTATTTTAAAGCAGTAAATACAGACGAATTGAAGGTTCCGGTTATCTCACCGGTTTTCAAAGATTTTAAAAATGGCAAATTGAAGATCATCAGTTTTTACGCTAAAAAGGCAAGAGGTTCTATGGTACGTTATATTATCGATAAGGATTGCAAAAGTCTGGACGATGTAAAAGGTTTTGATTATGACGACTATCGTTTCAGTGAGGAGCATACCGAAAACGAAAATGAACCGACTTTTATAAGGTAAAGCCTGATTTGCTTCAGCTACTTTCCTAAAATAATTTAGCATTACAATCAACAAAATAGCAGCTTGGAAGAACTTTTCCATCATACACATCCATACCCACCGTTTATTCCTGAGAATGCCACAAAACTAATTGTGGGTACGTTGCCGCCACCACGCTTCACTAAACGGCAGTTTAAACCAGACGATGTTGATTTTTGTTATGGAAGCAGGGATGGTTTATTATGGATTATTCTGAATAAGATTTTCGATCTGAACCTGAAATTTGAAAATACCGAGGAAGCCATTCAGCAGCGAAAAGATTTTTTGAAGAACCGCGGAATAGGGATTTGTGACGTGGTAGAAAGCAGCAGGCGTGAAAAGGTTGATGCTTCCGATTTGGGAATGATGAAGGTGGAATTGCGAGATATGGTGCAAATCCTTCGGAATCACCCAAAAATTGAAACGCTTTTATTCACTGGAGGAAATTCTAAAAATGGTCCGGAATATTTCTTCCGACGATATTTAAAACAAAATCATCCAGAAATCAGGTTAAAGCTTGTTTCTAAAGACGCTCCGAAAATTCATCAATTTATACTTGATGGAAGGCTTATTAAAACCGTTTCTCTTATTGCGCCATCTGGAGCAGCCAACATTGCGGTTGGAAGTTCGCAGTTATATAAGGAATTGAAAAGGAAGAATCCAGATTTCAATACCATCAATTTTAGAGTATTACAATACCGGGAATTTTTTTAATGTTATGAAATAAAAAACCCTGGAAATCAATTCCAGGGTCCTATAAATTCTTTTCAGTTTAGGCTTATTGCAATTCCTTTTTATCCTGCTGGGCAAGCGTTGTTGGCTTTACTTTGAATTTTTTTCGTTTCGGCCGCAACTTCCCGTTGGTTCCTATTGCAATTTTACCACGTTTTGTTTTCTTATCTCCTCTTCCCATTATTCCTTATTCTGTTGGTCTTTGATCGTTTCATCGTCAAAATCTACCTTATTCGTTTTTTCATTTCGATCTCCGGTAGGGTTTGTCGGATTTTTTTGATCTTTTTTTCTTTCTCTGTGATTATCTTCAATTGGTCCTCCCATGACTTTATAAATTTTTAGTTACACTACAAGATAACCAGATTGAAAGTGAAATTTTGCTAACTAGCTGTTACAATTAGGTTAAAGGTTTAACGCTCTCTACGAATTCTTTAATTTTCTCAGTTCCGTGTTGATTGAGGTGCTTAATAAAAGCGCTCCCGATGATGGCACCTTTAGCATATTGGGTTGCCTGTTCGAATGTTGCCTGGTCTTTGATCCCGAATCCAACGATTTGAGGATTCTTCAGCTTCATTTCATGAATTCTTTGGAAGTATGCTTTCGTTTCGTCCCCAAATCCTGAAGTGGAGCCGGTAACACTGGCGCTGCTTACCATATAAATAAATCCGTTGGATACAGAGTCGATATAGTTCACTCTTTCTGCGGAAGTTTGAGGCGTAATTAGAAATACATTCAATA
>CAXPUM010000044.1:0-14710 GCA_964220295.1 Flavobacteriaceae bacterium | reverse complement strand
AGCTTGAAATCCAGAATGACTATTCCATGGGTTTCCCGAATATGCCAGGTTTCCGTGCCGGGACCTGTACGCCTTATCTTTTTTACGATATTAATATGGAAGTGACTACACCATTGTGGCTGCATCCTTATGCTTTTCATTCAGGTATTACTGAGCAAATTCCCAGAGGAAAACTTCGAGAGGATTTAACTAGAATTCTTTCGGAAGTAAGAGAAGTGGGCGGAACCTTTTACGGAATCTTCAAAAACCAGGATTTTTCTGAATACTCCGATCAAAAATTCTTTTATTCTTTATTAAACCAGATGCATGGAATTGAATAATATCCAACATGTTTTTTTCGACCTGGATCACACACTCTGGGATTTCGAGAAAAATTCGGCTTTGGCTTTTCAGGATATTTTTGAAAAGCACGCAATCCACCTTGACTTCAACGAATTTCAAAAGGTTTACAAGCCTATTAATTTCAAATATTGGAAATTGTACCGAAATAATTCTGTTTCAAAAGAGGCCCTGCGATATGGCAGGTTAAAAGATAGTTTTGATTCGCTCCAATTTGAAACTACCGATGCGACAATAGATCTACTGGCAGAAGATTATATTCAATACCTTCCCAAAAACAATCACCTTCTAGAAGACAGCGTGGAGATTTTGGAATATTTAGCTGAAAGATATCAGTTGCATATTATTACTAATGGTTTTGAGGAAGTGCAACATAAGAAAATGGCAGGAGCGGGGATTTTGCCTTTTTTTAAAACGGTAACTACTTCCGAAGAAGCGGGAGTGAAAAAACCACATCCTGAAATTTTTGCCATGGCAATGCAGAAAAGTGGAGCCGATTCCACAAAATCGGTTATGATAGGTGATAATTATGAGGCGGATATTGTGGGAGCTCATCGTTTTGGCCTGAGAACCATTTTCTTGGATGTAGATTCTGAAATACAGCAAAATCAGTTTATCCAGATTCAAAAGTTAAAACAACTTCGAAATTATTTATAATAATAAAGAATAGGTATTTTCGTTCGTTAAAGAAAGTACTTAAGTGTCTCATTTAAAGTCCATAAAAACGATCTTTTTAGGCTTGCTTTGCGCAGGCTTACTTTCTGGCTGCTTTAAAGGTGTTGATATGGACCAGGCACAGGATATAGCGCTTCAACCAGATATAGATGTAGATCTGTTGCTATATCAGCTTGACGAAAATGATTTTATAGATTCCGAAACTGGTGAATTCACACCAATTATTAGAGATACAGTAAGATTAGAGTTCCTGAATGATACATATGTTCAGGATGGATTGCAATATGCTGAATTCCGCTTACGACACGAGAATAGTTTTCCATTTTCTATTTCGAGCAAAATAAAATTTCTGAACAACAGCGGAAATGAACAATTTCATGTAAATTATGAAATCCCTGCAGGTGCCGTTGGTGCCCCTGCAATCGTAGACACCACCCATGTGATGGATGCTTCTAATATTAAAAAAGTTCGCAAAACAATCCAGATGGCGGTGGAATTACAGATGAATGGGGGAGATGCGACAATCAAAGGAGGACTCGACTTTTTGTCAAAAGGCCTGTTCAAGTTTGAATTTTAATATGCGGAAGATATTTCTGTTTATATTTTTGCTGGTTAGCCTTTTCAGTTTCGGGCAGAACCGTCCTCTGCTTTATAATGTAGATGACCTGCCGCAATCGCTTCTTCAAAATCCCGGTGCAAAAATAGATTTTACCAAGCATTTTGGCGTTCCCTTTTTCTCTCAGATTCATCTTTTTGCCGGTTCGAGCGGTGTAACAGTGCACGATATTCTGGATGATTCCAATCCCAATGTAAATCAACGCGTGAAGAATGCCATGAGAAAATTAACGGCAAATGATTTCTTTTCGGTTAACGAACAGCTGGAAATATTATCCCTGGGATGGAAAATAGGGCAAAACGCGTATGTATCGGGTGGTATTTATCAGGAGTTAGATATTTTTGCTTATTTCCCTAAAGATCCGGCAATACTAGCTTTTGAAGGAAATGCAGATTATATAGGCAATAATTTTCAATTTTCTGATGTGAGTTTTACCGGGGAAGTTTTAACCGTATATCACGCCGGTCTGAATTATTACCTTGATGATAAACTTACGGTTGGAGGAAGAATAAAGTTATATTCCGGTATTTTCAATGCGGAAAGCACCAAAAATGAAGGCGTTTTTAGAACCGAAGAAACTCCCGGTGGACCAAATTTTTACCGACATATTATATATGGTGTGGATGTAACGGTGAATACCTCAGGTTACGCCTCTTTGAGAGATGAAGAAGATATGACCGTGGATAAAGCGGTCCAGGAATTACTGAGCAGGTCTTTCTTCGGCCAGAATGTTGGAGTAGGTTTGGATTTGGGTTTTAGCTATCGTTTTTCCGAAGCTTTATCTTTTAGTGGTTCTATTCAGGATTTAGGAATGATGTTTCACCAGAAGGATACTGAAAATTCTACTTATTACGGAAATTATCAAACCAACGGGCTGGAGCCGCTCTTTCCCGAACTTTTCGATGGCCAGAATACCATTCCATATTGGGAAATTTTCGAAGAAGAATTGGATGCGAATTTGTATGATGAAACCACTTACAACGAATATAATACCTGGCGACCGGTAAAGTTCAACGCCGGCTTCCAGTTCGGTACAGGAATGTCAATGCTGCCATGTGATTATTTAATTAGTAAGAAACCACGATTTATGAACTTATTTGGGCTGTTGGCTTCTGGCGTGGTGCGTCCAAAAGGACCTACTTACGGAGTCACCGCTTATTGGGACCGCAAACTGAATGATAGTTTCCGTTTTCGTGTAGCTTATGCTGTTGATGAGTTTACATTGACGAAATTTGGACTGATGGCAAGTAAGAGATTTAAGAATTTTAATATGTACCTTGCCGTAAATGATATTTTGGGCTATACCAATCTGGCAAAAGCGAATTCAGCTTCCTTGCAGCTTGGGATGCAATTTGTGATCAAGAATTTTAAATTATGAAAAAGTATTTTACCCTAGTTTTTTTATTCATCGGATTAATTTCCGCGACTGCGCAAAGCATTAATAACTATAAATATTTCATTATTCCTGAAACTTTCGAATTCACCGGGGATAAAGATCAGTATCAGCTGAATTCTCTGCTGAAATTTTTAATGGAGAATGAAGGTTTTGAGACCGTTATGCGAAAAGGTGAAAAACCGGCAGACCTCGGCAATAATCCGTGTAAAGCGTTGAATGTAGACGTGATTGATGATTCCGGGCTCTTCACAACTAAGTTAAAAATTAGTTTTGAAGATTGCTACGGAAAAGTGATCTACACCAGTAGAGAAGGAAAGAGCAGGGAGAAAGACTTCAAGGTTGCTTACCAGGGAGCCTTGCGAAATGCTTTTCAATCTATTGCAGAGTTGAATTATGAATATGCTGAAAGTGAAAAGACGGCTATTGCTGAAAATGATCGATCGGCAAGACAATTTCCAAAGAATAAAATTGAAGATTCAGATGCGGTGATGGCTAAAGAAGTAGAAAAAGAAACCGAAACTGAAGAAAAAGAAGAAATAGCTGAGGTTATGGATGAAGAGGCGGTAGAACCTGAAGATGCTGCTGAAGCTGAAATGCCAGAAATGGAAAAAGAGGAGGAAGATGAGATCATCGAGTCTGAAATTACTCCGGAATCAGATCAGCAAAAATTATATGTTTACAACGACCAATCCTATAAATTAGAAGAAAATGATCAGGGGTACGGCTTGTATCCGGCTAATTCTAAAGAACCCATTGCGATGCTGATCAAATCTGGCAATGGTAGTTATATCTACAATTCACTAACAAATCAGGGTGTTGCTTATTTCAAGGAAAATGATCTGATCGTAGAATTTTTCAATAAGAGCACGAATACAAAGGAGCAGGCAGTTTATAAACTGAAGAATTAGTAGTCATATTTATTCTTCCAGCGTTTCCGAAGAAATTCACGTTGTGCATTTTCCCGTGCATTGTTTCCGGGCTCATATAATTTGGAGCCTTTGATTTCCTCCGGGAGAAATTCGGCATCTATAAAATTATTTTCGTACTGGTGAGCATATTTGTAATCCTTTCCATAACCAATATCCTTCATGAGTTTGGTTGGAGCGTTACGAATGGATAGCGGGACTGAAAGATTCCCCGTCTTTTTCACAAGGCTTTGAGCATAATTAATAGCCTGATAAGAAGCGTTGCTCTTTGGTGAGGTTGCCAGGTAAGTAACACACTGGCTCAAAATAATGCGTGCCTCAGGATAGCCAATCGTATTCACAGCCTGGAAAGTGTTATTAGCTATCACCAGGGCAGTAGGATTCGCGTTGCCAATATCTTCACTTGCCAGTATTAACAGCCTCCTGGCAATAAATTTAACGTCCTCTCCGCCTTCGATCATCCTGGCAAGCCAATAAACGGCGGCATTTGGATCACTCCCGCGAATAGATTTAATAAATGCTGAAATGATATCATAATGTTGTTCCCCGGTCTTGTCGTACAAAACGGTATTCTGCTGAACTTTTTCCAGCACCATATCATTGGTAACCATTACCGGTTTTTCTTCGGAAGTAACAATTAATTCGAAGATATTGAGAAGTTTTCGCGCATCTCCACCACTAAGCCTAAGTAGCGCTTCCGTTTCTTCTAAGGAAACGTCTTTTGAAGCGATGGTTGCATCTTCCTTCATAGCTCTTTCAAGAAGCTGGATCAAATCTTCTTTTGAAAACGGCTTTAGAATATAAACCTGACACCGTGATAATAATGCGGAAATAACTTCAAAGCTTGGGTTTTCAGTAGTGGCACCAATAAGCGTGACCCAACCCTTTTCTACCGCCCCAAGTAAACTGTCTTGTTGGGATTTACTGAAACGATGAATCTCATCGATGAACAAGATGGGACTTTTCGTTGTGAAGAGGCCATCACTTTTTTTTGCTTTTTCGATCACTTCCCGCACATCTTTTACACCGCTGCTTATGGCACTAAGCGTAAAGAAAGGGCGGTCAGATTCGTTGGCAATGATATTGGCCAGCGTTGTTTTTCCTACACCAGGAGGTCCCCAAAAGATCATTGATGGGATAATACCCTGCTTAATTTGCTTTTTTAAAGAACCCTTTTCTCCTAATAAATGATGCTGACTTAAATACTGATCTAGAGATTGCGGTCTTAATCTTTCTGCCAACGGCTGGTTCATTCTGCAATTTTTAATGACAGTTTTACACCCGTTTCAATTTGGATGCTTTTTTGTAATATTAATTAAAAATGGATAGAATTTGAAAGTTTCTTCACCTTTTGTTTTTACCACGGGCACGATCGGATATCCACTATTATTCGTGTTACTCATATGGATCGTGTTTTGGGTGGAGGTAAGGTTTCACATTAATTTGAATATTTACGGTATTCGGCCTCGTGAAATTGAAGGGCTAAGAGGGATTCTCTTTTCTCCATTCATCCATGGTGATATTAAGCACCTCTTCAACAATACGATTCCGTTATTCATTTTGTCATTGGCCTTATTCTATTTTTACAGGCCGGTGAGCTGGAAAGTATTGTTAATTGGATTGGTATCAACCGGCATATTAACCTGGTTAATCGGGAGGCCAGCCAATCATATTGGCGCCAGCGGAATAATTTATTTGCTTGCGGCCTTTCTCTTTTTCAAAGGGATACTTTCCAAGCATTACAGGTTGGTGGCTCTTTCCTTAATCGTGGTGTTCATTTATGGAGGACTGGTCTGGTACGTAACACCTCTGGATCCAACAATTTCCTGGGAAGGTCATTTGTCTGGTTTGATCAGTGGTTTAGTACTCGCTTTTGTTTTCAGAAAATATATTCTGAAACCTGCAAAATTTGAATGGGAATCGCCTGATTATAAAGAAGAGGATGATCCTTTTATGAAGCATTTCGATGAAAATGGAAATTTTATTGAAACCTTACCAGAAGAGGACGAAGAGGAATGGGAATATCACTATATCTATAAAGAGAAAAATGATACTGATTGATCACTGTCTCTGTCTAACAGTTTCGTAAAGAATCGCCCCACAGGCAACTGACACGTTCAAAGAGGCGATTTCACCAAGCATTGGTAAACTGGCTTTTTCATCAACCGATTTCAATATGCTATTTGAGACCCCTTTTCCTTCATTACCCATAACAATAGCAAGAGGTCCTTTAAGATCAACTTCGTAAACAGATTGGTCGGTTTTTTCGGTTGCAGCTATAACTTTGATATCATAAGTCTGAAGATGAAAAATGGCATCTTTAATATGGTTCACCTTACAGATCGGAACGCGAAAAACCGCTCCGGCAGATGTTTTGATCGCATCTGCGTTAACAGGAGCAGACCCGGCCGTTGGAATGATTATTCCGCTTACACCACAACATTCTGCAGTACGGATGATAGCGCCAAAATTGCGCACGTCGGTAAGTCCGTCCAGCAATAAATAAATAGGATTCGAATCGGAATTGTTTTCAACCAGTTTTTCTAAAGAGATATACTGAATAGGGGAGATGTTGGCCACGACGCCCTGATGATTTCCTTTACTAAGCTTATTCAGTTTTTCAACTGGAACATAAGAAATATTGTAGTCACCGCTTTTCAAGTGCCTGTTCAGCTCGTGAAATAAATTTCCTGAAAGCCCTTTTTGAATAAAGATTTTTTCAAATGTTTCGCCGCTTTCTATTGCTTCTATTACTGCACGTATCCCAAAAATTCTGGTAGTTTCTTCCATGCGCCAAAGTTAGCGATATTCCGTAGAATAAAGACATAAAAAAACCACCCCGAAGGGTGGTTTCCTTTTATTACTAATTAAATACTATAATAGTATTCTGTGACTTTGTATAGATCTTCTGGAGATTCTATGTCAATATTATTTGATTTGATAAATGCATTCACCTGGTCCTTTTTATCTTTGAAGAGTTTTAAAACGCTTTTGTTTTTTAGTTTAACCTCTTCATATTTTCCCTTCTGATTCATTACATAGTATTCAATATCCATTTCATACTTAGCATTTAGAGTATTGTCTTTACTAGACATCCAGCCACTAGCATTTGGGTCATCCAGTTTTTTGGTATATTCAACAATAACCTTTTGAGAAGGGGCATGTACTATTTGATAATACTTCTCTTCGCTTTTTTCTTTATCAAAAGCATTTCCTGGAATTTTTGAAAATAATAGTTTTTCTTCACCGTCTTTTAAAATAAAACCTTTAAAAGTATTATCGACTAATTTAAGTACGTTGTCGTTTCCGGCTGTTTTATAAACTAAGTTATTTCCATGAATATCATAATTCATTTGCTGAGGTCGAGAAGTTTGACCGTCTGAGAAGATACCGTATCCAATGTACCAGTTATCGCTTAAAAAAGGAGAACCTTCCGCATCGCTACGCATAATTTTAAACCCATCTGCTAAATTTCCAGTATTATTAGGATTTTGAGCATGAAGACCTAGAGCTAAAATGAACGTCATTAAGGTTGTAAAAAATTTTTTCATAATATTAAATTAGGTGTTAGTAAATACAAGGTAAAAAAAAACCTGTTCTATATAGAACAGGTTTCACAATTATTATGCCTTAATCGATTAATCGAAAAGCCATAGTTTTGTATTTAATTCATCCGGACCTTGAGCCTGAATAGCTGCGTTATAATTCTCCTCATTTAAAGAAGGAGCTGTAGCAGCATAAGCCTGGCGATCTGGTACGTCTGTCGCGTTACTTAAAAGATCATCAGGAGCTACAAGAGTTTTTTCGTAACCCATAGCTTCTAATCTTCTCCATTCAGCCCAAGCTTCATATCCTTGGAAGTAAAGAGCTACCCATTTCTCATAACCTATTGACTGGTATCCATCAAATGGATTATCAGCGATATAAGAAGCAGCTGCCTCGGCTGATTGTCCCCACTGCTCAAAAGAAGCGGTGATAGCCTGATCATAAAGATCACCAGCGTCCTCACTTGTCCAACCTAATTCAGCAGCTTCAGCTCTTGCAAAAAGAATTTCAGCATAAGTGAACATGTAAAGTGGAGCCTCTTGATTATAAATAATATCCTCAGTGATGAAAGAATAATCATCTGTTGCAGAATTTGATTTACCGTAAGGTGCGCCAACGTAAGTGCCTGAGTTAAAAGCAGGTTCAGCCATACCCATCAATCTTGCATCTTCTGGATCTGTTGGAGAACCTTTTCCTACAAGTGCATCAACGAATACATCGCTTACAAGGTAATCACGTCTAAAATCTGGTGCTAAGAAACGATCTTCCCAAGGGTTATCGTTATTCTCATCAGCTAAATAAGGATAAAAGAAATTTTCTGAGTTGCTCATAATTTCATTTCCTAATGCTTCGTTGAATTTCTGCTCCCCTAGGGTAGGGTTAGCATGTGAAAGTCTCAAAGCCATTACCATTTTTAAAGTTTGTCCAAATGATTCCCATCTAGAAACATCACCGTTAAAAATGTAATCTCCGCTTACTGCAGATCCGCCAGCATCAATCATTCCTAATGCGGAATCTAATTCACTGAACAAACCGTTATAGATGTCTTCTTGAGAATCATAAGCCGGAAATTGGTTATCTAATCCTTGAAGAGCTTCAGAGTAAGGTAGTCTACCCCATCTTAAAGTCATTCCTTCCATTAGGTATACTCTTAAGATTGTAGCAGCAGCAACTTGATTAGGATTTTCACTGATTTCTACTATTCTGTCAATATCTGTAAGGATTCCATACCAATAAGAAGTATCCCAGTTCAATGTTTGATAACGAGATTCTTCATCATATTGTCCATTAGACAAATATTGAACATAAAGATTTGGCGTTGTTGCTCCTACATAGTTCGCAACTGCTCCTTCAGCATTAGCTAGTAAGCTACCAGCAGAAGGCTGTGTCGGTTCGTTAGGATTATCATTAATCCCATCGAAGTCCACTTTCTCACACCCGGTAAAGCACAGCAATACCGTAGCGAAAAGAAGTGTTGATTTAATAAAATTCATTTTCATTTTTAATAGCTTTTAATTAGAATGTAAGATTTACGTTTAGACCAATTGTTCTGGTATTTGGAGATTGACCTCCTTCAGTCCAACCGTAACCTGTGATTTGGCTATCTTCCAATTCTGAAATATCGATATCGTCAATTGAGCTGTAAATTAACCAAAGGTTACTTGCAAAAACACCAACATTTAATTTCTTAATTGGAGTATTATCAATAATACCACCTGTTACTTCGTAATCTAAACGTGCTTGTCTTAGTTTAACATATGAGGCATCGTAAAGCCACTCTTCATGTAGTGCAAAAAGTCTACCATAATATGTTTGAGCTTCAACATAATAAGATGCAGGCTCTCCAGTAGTTTCATCAACTCCTTCAATTAGCACCCCACCAGTGTTAGCATCAGCATCAGCTGCAGCAACAGCAGCACCGCCACCTGTTACAGGATCACGTAAAGGATTTCCAGCGGCATTGTTACCTACTGTTTGAATTCCTAGACCTGAATAAGCATTAAACATCTTTGTAACAGAAAAGATTTTTCCTCCTTTTTGGAAATCAAAATCAAGTCCTAAACTTACGTTCTTAAATTTCATATAAGAGGAAGCACCACCGGTATAATCTGGAAGTACATTTCCAAGATATTGGTTAGAATCATATCGAGGGTTACCTGTTGACGAAAGAAGAATATTTCCTGCGTCATCTCTTCTATATGCTCTACCATAAATGGCTCCCCATTCTTCACCTACACGCTCTTGTAATTGAATACCTCTCCATGTTTCTGAAAGAATATTTACATCAGTTCCTGGAGCAATAGCGTCTACTGTTCTCTCAAGAGTAGCAAAGTTTGCTGTTAAATCCCAAACAAAGTTTTCAGTTTGCACTGGAATGATGTTTAAAGCAAGTTCCCAACCTGTATAAGTTTGCTTACCTGAGTTGGTTGAGAAACTAGTAAAACCTGTTGATGGGTCAAGAGATACACCAGCTGGTAATTGATCATCTTGTTTATTGAAATATGTTACATCCAATCCTAATCTACTGTTTAAGAAACGCATTTCAGTACCAATTTCATATTCTCTACGAACACCACCAGTTAAAGTAGGATTGTTTAGACCATTTTTAACCGAAAGTTTTCCGTAAGAACCATATGGCGTTCCAATATTGTATGTTTCAGAAATTTGAAATACACCTGGGAACCTTGGAGCTTCAGCAATACTAGCTCTTAATTTTCCAAAAGTTAGTACATCATTTTGAGGAAGTAACTTGCTAAAGATTAAACTCAAGGATCCTCCAAAAGTTTCAACTCTGTTATCATCATCGTTAGCAGTAGACTGCCAGTCCAAACGTGCAGACCCGTCTAAGTATAAGAAATCTTTAAAACCTAATGAGGCTTTAGAGAAAAGTGAGCGTCTTCCTACTTGCTCAGTATAGCTTGAAAGGTTAGGTCTATCTCTAGATGTGTTCAAACTGTAGAAACCTTCAGCTGTTAAACCACCAGCGGTAGAAGCATTGATACTTTTATAATTTCTATCAAAAGATTCAAAACCAATACTAGCACTTACATCAAAACTGTCAGAAAGATCAGTGTCATAGTTTAAAATACCAAACAACTCGTCTGTACCTTCAGTAGATTCTGCTTCAGAATAGAATGGTTGTGGAAGACCTCCAAAACCTGCTCTGTTTGAACTCTCGTAGGTATTTAAAGTTTTTCTAGCTTCGATGCTAGCATTCAGATCATCTGAAAATTCATAGTTTAAACCTATTCTACCGTAAAGAGCATTTTTATTTTGTGGGTTTAAGTTTTCATAAGCCACAAAAAATGGGCTATCCCAATATAATGGTCTTGGATTTGTTGGACTATTGATGTTCCAAGAAACGATCTCCCCATTTCTTCTGTAATCTCTAAGGCGATCCATATCTAATTGACGTTGCCACCACTGGTTAAAGTTGGAAGCAATGTTTCCGTAACCATTCGTTGGAAAGTTCGAAGTTCTTCTATCCTGATAGTTAATATTTGCAAAACCTTGCAGTTTATCTGTAATGTCAAGCGTGGCACTTACAGACCCTTGTACAGTATTTCTTTCTGAATTTGGGATCACCCCTGTTCTGTCAATTCGTGCTAAACTAGCTCTAACAGAATAACCTTCTCCACCTTTATTAAAGGTAATGTTTGTGTTTTGAGTAATTCCAGTATCAAAGAAATTTCTAATGTTATCTGGATTTGGAGAGAAAGGTCTCAATTCACCAAATTCTGGTGTATTTGGAATCCATGAATCCCAATGTCTTACTAATTGACCATCCATTTTAGGTCCCCAGCTTTCATCAGCATAGTATTCAACCATTTGTTGACCATCGAAAGATGCCCAGTCTGCAGGGTGAATAGCCGGATCGAAAGAGAATACGTTAAAATCCTGAGAATAACCACCCCCATATTCATTTTGGTATTCTGGTAGTAAATAAACATTCTCCATAGCTGAACTATGGTTGATTGAAATACTACTTTGACCATTAGCTGCTTGTTTTGTAGTAATGATGATTACACCATTAATACCTTGTGGCCCATAAAGAGCCGTTGCTGCAGCACCTTTTAAAACAGACATGTCTGCGATATCATCAGTGATAATATCTGAAGGATTTTGAACTTTTACGTTATCAACGATGTAAAGAACCCCAGTATTACCTCTAAGTCTAATGTTAGAGTTTCCAAAACCAGAACTCGGTGCACCAGAGAACTGAACCCCGGCAACTTTACCTGCAAGTGCGTTGTTGATATTTGTCTCTCTCGATTTTACAAGAGACTCGCCATCAACGGTCTGCTGAGCGTAACCAAGACTTTGTTTTTCTCTCTTAATACCAAGAGCTGTAACTACCACTTCATCAAGTTGAGCTGAATCTGCGGACATTGTTACATCTAGTGTTGAAGAGTCTTCTACTGTATACTCTGCAGTTTCTAAACCTACAAATGAGAATACTAGAATATCTCCTCGAGATGCTTCGATAGAATAATTTCCATCAAAATCGGTTTGAGTACCTGTTGAAGTACCCTTCACCAAAACGTTCACTGCGGGTAAAGGCATTCCATCGGAATCCGTCACCGTACCAGTAATCGTTTGTTCTTGTGCAAACGTTAGTTGCACAACAAACGCTAGTAATAGCGTTAAAATACTACTAAACTTTGTTTTCATTTTAAAATTTGTTTGAATTAGCCGTCGCCAAAAGTGGTAATAAATGGTTAATAAAACAAGTTTTTATTTTTAAAAATAGACCGTAGTATAAATTTTTTGTTAAAAATTATCTTTTCGATTGATAATTTCCATTTTTTTCATTTCAAAGACTGTTTAGTTTGAATTCTTTAATTTTTTCATCAACCAGTGACTCTGCTGAATTTTTAAACTTGTCCTATATATTATATACAAAAGCTGTTTCTTATATAAACAATTTCGATTGGATGTATTTTTAAAATTATTTCTTCAGAATATTTGTGAGTGTAGTTAAAAATAATTTACTGGGTGTTTGAATATTAGGTATTTATTTTTACCTTTGCAGACCCTTAAAAACAGGGGAGTAAATTTTATTAATAATTAGTGTATAGGAAATTATGCCAACAATTTCACAATTAGTACGAAAAGGAAGAGCCAAAATTACCAAGAAGAGTAAATCGGCTGCTTTGGATTCGTGCCCTCAAAGGAGAGGGGTTTGTACACGTGTGTACACTACCACTCCTAAGAAACCGAACTCAGCTATGCGTAAAGTGGCAAGGGTTAGGTTGACTAACGGTAAAGAGGTGAATGCCTACATTCCGGGAGAGGGTCACAACCTTCAGGAGCACTCGATAGTATTGGTTAGAGGTGGAAGGGTGAAGGATTTGCCTGGTGTTAGATACCACATTGTTCGTGGCGCGCTAGATACTGCCGGAGTAGAAGGTAGAACTCAGCGTAGATCTAAGTACGGAGCAAAACGCCCTAAGAAGTAATTAAAAACTTTTAATGTAAAGAAATGAGAAAAAGACAGGCAAAGAAAAGACCTCTTTTACCAGATCCGAAATTTAATGATCAGCTTGTGACACGTTTTGTGAACATGATGATGTGGGATGGTAAAAAATCGGTTGCCTTTAGAATTTTCTACGATGCTATCGATATCGTGGAATCAAAAAAACAAGACGAAGAAAAGTCAGGTTTGGAGCTTTGGAAAGATGCTCTTTCAAACGTTATGCCTCACGTTGAAGTGAGATCTAGACGTGTGGGTGGTGCAACTTTTCAGATTCCGATGCAAATTCGTCCAGATCGTAAAGTGTCAACAGCAATGAAGTGGTTGATTAGTTTCGCTCGTAAGAGAAACGAAAAATCTATGGCTGCTAAATTAGCTGCTGAAGTTCTTGCTGCTGCCAAAGAAGAAGGTGCGGCTGTTAAGAAAAGAGTTGATACTCATAAGATGGCTGAAGCTAATAAAGCATTCTCTCACTTTAGATTCTAAAAAAACAACATGGCACAAAGAGATTTAAAATTTACTAGAAATATAGGTATTGCAGCTCATATTGATGCAGGTAAAACTACAACTACTGAGCGTATCCTTTATTATACAGGTATCAGTCACAAAATAGGAGAGGTGCACGATGGTGCAGCTACTATGGACTGGATGGAGCAGGAGCAAGAGCGTGGTATTACCATTACTTCTGCTGCAACTCATTGTACCTGGCCTTATAGAGACCAAGAATATACTGTAAATATTATTGACACTCCGGGTCACGTTGACTTTACTGTAGAGGTAGAGCGTTCTTTACGTGTACTTGATGGAGTTGTGGCTTTGTTTTCTGCAGTAGACGGGGTAGAGCCTCAGTCTGAAACTGTATGGAGACAGGCTGATAAATATCGTGTACCACGTTTAGGTTTCGTTAATAAAATGGACCGTCAGGGAGCAGATTTCTTCAACGTATGCCGTCAGGTAAAAGAAATGTTAGGAGGTAATCCTGTTCCACTTCAGGTTCCAATTGGAGACGAAGTTGATTTTAAAGGTGTGGTTGATCTTATTTCGAAAAAAGCAATCATCTGGAATGACGAAGATCATGGAATGACCTATGATACTATTGATATTCCGGAAGAATTACAGGAAGATGTTGATAAATATCGTGCAGAGCTTGTAGAAGCGGTTGCGGAATATGATGAGGCTTTAATGGAAAAATTCTTCGAAGATGAAGATTCTATTACTGAAGACGAAATCATCGCTGCGCTTCGTGCTGCAACAATAGATATGTCTATCATCCCTATGATGTGTGGTTCAGCATTTAAAAACAAAGGAGTTCAGGCAATGCTTGACGCTGTGATGCGTTACCTTCCTTCTCCTGTAGATGTTGAAGCAATTCAAGGGACTAATCCTGATACTGGTGAAGAGGAAAGCCGTAAGCCGAACGTGGATTCTCCATTTTCTGCATTGGCATTCAAAATTGCTACCGATCCTTTCGTTGGTCGTTTAGCTTTCTTCCGTGCGTATTCAGGAACTTTAGAAGCTGGTTCTTATGTATTGAATGTGCGTTCCGGTAAAAAAGAGCGTATTTCAAGAATCTACCAAATGCATTCTAATAAGCAAGAGCCTATCGATAAGATTGAGGCTGGAGATATTGGTGCAGCTGTTGGTTTTAAAGATATTAAGACAGGAGATACCCTTACAGATCTTGATCATCCAATCGTACTTGAGTCAATGACTTTCCCAGCGCCGGTAATCGGTATCGC
>CAXPUM010000043.1:0-31771 GCA_964220295.1 Flavobacteriaceae bacterium | reverse complement strand
TTTTTAACGGAATTCTTTATAGACGTCGTGCCATTTTATAACAAGTTCCGAGCAGTTTCTTCTATCCAGGTTATTATTGAACTTTGTGTGCCGATCATGGCCGTATTCGGGTTGTATAAACTCTTTGATAGAAAAATTCATTCGGAAGAAAAGCTGGATGCTCTTAAATGGACAGGGATTATTACTGGAGGTTTAATCCTATTCCTTTTATTGTTCAAATCAATTTTATTTGATTTTTCCGGATTAAGAGACTCTCAATACAGTCAGCAATTCGGAATGGATTTTATGCGAGCGTTGCGAGAAGACCGAAAAACCATTTATACAAATGACTCGCTACGATCGCTGTTATTTGTAGGCCTATGTGTCGCTTTAATTTGGGCATTTTTAAAAGAAAAACTAAGTCGGAATTTGGTAATTGCCGGTTTCGCGGTAATATTTCTGGCAGATCTGTTGCCAATTGATACTCGATATGTAAATAAAGATGATTTTGTGAACGCCAGGGTAATGAACCAGCCCTATCAGCAAACACAGGCCGATGCGCAAATTCTTCAGGATACTTCACATTACCGGGTATTTGATGTAAGCGGAGATCCTTTTAATTCTAGCAGAGCCTCGTATTTCCACAATTCCTTAGGTGGCTATCATGCAGCAAAACCAGGAAGAATTCAGGACATCTACGATTTCTATATCGCTCAGAACAACATGGAAATTTTAAATATGCTGAATACAAAGTATTTTATCATTCCTACACAGGAAGGCAATCCACAGGCGCAGCAGAATCCTGAGGCTTTTGGGAATGCCTGGCTGGTACAGAATATTCAGATGGAACCATCAGCAAACGAAGCGATCAAAGCTTTGGACAAAGTTGACCTGAAAAATACCGCGGTCATAGAAAAAGATTTTAAAAGCGATCTTGATTTTGGCAATAATTATAGCGGCAATGGAAGTATAGAACTGGTAGAATATCAGCCAAATCATTTAAAATATAGTTTTAATTCTGATTCTGAGCAGTTTGCCGTTTTTTCAGAAATGTATTATCAGCCCGGTTGGAATGCGTATATCGATGGGAAAGAAGCCAACCATGTTCGTGTTGATTATGTTCTACGCGGAATGAAAATCCCTGCCGGAAAGCATACGATCGAATTCAAATTTGAACCCCAGGTAATTCAAACAGGCGGAACTATCACCATGGTAAGTTGCATTCTGATTGGTTTGATCCTGATTGGGGGTCTTGGTCTGGAGTTAAAGAAGCGGTCCTGATTTCTTTATGAAAAAGGTTCTCATCATAACATATTACTGGCCGCCTGCCGGTGGACCCGGGGTGCAGCGCTGGCTGAAATTCGTCAAGTACCTGAAAGATTTTGATGTGGAACCGGTAGTTTATATTCCCGAGAATCCCTCCTATCCTATAATTGATAAAAAGCTGGTTGATCAGCTTCCTGAGGTTAAAGTGTTGAAAAATAAGATTTTTGAACCTTATAAATTTGCCGAAATCTTCAGTAAAAAGGATACCGAAACGATCAGCTCCGGGATTATTGAAGAGGATAAAAAACAAACTTTTATTCAAAAATCGCTTTTGTTCATTAGAGGTAATTTCTTTATTCCCGATGCACGAAAATTTTGGATTAACCCTTCGGTTCAATTCCTTTCCAAAGAATTGAATAAAGACAACTACGACGCAATAATTACTACAGGGCCTCCTCATAGTCTTCATGTAATAGGTTTGAAACTGAAAGAAAAGTTTGGCATTCGCTGGATTGCAGATTTCCGTGATCCTTGGACGCAGATTGGTTACCATGAAAAATTAAAACTAACCGGCAAATCCCGAAAAAAACATGAAACCCTTGAATTGGAAGTTTTAAATAAAGCTGACGATCTCATTGTAACCAGTTACACTACCCAAAAGGAATTTCAGTCAAAATCTTCAAAACCGGTGCACGTCATTACGAATGGATTCGATATTGAAATGAATGACGAGGAAGTTAAAAATGGCAAATTTCAGTTAGCGCATGTTGGTTCGTTGCTGTCTGGTAGAAACCCGCAAAATCTTTGGAAAGCTATATCTGAATTAATTCAGGAAAACGAGGATTTCAGAAATAAATTTGAATTGTTACTGGCTGGGAGAATTAGTGATGCTGTTTTAGAAAGTATCAATGAGCACAGAATGAACAAATATTTGCAGAATCTTGGTTATGTAAGTCATGATAAAGCCGTGAATATTCAAAGAGAAGCTTCCGTTTTATTACTGCTGGAGATTGATTCGGAAGAAACCAAAGGCATTATTCCTGGTAAATTATTTGAATACCTTGCAGCAAAAAGACCTATCATCGCTGTGGGACCTGAAAATTGGGATGTTTCGAGAATAGTAGAAGAAACCAATTCTGGAAAGGTTTTCAATTATACTGAAAAAGATCGATTAAAGAGCTATATTCTCGAATGCTTTGAAGGAGCAAATAATCAGTTAAATCTTTCAGCAATCAAAAAGTACCACCGTAAAAATTTAACCAAGAAATTAGCTAAACTGATCCACGATTAGATGGGAGTAGTTATTAATCAGTCTTTTAAAAACATGGTTACCACTTATCTCGGTTTCGGGATTGGTGCCATAAATACTCTGTTTTTATTCACCTATTTCCTGGATCAGGAACATTATGGACTGGTGAGCTATTTACTCTCCGCTTCGAACCTTTTATGGCCATTTATGGTATTTGGTGTACATAGCACACTCATCAAATTTTTCACATCTTATAAAACTAGGGGAGAACAGGACCGCCTGCTCAATCTTATCGTTATAACACCTGCTATCATTGGCATTCTTATGGGGCTTTTGGCTGCAGGAACCTATCATTGGCTGCTTGCTTATTTCGAAGGTGAAAACGACCTAGTAAAACCTTACATCTGGCTGATATTTCTAATTGCTTTTGCAACAGCATATTTCGAAGTTTTCTTTTCCTGGTCTAAAATTTACTATAAAAGCGTTTTCGGAAACACGATGAAAGAGGTGTTTCATCGCCTGATGATTAGCCTGCTTCTTATCGCCTATTATCTGCAATGGATATCGATGGAATTTTTTATTTATGGAGTTGCCGGAACTTACGTGATCCGGATGTTCGTGATGGCCATTTACGCCTTTTCACTGCATCGACCGAATTTCTCCCTGGAATTACCCAAGAATCTTTCACCGGTCTTAAAATATTCAGCTTTAATTTTACTGGCTTCTTCGGTAGCTACCGTACTATTAGACCTGGATAAAGTAATGATCGAGCACTACCTACCAATCGAAAATGTGGCAATTTATGGTATTGCGGTTTATATCGCGACGGTGATATCGGTTCCTCAGAAAGCCATGCACCAGATTACGCACCCGATGACCGCCGAACTGCTGAACAAAAAAGACAAAAAAGGCCTCAGTGAACTATATCATAAAAGTTCGCTGAACCTTTTTATAATTAGTGCGCTGATTTTTATCTGGATTATAACCAATGTTCAGGATTTATATGAAATGATACCAGATGAATATAGTATCAGCATCATCGTGGTGCTCACTATTTCTCTGGTGAAACTTTCAGATAATGTTCTGGGAAATAATAATAGCATCCTTTTCAACAGCGATTATTATAGGCTTACGCTTATGGTTGGAGTAGTGCTGGTATTTGTTGCATTTGTAATGAATATGCTGCTGATTCCTAAATACGGAATAGAGGGAGCTGCTTTGGCGAGTTTTATAGCTTTCGGAGTTTATAATATTTCAAAGATTTATATTGTCTATAATAAATTCGGAATAACACCTTTTTCACCTGGAAGCGGAACGGTTTTATTCATTACCGCTATTTTCAGCCTTGGGTTTTATTTTATAGATCTTCCTTTTAATCCGATTTTTAATATTTTGATCAAAGCATCTATTGCCGGATTGTTGTACATATTATTGATTTATTTTTTGAAAATATCTTCGGAAGTCAATACGGTTATCGACCGATTTTTACGTAAATCCTAAAAACGAGAAAACCCCATCAGCTTGGGAGCTTCAAGGGTTTTCCAACTAACCAACCAAAAAATTAAATTATGAACTATCTCACAATTATACTTTATTCATATTTCGTGCCGAAATCATTTTTTTTATAAAAATTTTCAGCCGTTTGATCGTCCTCTTGATGAAGCTGATCTACTAGAACGAGCAGGCGCGTTACTTTTATTTTGAGAACGTTGCACGTTAGAGCTTCTGCCTGAAGATCGTGAAGAATTCGGTGCTGTTGACCGTTTAATTTTACTGCTTCTAACTGATCTACTTGGACTACTCTGTCTAGTTTGACGTTGAACGGCAGGTTTCCTTTCAACTTTTCTTTCAGTAGTTCTTCCAACATTACCAGAAGATCTTACCCGAGAATTTGACTGAGTCTTCACGTCTCCTCTGTTCTGTGGCCGAACTGTACGATTCCTGTTATCAGAATTTCTCGTAGCAGAAGTGGATCTTGTAGTTGTGGCTTTTCTTTCTGCTGAAATTACACTGGAATTACTTCGCCCTCTTGAATTTGTGCTTCTTTCGGCTTTCCCGCTATAAATTCTCTCAGAACCGCTTCTGGAAGTTTGTGAGCCGCGGCTATTGCTTCTGGAAGAATAAATTTCACCCGCCTTTCCTGAACGATTACTGCTTCTTGATCTATCAGACTGATAGGAATTTCTATCGGCAATTCTAGATCGGGATTTTTGCGAATTTAAATTCGATCTGTTAGCAGGTCCTATAGACCTTTTACTGGTAACACGTTCTCCATATCGATAACTTTTGACCTTCTGCGAAGGACGGTAAAAACTTCTTCTACCTGAGTGATTTGCATAGTAATTATTGTATATCGTTGTGTACTGAGCATAAGTTACTCGTCTAGGCTGATAATACGCTCGGTAAGGTCTATTAAATACAATGCTAACATTCACACTAGGCCTGCGGTAATAATCATGCCACGGGCGGTATACATAACGCCTGTTGTAGGAGTTAATATAACCGGAACAGTGAGTAAAACGATGATGCGGATTGTAATGCATGATCAAATTTCCAACACTCGCCAACATTCCGAAGTTATTATAATTCATCACGATATTACCGGCCTGAACGATTCGGCCATAATAATCATAGTAAATAGGAACATCCTCAACCTGGATAACGGCTCCATAATCATCATATTGAATGTAGGGATCATAATTGTACCCCGAATTATAACTAATATTCACATTCGGAGAAGCAATACTAAAAGAAGAACCTCTTCTGAAAGCAGGATTATAATAAAAGTCAAATTCACCATTTGGATAAACAGCAAATTCTACTCCGCCTTCGACAAAAATAAAGGAGTCATTGTAATTAGTAAAGGGTCGGTTGGCTTGGTTAGAATTTTCGGATGCTGTTGCGGTCCATCCTGCAATCAGAATGGCAAACAGCAGTAGTGTTAATTTTTTCATGGTGACTTCGTATTAAAATTAAGAACGTTTTCTTAATTAAATACAAAGCATATGCCAAAATCAGATTTCAAACGATTTCGGCATATCTAGAGTTGTTTTTTTGCTTTTAAATTTTGCTCTTAAGGTAAGTTGCGGTATATGATTTTTTATTCTGAACGATTTCTTCAGGAGTGCCTTCAGCAATTAAATAGCCACCTTCTTCACCACCTTCCAGACCTAGGTCGATCACATGATCTGCACATTTTACTAAGTCCATGTTGTGCTCAATCACGATCACGCTATGTCCTTTGCCGATCAGGGCGTTAAATGATTTCAATAATTTCTTGATATCATGAAAATGAAGACCTGTCGTAGGCTCATCGAATATAAATAGAGCTTTATCCTTGGTAGTTCCTTTAACCAGAAACGAAGCGAGTTTGATACGCTGTGCTTCTCCACCAGAAAGAGTAGAAGAACTCTGACCTAGCTGGACATATCCCAGACCCACATCTTTTAGCGGTTTCAGTTTTTTAACTATTTTCTTCTGATCGTGATCTTCAAAAAATTTCGTTGCATCATCAATGGTCATATTAAGAATATCATCGATGTTCTTATCATGAAAAGTCACTTCCAAAACTTCTTTTTTGAAGCGTTTTCCGTTACAGGTTTCACATTCCAAATGCACATCGGCCATAAACTGCATTTCGATGGTTACTTCACCTTCTCCTTTGCAGGTTTCGCATCTTCCACCGTCCACGTTAAATGAAAAGTGTTTTGCTTTAAAGCCTCTTAATTTTGATAAGCGCTTATCTGCAAATAAATTCCGAATATCATCATAAGCCTTGATGTAAGTTACGGGGTTGGAACGGGAAGAGCGACCAATAGGGTTTTGATCTACAAATTCAACTGTCCCCAGGTTTTTAAAATTGCCTTCAATTCCGGTAAATTGTCCGGCTTTTTCACCATATCCGCCCAATTCTTTCTGAACAGCGGGATATAATATTTTGCGAACCAATGTACTTTTACCACTTCCGGAAACACCTGTGATCGCTGTAAAAACTCCTAAAGGAATCTCCACATCAATATTTTTCAGATTATTTTCCCGGGCTCCTAGAATTTTTAAATGATTCTTGGATTTTCTTCTTTTTTCGGGAACTTCAATTTCCAGTTTTCCGTTTAAATAACCAGCCGTAAGAGAATCAGATTTTAAAATATCCTTTAGCGTTCCGGTAGCCACCACATGTCCACCATTGGTTCCAGCTTCAGGACCGATATCAATAATTTCATCTGCCGCGTTCATGATCTCTTCATCATGTTCCACGACCACTACGGTGTTTCCTAAGTCCCGAAGATGCTTTAAAACGCCTATTAATCTTTCGGTGTCTCTGGGATGTAAACCAATAGAAGGTTCATCTAAAATGTACATGGAACCCACCAGGCTACTACCTAAAGAAGTTGCCAGGTTGATGCGCTGGGATTCACCACCAGAAAGGGTATTAGATTTTCTATTCAGCGTTAAATAGTCCAAACCAACATTCGATAAAAATTGCAATCGATTTTGAATTTCGGTGAGCAGCCGTTTAGCGATAACAGCATCATGTTCATTCAATTCCAAATCATCGAAAAAAGCCCGAACTTTATTCAGAGGTTTTTCAACAAGATCTGTAATGCTCGCATTATTAATTTTTACGTATTGCGCTTCGGGTCTTAGACGCTTACCTTTACAGGCGGAACAACGTGTTTTTCCTCTGTAACGCGATAACATGACCCTATTCTGAATTTTATAGGCTTTGCTTTCTAAAAACGAAAAGAACTCATTAATTCCTTCAAAATACTGATTCCCATTCCAAACCAGGTCTTTTTGATCATCGGTTAGCTCGAACCACGGCTTGTGAACTGGAAAATCAAATTTGTGAGAGTTTTTGACCAGTTGATCGCGATACCAGCTCATGCTGTCACCGCGCCAGGGGAAAATCGCATTTTCATAAACTGAAAGAGCGGTATTGGGAATAACCAGGTCTTCATCAATCCCTATAACATCGCCATAACCCTCACATTTTGGACATGCGCCATAAGGATTATTAAAACTGAAGAGGTGAACATTCGGTTCAATGAAGTTCATGCCATCCAGTTCAAATTTATTACTGAAGTGTCGCTGACTGTTATCAGCTAATTTTTCAATGAAAAGCTCTCCTTTTCCTTCAAAAAATGCAGCTTCAACTGCATCGGCCAAACGATTATAAAAATCTTCATCATCTTTTTTAATAATTCGGTCAACAACTAGAAAAGTTTCATCTGCTTTCGCTTTTTTAAGATCAGCTTCATCAATACGAAGGACTTCATCCTTGATCTTTACGCGACTATAACCCTGTTTTGCGAGAATTTCGATTTTTTTTGACAGGGAGCGTCCTTCTTCCAGATGAATTGGTGCCAATAGAAGAAGTTTCTCTCGCTCTGGGAAATCCCGAACATAATTAACAACATCTGTAACGGTATCCTTTTTTACTTCGTTTCCGGAAATAGGGGAGTAGGTTCTTCCAATCCTAGCGAAAAGCAATTTAAGGTAATCATATATTTCAGTAGACGTTCCAACTGTAGAGCGAGGATTAGTAGAATTTACCTTTTGCTCGATTGCAATTGCGGGAGCAATTCCTTTAATATAGTCTACTTTCGGCTTATTCAGCCTGCCCAAGAACTGACGGGCATACGAGCTGAGGCTTTCCACATACCTCCTTTGTCCTTCAGCATAAAGTGTGTCAAAGGCCAAACTGGATTTTCCAGAACCAGAAAGGCCGGTTATGACTACCAGCTTGTTTCGTGGAATTATGGCATTGATATTTTTTAAATTGTGCAGCTTGGCACCTTTGATGATTATATTTTTCTTGGGATCTGCTTTCTGTACGTCTACTATCATTCTCAAATTTCTGCTAAAAGCGCAAAGTTACTCAATATGAGGTAGGAAAGAAAGCAGAGCAAAGCTTATAAGAATGTTAAATAATTAAGTTTTTATTTGTATTTCTCAATTTTACTTCATTATATTTGAACACTTAACCGAAAATCCGTAGTTGCCTATAGTACACAGTTACTTTTTTAAAAACTAAATAACCTAACCCTCAGGAATTCCGATTATTCCTGAATTTTTAAAGTAACTGTTATGAATAACACGAAGGTAACCGATGCTTCTCTCGTAAGGGATTATCTTGATGGAAACGAAAATGCATTAGCGGCCCTAATTGATCGCCATCAACACCGTATTTACAGCTTCATTTTTTCAAAGGTTTATGATAAGGATATATCTGAAGATATTTTCCAGGATACTTTTATTAAAGTTATCAGGACGCTCAAGAGAGGTAAGTATAACGAAGAAGGGAAGTTTCTTCCATGGGTTATGCGAATTGCGCATAACTTAGTGATCGATCATTTCCGAAGAAATAAAAGAATGCCCAAGTTTGACAATAGTGGTGATTTTAATATTTTTTCAGTTTTAAGTGATGATGATCTAACGGCAGAGAAGCAAATGATCAAAGATCAAATTGAAAGCGATGTTCAGGAACTTATTAAAGAATTACCGGAAGATCAGCTGGAGGTTCTTACTATGAGAATTTATAAAGACATGAGCTTTAAGGAAATTGCTGAACGTACCGATGTAAGTATCAATACAGCTTTAGGGCGGATGAGATATGCATTGATTAATCTTCGTAAGATTATTGAAAAAAGAAATCTTATTTTAACGAATTAGGCTTACAATATCCCCATGAATGTTGCGTTATTCTTTAAAACCAACATAAAATTATACCAAATGGGGAAACTTTACTTTAAAAACTCTTCGAAAGAAGAAAAATCTTTTCACTCACAACCAAAAAAAGAGACGATAGAGTTTCTTTTGAACTATTCAAAAGCTCTGAAAGTGATAGATTACAAGAATGCACAGTTTGAAACGCTATTGAATTAAATTTAAAGACCTGCAAATTAGCCTGCAGGTCTTTTATTTTTTCTTTTTGTAATATTCTGTAATAACCGATTTTCTTCCAATTTCTTTGGTAATGACATCTTTTTCCAGGTCCCAGCCTCGCGCCGGGGAATATTGTCTACCATACCAAATGATCTGTAAATGCAGTTTGTTCCATAAATCTTTAGGAAAAAGTCGTTTCGCATCTTTTTCAGTTTGAACAACATTCTTTCCATTGCTTAAATTCCACCGATGCATAAGGCGGTGAATGTGCGTATCTACCGGGAACGCCGGAATATTAAAAGCCTGGGACATGACTACGCTGGCAGTTTTATGACCCACTGCTGGTAATTCCTCCAGAGCCTCAAAATTTGCAGGAACATTTCCATTGTATTTCTCAATCAAAATTTTTGACAAGCCATGGATACCTTTAGATTTCATAGGAGAAAGTCCCACAGGCTTAATAATCTCCCTAATTTCTTCTACGGAAAGCTGAACCATTTTGTAAGGATTATCAGCAATTTTGAAAAGCTCCGGTGTGATCTGGTTCACTTTCACATCTGTCGATTGAGCCGAAAGTAACACAGCAATAAGTAAGGTATAGGGATCTTTATGGTCGAGTGGAATAGGAATTTCCGGATAAATGTCTTCTAATGTATCAATAACGAACTGTACCTTTTCCTTTTTGGTCATAAAGCCTTAATTTAGGGCAAAAATAAAGAATTATGACAACACTGAAAGCCGGAGATAAAGCACCTAATTTTAAAGCGGAAGATCAGGACGGAAACGAAATCACGCTAGCTGATTACAAAGGAAAAAAACTGGTATTGTTTTTTTATCCAAAAGCAAGCACCCCTGGTTGTACTGCAGAAGCCTGCAATTTGAATGATAACTTAGATAAATTGAAAAGTCAGGGATACGAAGTGCTGGGTGTAAGTGCGGATACCAAAAAGAAACAGCAAAATTTCAAAAATAAATATGACTTCAAATATCCGTTATTAGCCGATGAAGATAAAAAAGTAATTAATGCATATGGTGTTTGGGGCCCAAAGAAATTTATGGGCAAAGAATATGATGGCATTCACCGAACTACTTTTTTAATTGATGAAGAGGGAAAAATTGAGGAGGTTATTTCTAAAGTCAAAACAAAAGAACACAGCAATCAAATCTTAAAATAATGAAAGCTGTTTTATCCCGCTTTTTTATTTGAATCTAATATTCTGGATCGTTGCGATAGTATCACAATTTTTGATATTCAATTCAATTAATTTATCTGAAGCAGAGCCGGCGATAAAATATTGGTTGCAAGGTTTTGAGTGCACGTCGCTACGATCAAAATCAACTTTTCCTTCATTTAAAATTTTGGCAATTTCTGAGGTATCTATTTTATTTTGCTGAAGAAAAGATTCCGATTCTGCAGTGTAAATATTGGTTTTTGATTCTATTTCAGCCAAAACACGAGCGTTGGGGCCGTAATCACAGGAAGCTTTTTTTCCGCCTAAGAAAAATATAAGAATTACTATTCCGAAGAATAAGCCTACTCCGAAATATCCAAATCTTTGTAAAGTGGTCATTATTAGAAGATCAAAAGGTTGATGTCACGATAGGACATATTGAACCAGTCTGCAATTGACTTGTTCGTTAAAATTCCGTGGTAAAAATACAAACCATTACGTAAACCACGATTAAATCTCAGTGTATTTTCCAAACCACCTTCCTCTGCAATGTGTAATAAATAAGGAGTGAAAATATTACTGATAGACAGGGAAGAAGTTCTGGCGTACCTGGAAGGTATATTTGGTACGCAATAATGAATCACATTATGCTTCGTGAAAATTGGATTATCATGAGATGTAATTTCGCTAGTTTCCACACAGCCCCCCATATCAATGCTTACATCAATTACGACCGCACCTCGCTTCATGGTTTGGATCATTTCTTCAGTAATTAATATTGGTGAACGATCTTTGCCTCTAACGGCGCCTATCACAACATCGCAACGCTTCAAAGCTTTTAATAAATTTTTAGGCTGAATAGTGCTCGTATAAAATTTCTGTCCAACACTTGCCTGGATATTTCTTAATTTCGTAAGCGAACTGTCGAAAACTTTCACCCCAGCGCCCAGACCTAAAGCTGATCTTACCGCAAATTCGCCCACAGTACCAGCTCCGAGGATAACTACCTCAATAGGAGGAACACCGCTTATATTTCCAAACATAAGTCCGTTTCCTTCTGCATGATTACTCATTATTTCTGAAGCTATAAGAACGGAGGCAGTTCCTGCAATTTCACTAAGCGCACGAACAATTGGATAGCTTCCGTCATCATCTCGAATGAACTCAAAGCCCAAAGCGGTAATTCTCTTCGAGGCTAACTTCTGAAAATAGTCTTTTTTCTGAGTTTTAATTTGAAGTGCCGAAATGAGAATCGTTTGCGGATTAACATATTCTAATTCTTCGATGGAAGGCGGTTCTATTTTCAGAATAATAGGACAAGAAAACACTTTTTTCGTGTCTTTAGTAATTTCAGCTCCGGCATCTGAATAATCCTTATCATTGAATCGGGCCCATTTTCCCGCACCAGATTCAATAAGAACGCGGTGACCATGAGCAGTGATTGCTGCAACCGCATCAGGACTGAGACAAATTCTTTTTTCCTGATACGAGGTTTCTTTTGGAATACCTATATATAACTGTCCCTTACTCTTATAGATTTCGAGAGTTTCTTCCTGCGGAATAAGTTGCTCTTTAGTAAAGGGAGAAATTTGTTTAGCCATCTTAACTACTTAAAGCAGTTAAATTACAATTATTATAAGAAAATCAGCTAAAAATTATAGTTTACGGTAGTAATCTTCAAGAATCATATTAGAAGCATCCTGGTATTCTTCGTCCACTTCCTGAAAATCTTTCAATTCTTTTCTATCTTTGTCTGAAACAGAGGAAAATACGGAAACTTCAGTTTCATCAAGTTCGGATAGATCAAGTCCATAAATCCTATCAAAAATCTTGATTCGAATTAAATAGACCACAGATAGGATAACTATAAAAAATGGAGCTAAGTAAATTAATCCATTGGTATCCATGATATAAGTGGAGTTACCATAAAAATCATCATAAACTGTAACGGTTAATTGATAACCATACATAATTGCTGGTATCAGAATTACGTGATACCACCAGTGTTTACAGGTAAGAAACCAGAGAAGTAATAATAAAAGAGGAACAATTTTGCCTAGATAAGTCCAAGCAGCTGTAAGAACATCTTCGTAATAAAGACTTTGATAAGTGAAAAAACGAGTTTCCCAAACAGGATTGCTTGGGAAAATCTCGTATAAATAAAATAAATAAGGTGAAAACGCTATTGCTAGCGCTATGATACTACCCAGCAGAAGGAACTCTGATGAGCCTTTTGTCGACCGCTTGCTTTTTGATTGGATCTTTTTGAACATCGTCATTAGAAGTTGTAGTTACAAAAAAACTAGCTCCAAATATAGCTGCTGCGAAAAATAATGCTTTTAGTTTCATCTTTATAGGTTTTTAAGATTGGTAATTCGTTTTGTTTTCTGGAACAAACATATAACAACTTAAAAACCTATCAATTAAAACATTAATCGTACTTTTGCAGCTTTTTTCGAGCCAAAAAATAGCCCAAAAACCACATCGAAATCTTTAGATATGTTAGGTTAAAATAAATTATAAATCGTTTAATGAATTAAATCTTTTTAATCCACTTTATAAACCGGTTATAAAAGTAATAAAATTCTTACAATTAATTTTTCACTTCAATTCGACGCAATTTTCAATTCTTTAACAAAACTTTAACTTTCTGGAATTTTTTGATAGGGTCTCAAGAAGCAGTTTTTGGGTGTTATCCCCTAGTAAATTTTCTACTTTTTGAGGCCATTCAATTAAATTCCAGGATCCAGAGGATAAATAATCCTCGAAACCTATATCAAATGCTTCTGACTCATCATTAATTCGATAAAAATCGAAGTGATAAACAGAACCCTCCTCTGATTCGTAATGGTTAACTAGTGAAAACGTAGGACTGGAGATAGCATCTGTAACGCCTAGTGCCCGAGCAAGCCTTTTAATTAAAGTTGTTTTGCCAGCACCCATCTCACCATAGAAAAGCAAGGTTTTACTTTTCGTATTACGTAGAATGTAATCTACAGCGAGATCCAGTTCTTGAAGTTCGTAGGTTAACTCCATAAATTCAAAATGTCAGATTTGGGACGATAAAGATATATAAAAAAAAGATAAGTTGTTGTAAAGATTTGACATTCAATTAGATACAATTCAAAATTATGTATTTCATCGAATAAAAATGCACTTCATCGATTATTTTGGATTTAGGACTACAAATGGGATTACAATTTCCTCCAGAGAAACACCTCCATGTTGATAAGTATTCTTATAGTAGCTTACGTAATGATTGAAATTGTTCGGATAAGCAAAAAACAAATCTTCCTTTGCGAAAATGTAAGAGCTACTCATATTAATAGTAGGAAGGTGTACAGATTTAGGATCTTCAAACGCCAGTACTTCCTTATTTTCGTAGGTTAGACTTTTACCGGTCTTATATCTAAGATTCAAACTGGTATTTTTATCACCAATAACTTTAGACGGATTCTTAACATTGATTGTTCCGTGATCGGTAGTTATAATCAATTTAAAACCTAATTGCTGCGCTTTCTGAATAATTTCAAATAGTGGAGAGTTTTTAAACCAGCTTTGTGTTAGACTTCTATAAGATTTATCATTTGAAGCAAGCTCCTTAATAACTTCCATTTCAGTTTTTGAATGCGAAAGCATATCCACAAAATTATAAACCACTACAGTTAGATCATTCGTTTTCTGAGTTTTGAAATTATCCACCAATTTTTTACCAGCTTTCAAGCTGCTAATCTTATGGTACTCATGTTTAATATCCGTTCCCAATCTCTTTAACTGTTCCTTTAAAAAATCGGCTTCATAATTGTTTTTTCCGCCTTCTTCCGGATCATTTTTCCAATATTGTGGAAATAATTTCTCCATATCGCTCGGCATAAGTCCTGAAAAAATCGCATTCCTGGCATACTGGGTGGCGGTTGGTAAAATACTGTAGTAAGATTCTTCCTTTTCTTTTTTGTAATGATTATTGATAATGGGTTCCAGCACTTTCCACTGGTCATATCTTAAATTATCAACAACAACTAAAAGCGTTGGTTGATCCTTGCTAATTTCAGGAAGAATCTTTTTCTTGAAAAGTGTGTGAGACATGACAGGCGGTTCTCCGTCATTCTGAAACCAGCTCTCGTAATTCTTAGAAATAAATTTGAAAAACTGGTTGTTGGCTTCCTGCTTTTGAGATTCTAGAATTTCAAACATACCGGAATCCTCTATATCCTCCAGCTGAATTTCCCAATACACGAGTCTTTGATATAAATCTGCCCATTCCTCCCAAGAATTGACCTGGGACATTTCCATTGCGATCTTTCTGAATTCCTGCTGGTAGCTGGAAGTTGTTTTTTCAGAAACCAATCGAGAGTGATCCAGGTTTTTCTTCAGACTAAGAAGGATCTGTTTCGGGTTGACCGGTTTAATTAAATAATCGGCAATCTTGGAACCGATCGCTTCTTCCATAATATATTCCTCTTCACTTTTCGTGATCATCACCACGGGAAGCGTATCTCTTTTCTCCTTGATTTCGGCCAAAGTTTCCAAGCCCGTTAATCCAGGCATATTTTCGTCAAGAAAGACAATATCAAAATTCTCTTTTTCAATTTGTTCAATGGCTTCTGTTCCACTTTTGCAAGTACTTACTTCATATTCTTTCGATTCGAGAAACATGATATGTGGTTTAAGCAAGTCTATTTCATCATCTACCCAGAGTATTTTGATAGTATTCATTCTAATTTTCTTTTTTGGTTTTTGAAAAGGTGCTTCGGAATTATGGTTTTCCCAAGCTCATTCTATATATGTATCTTTGATTGAAATATTCAATTCCATTTAATTGGCTTCACAATCGAAACTCAAAATATTAAACGATCCTATTTACGGATTTATTACCGTTCCAAGCGATCGCATATTTACAATCATTGAACATCCGTACTTTCAAAGATTACGCCGAATTTCCCAAATGGGTTTATCCTATCTGGTTTATCCTGGAGCTCATCATACCCGGTTTCACCATGCTTTGGGTTGCGTGCATTTAATGCAGAAAGCCGTTCGGGTCCTTAAATATAAGGGTGTAGAAATTTCTGAAAAGGAAGAAGAAGCCCTGCTTATAGCTATCCTCATGCATGATATTGGTCATGGTCCTTTTAGTCATGCCATGGAGCATAGTCTCGTGGAAGGAGTTGATCACGAGTCAATTTCGCTGCTTTTCATGCAGGATTTGAATAGAAAGTTTAACCAAAGTTTAACTCTTGCTATTGACATCTTTAAAGGTAGTTATGAGCGAAACTTCATGAATCAGCTTATAAGCAGTCAGCTTGACATGGACAGGTTGGATTACCTAAAGAGAGATAGTTTTTATACGGGAGCTGTAGAAGGCAATATTAATAGTGAGCGACTCATCACGATGCTCAATGTTGTGGATGATGAGCTGGTAATTGAGGAAAAAGGAATCTATTCCGTAGAAAAATTTCTGATTGGACGCCGCCTCATGTACTGGCAGGTTTATTTACACAAAACCAGCTTAGTTGCCGAACAATTAATAATTCGCGTTCTCAAAAGAGCTAAGGAATTGATCAACGAAGACAAGGAATTGCATTGCAGTACGGCACTTTCGTTTTTTCTGAATAATAAGGTCACCCTTCAGAATTTCGATGCGGAGACTCTGGAAATGTTTGCTCGGCTTGATGATAACGATGTGATCGCGGCTATGAAAGAATGGATGCATTGTGAAGATTTTGTTCTTCGGAATTTGTGCGAGATGATCATTAATCGTGATCTGCTCAAGGTGAAGATTAAAAAGAAAAAACCTTCGGCAGAAAAATTGAAAGTGCGGAATGAAGCACTTCAGAAAAAATACAATATTTCAGAATATGAAGCTTCTTATTTCGTTTTTGAAGGAATAATTGAAAATCAGGCTTACAAAAGAGAGAAGGATAATATCAATATCCTTCATAAGAATGGAAAGATCAGTGATGTAGTAAAAGTTTCAGACCAGTTTAATTTAAAAGCCCTCACGAATACCGTGACTAAATACTATATGTGTTACCCTAAAGTTAAAGATTAAAGCATTTTTTTTACTTTTGCCAGAATGAAGTTTACAGCAGCGCAAATCGCGGAAATATTAGATGGGGAGGTGGAAGGAAATCCTGACGCCGAAGTTTCTGAGCTGGCCAAGATCGAAGAAGGCTCGGCCGGATCCCTCACATTTTTAAGCAACCCGAAGTATACATCCTTTTTATATACCACCAACGCAACGATCACTATCATCAATAAAGATTTTGAAGTTGATGAAAATGTGAATACCACCTTGATTAAGGTTAAAGATGCTTATAAAGCATTTTCTACTTTACTGGAATATTATAACCAGATCAAGCTGAACAAGTCTGGTATCGAAGAGCCACACCATATTGCGAAATCAGCTAAGTATGGTGAAGGTCTGTATTTTGGTGCTTTCTCCTATATGGGGGAGAATGTGAAGGTGGGAGAGAATGTAAAGATCTATCCGAATGTTTATATAGGGGATAATGTGAAGATTGGTGATAATGTGGTCATCTTCGCAGGTGTCAAAATTTATTCGGAAAGTATTATTGGTAATAATGTATGTATCCATAGCGGAGCAGTAATTGGTGCCGATGGCTTCGGATTTAGTCCAGATGAAACTGGGAAGTACAGTAAAGTCCCGCAAATAGGAAATGTAATTATCGAAGATTACGTAGATATTGGTGCGGCTACTACTATAGACCGTGCAACTCTAGGTTCTACAATCATTAGAGAAGGGGTGAAGCTGGATAACCACATACAGATTGCTCATAATGTTGAAATTGGAAAGCACACCGCCATTGCAGCACAAACTGGGATAGCTGGATCTACCAAAATTGGCAAAAATTGCCTGATTGGTGGTCAGGTAGGGATTGCAGGCCACCTTACAATTGGCGATCGCGTAAAGATTCAGGCTCAAACCGGAATCGGTCGGGACGTCAAAGATGATGAAATGCTACAGGGATCACCAGCATTGTCTTATAGCAACTATAATAAGTCCTATATTCATTTTAAGAACCTGCCACAAACCATGAATACCATTAACCAACTGGAAAAAAAAATAAATAATGGCTGAGAATTCTTCAAAGCAAAGAACGATCAAAGAAGAGGTCTCTCTGGAAGGAGTGGGCTTACATACCGGGAAAAGCGTAAAATTGACTTTCAAGCCGGCCCCTGAAAATACAGGATTCGTATTCCGCAGAACAGATCTGGAAGGTTCTCCAGAAATTGAAGCAGATGTTTCTTACGTAGTGAATACACGAAGAGGTACGAATTTGGAGAAGAACGGCGTGATGATCCAGACTTCAGAGCATGTCCTGGCTGCATGCGTCGGAATGGAGATCGATAACATTTTCATTGAAATGAATGCTTCTGAACCGCCAATTATGGATGGTTCTTCCAAGTTTTTTGTTGAAGCCCTGGAAAAAGCAGGTGCAGAAGAGCAGAATGCGGAAAGAGATGAATTTGTAGTGACTGATATCATCTGTTATCGAGATGAGGAAACTGGTAGCGAAATTATTGTGATGCCTGCGAAAGAATACCAGGTCACCACAATGGTTGATTTCGGGACAAAAGTTCTGGGAACTCAGAATGCTTCGATAGAAAACCTTTCGGAATTTAAAACTGAAATTGCCGATTCGAGAACGTTCAGTTTTCTGCATGAATTGGAAGCCTTGCTGGAACATGGTTTAATAAAAGGTGGCGATCTCAATAACGCTATCGTTTATGTAGATAAGGAGATCAGCGAAGAGACGATGAAGAAACTTCGCGTTGCATTTAAAAAGGATAATATTTCCGTGAAACCAAACGGAATCTTGGATAACCTGACGCTTCACCATGCTAATGAAGCGGCCAGGCATAAACTGTTAGATGTTTTGGGTGATTTGGCACTTGTCGGAACTCGAATTAGAGGTAAAGTGATCGCGAACAAACCAGGGCATTTGGTAAATACGGAATTTGCCAAAAAACTTTCCAAAGTAATAAAAGCTGAAAAACGTAATAACGTTCCAAAAGTAGACTTGAATCAGCCGCCAATAATGGATGTGATTGATATCATGAATACGTTACCACATCGTTCTCCTTTTTTACTGGTAGATAAGATTTATGAGCTTTCAGAAAGTCATGTCATCGGTGTAAAAAATGTAACGATGAACGAACCATTTTTCGTGGGTCATTTTCCTGGAAAACCGGTAATGCCTGGTGTTTTACAGGTAGAAGCAATGGCTCAAACCGGTGGTATTCTTGCATTGAAATCGGTACCCGATCCTGAAAATTACCTAACTTATTTTATGAAGATCGATAATGTGCGTTTCAAACAACAAGTTGTTCCAGGCGATACGTTGATCTTCAAATTGGAATTATTAGCACCTATACGAAGAGGAATTTGCCAAATGCAGGCATATGCTTATGTGAATGGGAAATTAGCAACAGAGGCCATATTGATGGCACAAATTGTAAAATCTAAATAACCAATATGAACCAACCCTTAGCATATGTGCATCCGGGAGCGAAAATTGCAAAAAATGTAGTGATCGAGCCCTTTGCCACAATTCATAATAATGTAGTGATTGGCGAAGGTACCTGGATTGGTTCCAATGTCACGATAATGGAAGGTGCACGCATTGGTAAAAATTGCAGTATTTTTCCTGGTGCAGTCATTTCAGCGGTTCCACAGGATAAAAAATTTAATGATGAAGATACTGTTACCATAATTGGCGATAACACGACCATTAGAGAATGTGTTACGATCAATCGTGGAACGACTGATAGAATGAAGACCGTGATCGGTAATAATTGCTGGATTATGGCCTATTGCCACATCGCACACGACTGTATAGTTGGAGATAATTGCATCTTTTCTAATAATAGTACCCTCGCAGGGCATATCAATGTTGGAGAATATGTAGTTCTTGCCGGGATGGCTGCCATTCAGCAGTTTTGCAGTATTGGGAAGCACGCTTTTGTAACTGGTGGATCTCTGGTTCGTAAAGACGTGCCACCGTTTGTGAAAGCTGGGCGGGAACCTTTAAGCTATGTGGGGATCAATTCCATTGGGCTGAGAAGGAGAGGTTTTTCTACGGAAAAAATTCGCGAGATCCAGGATATCTATAGAATTCTTTATCAGAAAAATTATAATAATTCGCAGGCAGTTACTATTATTGAAGCCGAAATGCAGGCAACTGCCGAAAGAGACGAAATTCTAGAATTTATTAAAAACTCACAAAGAGGTATCATGAAGGGATACTTCAGTTCAAATTAAAATATAATGGCTACAACCAGTGACATCAGAAACGGATTGTGCATCCGCTATAACCATGACATTTATAAAATTGTTGAATTTCTTCATGTAAAACCAGGAAAAGGTCCGGCTTTCGTCCGTACGAAGTTGAAGAGTGTCACAACCGGCAAGGTGCTGGAAAACACTTTTTCCGCAGGACATAAGATTGAAGAAATTCGAGTGGAAACTCACAAATTCCAATTCTTATATGAAGATGGCGAATTTTTCCACTTTATGAACGTAGAAGATTACACGCAGATCCGTCTTACTGAAGGTGCTTTAGATATGCCGAAGCTTTTAAAGGAAGGTGAAGTGGTAACGATCCAGATCAATACAGAAGATAATATGCCACTTTCAGTAGATATGCCGGCCAGTGTTATTTTGGAAGTAACGCATACCGAGCCTGGAGTAAAAGGAAATACAGCCACAAATGCTACCAAACCTGCAACGGTAGAAACTGGTTTTGAAGTGAACGTTCCACTATTCATCAATGAAGGTGATAAAATCAAAATAGAAACCGAAAAAGGAACCTATAAAGAACGAATTAAGGAATAATCCAGACTTTTTATGAAATTTCCACGCCAGTTTGCACTCAAAGAAATAGCAGATTTAATTGATTGTTCTTTCGTTGGGGATGCTGACTTTCCGGTGATGGGAATGAATGAGATCCATGTGGTGACTCCCGGTGATATCGTTTTTGTGGATCATCCAAAATATTATAACAAAGCTTTAGCTTCCGCAGCAACCATCGTTCTTATCAATAAAGAAGTTGAATGCCCGGAAGGTAAGGCTTTGTTGATTTCAGACGATCCTTTCAGGGATTTCAATAAACTTACCAGGCACTTCAGGCCTTATGAACCGCTCGAAAAAGCTATTGCTGATGATTTGGAAAAGGGAAAAGGCAGCATTATTCAGCCTGGAGTGACCATAGGGAAAAGAGTGAAAATCGGTAAAAACAGCCGAATTCAGCCCAACGTTTCCATCGGTAATGATTGCGAGATCGGCGATAATGTGATCATTCATAGCGGTACGGTTCTAGGAGGTGATGCCTTTTATTATAAAAACCGTCCTAAAGGTTTTGATAAATTGCTTTCCGGAGGTCGTGTAATAATTGAAAATGATGTGGAGATTGGTGCTAATTGCACCATTGATAGGGGAGTGACAGGAGATACCATAATTGGAGCCGGGTCAAAACTGGATAACCTAATTCAGATAGGGCACGATACCGTTATTGGTAAAAAATGTCTTATTGCCTCGCAGGTAGGAATTGCGGGCTGTGTAGTGATAGATGATGAAGTCACTATTTGGGGCCAGGTTGGCATAAGAAGTGATGTACATCTCGCCAAAGGAACCATTGTATTAGCTCAAAGCGGAATTGGTAAAGATACAGAAGAAAATGCGACCTACTTTGGTAGTCCAGCTGTGGAAGCAAGACAAAAAATGAAAGAATTGGCTGCTATAAAACAAATCCCGAACTTGATAGCGAAATTAAAATAGAAGATTATGAGTTTAAAACCGACAAAACTTGTTGAGAATTTTTACCAATCTAATATTAACGATGCTGAAGAATTAAAGGAATATTTACATCCTGAAGTCGAGTTGAGCTGGTATGGAACTACTGGATTGAAAAAGCTTGACCTGGTTGGTATTTCTGAAATCAGTAAACAATTATCTTCTTCTTTCGATTCTTTAAGAGTGGAAATTGAAAAAAAGTTTGCAAAGAAGGAAAATGTGGCCATTCACTTCAGTTATTATGTTCGTACCATAGAAAACCCAGATGAGGAGATGCCATTAGCACATTTTGTGGCCATTTGGGAATTAAAAGATGGAAAGTTATATCGAGGCGTGCAGGTGAGTCAGCTTGGGGAAGAAGTGGAAGAGGGTTCATGGTCTTAAAATTCAAATACACGAACCCTCATTTGAGGGTTTTTTTATAAAATATTCATTCTACGTTTGTAGAATTAAGAAATTATTCTACATTTGTAGAGCAAATAAAAGTTATGGAATTATCTAATTCAGAAGAACAGTTAATGCAACTGCTTTGGAAAAAGGAGCGAGCATTTATGAAAGACCTGGTTGATGCCTATCCAGATCCTAAACCTGCCGTTACAACAGTGGCGACACTATTAAAAAGAATGCAGGATAAGAAGTTTGTTGGGTATATTCAAATTGGTCGGTCAAGGGAATACTTTCCATTAGTGAAGAAAAAAGACTATTTCTCTGACCAGATGAGCGGTATGATCAAGAATTTTTTCAATGATTCAGCGAGCCAGTTTGCGTCATTTTTTACCCAGGAGACTGATCTGTCAGATAAAGAGCTGAAGGAGATAAGGAAGTTAATAGATGAAAGAATAAAAAATAAATAGGATGTTGATCTATTTGTTGAAATCGGCCGGATGCTTATTGGTTCTCTTCAGTTTTTATAAGCTGATGCTGGAGAACGAGCGTTTTCTAAATTTCAAGCGTTTTTATTTGCTGGGAGCGATCGTAGTTTCTTTAAGTATTCCTTTCATCACCTTCACTTATGAAACCAATGAACCAGTAGAAATCGTGGTAACCGAAACTTTACCAAATGAAGTGGCCAATCAGGCTGTCGTGGAATCAACATTCTGGGAACTATATGGATTTCAGGTTCTAACAGCATTGTATATAATTGGATTCACTGTTTTTCTCATTCGATTTTTACGGAATTTGCGCAAGATTCTCAACCAGGCAAACAAGAATGAAAAGTTTTCAGAATACAATTACATTTTTGTACTCCTCCGCAAAAAACTGGATCCGCATTCATTTCTGAATTTTATCTTTTTAAATCGATCAGAATTTAAAAGTAACAAAATCTCCAATTCAGTTTTGGAGCATGAAAAAGCGCATGTGGATCAAAAACATTCGCTTGATCTTATATTTATTGAATTAATTCAAATCATATTCTGGTTCAATCCGGTGTTTTATTTCATCAAAAAATCCATCAAACTGAACCATGAATTTTTAGCCGATAAACAGGTGTTGGAAGGGGAGACGTCCGCCTTAGATTATTCCAACATCCTTTATCAATATTCATCCGGGAACTTTGAAAGTTCGCTTTCCAGTTCCATGAGTCATTCATTAATCAAAAAACGAATTATTATGATTACAAAAGAATTTTCTTTAAAACGATTGCTGCTGCGACTGGCAGTTTTCCTGCCGGTAAGTGCCTTATGTCTTTATCTGTTTAATGATGAGATCATAGCAAAGCCTTCGGAAAGATTGATCAGTCCGAATAGTGAAATTATAACTGAAGTCCAAAAAACCAATGTCATCAGGGTTAGAGTGGTGGAAGAAGATATCTGGTTGAACGGACGTTCTGTTAAGCTGATGAATTTCTCAAACTCACTGGATAAAATCACTTCAAATTGGTCTAAATCTGAAATGAAAAAACCAGGATTTGATATTGATTTTGAAAATTCTACTACCGAGTTTATTAATAAGCTAAATGCTGAATATAAAAAATCTGAACTGGCACAGGTTTCAGGTCAGGAATTTTTAGCGCCTCGTCCACCTGCTCCTGCCGGAAATGTTCCACCTCCGCCACCACCGGCAAGAATGGGAGATGAAAATGCCCCGCCACCGCCACCTCCGGCACCTGAGGAACCGGTTGTCATTGAAGTAGTGGAAGATGTGCCTTCAGTCTCCCAAGATGTTGAAGTTATAGAGGTAATTGATGACGATCGTATGGAGCTTGAAAGACAACGGGCGCAAATGCATAAGAAACGCGAGGAGCTTATGGAAAAGAGGCGTGAGTTAAGAACAAATGAGAAACTATCTCAAAAAGAGCGGAAAAAAGCGCAGGCTGATATTGAACGAAAGCAGGAAGAAATTCAGCTGAAGATGGAGCAGGTTCGTGCTGAACATGAAAAGCTTAGAGAAAGACATGTAGCGATTGCAAAGGAGCATAAAGAAATGAGAACTCCGCCACCGCCACCGCCGCCACCGAATCCGGAAGAGGTCATTTCAGAAATTGAAGCCAAAGGAGGAAGCTTTTACTACAATGGTAAGAAAGTGACGGCAGATCAGATTCGCAAAGTGGTTAACAATAAAGATAATATTCAGATCAAAGTCACTCAGAAAAATGATTCACCCGGCAAAATAGAAGTGAACGATAATAAAGGTTAAAGCAGTATCCCGAATTTCGCGATTCGGGATTTTTTGATTTCATACTTATTTTATGGGAATTTTAGCAATTTCAGCAGGAATAATCCTTTAAATGACTTTAGGTTTTATTTTGAAAAACTTACTTTTGTAATCCAAAATTCAAAAAGCACTTATGAGCGTTTTAGTAAATAAAGATTCTAAAGTTATCGTGCAGGGATTTACCGGAAGCGAAGGTACTTTCCATGCTGAACAAATGATTGAATATGGAACCAACGTTGTTGGTGGTGTAACGCCCGGTAAAGGTGGGCAAAAACACCTGAACAAACCAGTTTTCAATACGGTTTCTGAAGCTGTAGAGAAAACAGGTGCTGATGTTTCAATCATTTTCGTTCCGCCGGCTTTTGCTGCCGATGCTATTATGGAAGCTGCCGATGCAGGTATCAAAGTAATTATCACGATTACTGAAGGTATTCCTGTTGCCGATATGGTCAAAGCTTCTGATTATATTAAAGATCGCGATTGTAGATTGATCGGTCCTAACTGTCCTGGTGTAATCACTCCGGGTGAAGCAAAAGTAGGTATCATGCCTGGTTTTGTATTCAAAAAAGGTAAAGTGGGAATCGTTTCTAAATCTGGAACGCTAACTTATGAGGCTGCAGATCAGGTTGTAAAACAAGGTCTTGGAATCACTACTGCAATTGGTATTGGTGGGGACCCAATCATCGGGACAACCACTAAAGATGCTGTAGAGCTTTTGATGAATGATCCTGAAACCGAGTGTATCGTGATGATTGGTGAAATTGGTGGTCAGCTAGAGGCTGATGCTGCCAAATGGGTGAAGGAAAATGGTAATAAGAAGCCGGTGGTAGGATTTATTGCTGGTGAGACTGCTCCTGCTGGACGTACAATGGGTCATGCCGGTGCGATCGTTGGTGGTAGTGAAGATACTGCTCAGGCAAAAAAGAAAATTCTGGCAGAAAACGGAATCCACGTAGTAGATTCTCCTGCAGAAATTGGTGTAAAAGTAGTTGAGGCGCTGAAAGGCTAATCAAATTATATAAAAATTTATAATCCTTCTGAAACCCGCTTTTATCCGGGAACATTTTCAGAAGGATTTTTTTATGTCCAGCCTTTTTGGAATTCCTATATTTGAAGAACAATTAACCAATTTGTAGTAATATGAAATTATTAGAAGGAAAAAACGCCATTATCACCGGTGGAAGCCGCGGGATCGGGAAAGGGATCGCAACCGTTTTTGCTGAACATGGTGCAAATGTGGCTTTTACTTATAATTCTTCAGCTGAATCTGCCGAAGCTCTTGCAAAAGAACTTTCAGAAAAAGGCGTGAAGGCAAAAGCATATAAATCGAATGCAGCAAGTTTTTCCGAAGCTCAGGAACTGGTTGATGAAGTGGTAAAAGAATTTGGATCTATTGATATCCTGATTAATAATGCTGGTATTACCAAAGACAATTTGCTGATGCGCATGAGCGAGGAAGATTTTGATGCGGTGATCGAAGTGAACCTGAAGTCCATTTTCAACATGACCAAAGCGGCTCAGCGCACTTTCCTGAAACAACGCAGCGGTAGCATCATTAATATGAGTTCCGTAGTTGGAGTGACCGGAAATGCCGGTCAGGCGAATTATGCAGCTTCCAAGGCAGGAATTATCGGTTTTTCCAAATCAATGGCTCAGGAGCTTGGTTCCAGAAATATCAGAACGAACGTGATCGCTCCTGGTTTTATTGAAACCGAAATGACCGAAAAATTAGATGAAAAGACCGTTCAGGGCTGGAGAGATGCAATTCCTTTAAAGCGCGGCGGAAGCCCCGAGGACATTGCGAATGCTTGTGTTTATCTTGGAAGCGACCTGAGTTCCTATGTTACCGGGCAAGTGATTCACGTAGATGGCGGTATGCATACCTAAGAGTTTTTCCTGAAGTTTAGGCTAATAGCCTGAAATTTGATTATTTTGGGACTTCAGAAGAAATTACTTTAACTGAATGACAGCAATAACTTTAGTATATATAACCCTGGCACTCATCGCAGCGCTGGGGTTTGCTTTTTTTCAGTATCTGTATCGTTCCCCGCGAAAACAAAAGGAGTATATTTTCTTCGGGTTGCGTGCGCTTTCAATTTTTCTTGTTTTCTTGTTGTTAATCAACCCGAAGCTTCGGAGTACTACCTACGAAATTATCAAGCCTTCGTTGGTGTTCCTGGTTGACGATTCGCAATCGATGACAATTGCCGATTCTTCTGCAAGTTTTCAACAGCAGCTTTTAGATCTTCAGAATGATGAAGAATTGACTGAGCGTTTTGATATTTCTAGTCTAAGCTTTGGAAGTGATCTTCAGAATAATGATAGCCTGAATTTTGATCAGGAATCCAGCGATATCGACCAGGCTATTCGCAGAACTCAGGAAATTTATCAGGGGAAAAATACGGCAATCATTTTGGCTTCAGACGGTAATCAAACCGTGGGGCGAGATTATCGCTATTTACAAGCAGGAAAAAAGACTTCCATTTTCCCTTTGATAATTGGTGATACTACACAATATACAGACTTAAGTATTCAACGTATCAACGTGAACCGGTATGCTTTCCTCAATAATAAGTTTCCGGTTGAATTATTTCTGAACTATAGCGGAAACGATTCACAGGAAACCGAATTGAGAATTTATGCTGGCAATCAGATTATTTTCAGACAAAATGTAGAATTTTCTGCAGCAAAATCATCGCAAATTATTCGAGCTGAAATTGAAGCCGGGACAGTTGGAGTGAAATCGTATCGGGCAGAAATCGTTTCTGTTGAAGAAGAAAAAAATACAGCCAATAACGCTCGAAATTTTGGAATTGAAGTGATCGATGAGCGAACAAAGGTACTACTGTTGGCTGATATTATCCATCCCGATCTTGGTGCGATCAAAAAATCTATAGAATCAAATAAGCAACGGGAAGTTGACATTTGGCAAGTAAATGAAAATTTTAATTATAATGATTATCAATTAGTTATAACATATCAATTAAATAGTCACATTATATTTGATCAGCTTGAAGATTTAGATATTCCTTATCTATTAATTCTCGGTTCAAAAACCAATTGGAGCTACTTGAACAACCTTCAGTTAGGCATTAATAAAAAGCCATCTAATCAGATACAGGAAATTTTTGGAATATATAATCCCAATTTTTCAGCCTTTCAATTTAAAGATATTGGTTTTAACAATTTTCCTCCTTTACTCACCAGTTTTGGAACAATGACTTTTGACGAAGCTAAATTTGATGTTTTACTGAATCAACGAATTCAGGGCGTGGAAACCGGTGATCCTTTAGCGGGTATTTCTAAATCAGAACCTAAATTCGGATTTTTTATTGGAGAAAACCTTTGGCGTTGGAGAGCAGAATCCTATTTAAAAAATGGCAATTTTGAGGCTTTTGATGATTTCTTCGGAAAAATTGTTCAGAATCTGGCTTCCAAAGAACGGAAAGAGCGTTTGGAGATCGATTATGAAAACTTCTATTATGGGAACGAGAAACTTCAGATCACCGCACAGTATTTCGATCAAAACTACCAGTTCGATCCTTCGGCCGAATTAAGTATTCGTTTGCAGAAAAAGGATTCCGCAGAAATTATTGATTCTGATTTTCTTCTGAAGAATAATCATTTCCAGTTTAATGGAGGCTCTCTTCCTTCCGGAGAATATAATTTTACGATTACCGAAAAACGATCAGGTATCCAAAAAAGCGGAACTTTCCAGATCATTGATTACAATCCCGAGCTACAGTCGGTTTCAGCCAATAAAGAAGGCTTACAGGAACTGGCCAACCGAAATAATTCAAAACTTTATTATCCCGATCAATACAAAAAATTAAAGCAGGATTTATTACAAAGCCGTCAATTTACGCCTGTTCAGAAAAGCCATGAAAAAACCGTACCTTTGATAGACTGGTACTACCTGTTATTTATTCTTTTAGCTGTTCTGGCTGCCGAATGGTTTTACCGCAAATACTTAGGACTAATTTAAATTCAATAAAATTTTATGGAAAGATTACCCAAAATAGGAATACCGCTATTCATCGGGATTGTGATTTTAATAATTTTTATCGCAAAATCAACAATTACAATAGATTCTGGTGAGGCTGGTGTTTTGTATAAAACGTTCGATGGTGGTGTGGTGACTGATGAACCACCACTTTCTGAAGGTTTTCATTTTGTGGCTCCCTGGAACAAAGTTTTTGTTTACGAGGTTAGAAGACAAGAGATTTTCGAAAAAATGAAAGTTCTTTCCTCTAATGGTCTAGACATTCAGTTAGATGCTTCTGCCTGGTATATGCCAAAATATAAGCAACTGGGGAACCTGCATCAAAAAATTGGAGAAAACTATTTAGACCGTATTATTTTACCAACCATTAGGTCTGCCGCGAGAAGTGTGGTAGGACGCTACACTCCGGAACAGCTTTATTCCAGTAAGCGGGATGCTATCCAGCGTGAAATTTACCAGGAGACCAAGAAGATTCTGGACAGTCAGTATATCGAACTGGATGAAGTTCTAGTGCGTGATGTGACGCTTCCTTCTACTATTAAAGATGCAATCGAGAGAAAATTGAGGCAGGAGCAGGAGTCATTGGAATATGAATTCCGTTTATCTAAGGCTGAAAAAGAGGCAGAGCGCCAACGTATCGAAGCAGAAGGTAAGGCAGCAGCCAACACGATCTTAAGCCAGTCGCTGACAGATAAAATTCTACAGGAAAAAGGAATTCAGGCTACTGTGGAGCTGGCGAAATCTGGTAACAGTAAAGTCATCGTGATCGGTTCTGGAGATAGCGGCATGCCAATTATTCTGGGAAACAACTAATAAAAAATTGAAAAAACTTTAATCTGCTCTTTTCAGTTTAAATTTTATAATTAGATTTGTAATCAACAATGAGAACAAATTTCACACATCATCATCATTTTTTACCCCACGCTCAGGCGAGGTAAATGTGATATTGGTGTATTTGAAACCAAATTATATAAAACCCGTTTGAGCAATCAAACGGGTTTTTTTATTTCAAAAATCGATTAACAGCTATGAGTAAACAAAAATTAAGAATCGCCGTCCAAAAATCTGGGAGACTGTTTGAAGATTCTTTAAGAATTTTAAAAGATGCCGGAATATCTATAGATAATGGAAAGGAACAATTAAAAGCTTCGTCAGGTAATTTCCCGTTAGAGGTTTTATATCTGCGGAATGGTGATATTCCGCAGTACTTAAGAGACGGAGTAGTAGATATAGCGATCATTGGTGAAAATGTGCTGGTGGAGAAAGGTGAAGACATTATTACCGGTGATAAACTTGGGTTTTCGAAATGTCGTGTTTCGCTAGCTGTGCCAAAGTCTTTGAAATATACCACTATCAAGGATCTGGATGGCGCCAAGATCGCCACTTCTTACCCCAATACGGTAAAAGAATTTCTGAAGAAAAATGGAATAGACGCCGAATTGCATATCATCAACGGTTCGGTTGAAATTGCACCAAATATCGGGCTGGCTGATGCTATAGTAGATATTGTTTCCAGCGGGAGTACGCTTTTTAAGAATAATCTGAAGGAAGTGGAAGTGATCCTGAAAAGTGAAGCGGTGCTGGCCATTTCTCCTATGATTTCTGAAGAGCGTAAAGCGATTCTCGAAAAGCTGCAATTTCGAATGAAGTCGGTTTTAAATGCCAGGACTTCAAAATATATTCTGTTGAATGCACCGAATGACAAACTGGAAGATATTATTAAATTGCTTCCTGGAATGCGCAGCCCTACGGTTCTTCCGCTTGCCGAAGAAGGATGGAGCTCAGTGCATACAGTGATCAATGAAGAGCGTTTCTGGGAGGTGCTGGACGAATTGAAGTCATATGGTGCAGAAGGTATTCTGGTAGCGCCAATCGAAAAAATGGTATTGTAATCTGAAGATTCTAATTATGGAAAAATATATTAATCCGAATAAAAAGCAATGGAACGAAATCCTGAAGAGGCCCACGCAGGAAGTTGCTGATATCGAACAGACGGTCAACCAGATTTTCGATGAGATTCGGCAAAAGGGAGATGCAGCAGTTGCTAAGTACACAGAACTCTTTGATGGTTTTAAAATGAAGGAGCTCAAAGTTTCTGAAGCAGAAATTGAAAAAGCTGAAGGAGAGATTTCAGAAGAACTGAAAGCGGCGATTGATGTAGCGAAAAAGAATATTGAAAAATTTCATGCTGCCCAAAAAACCGAAAAAGTAAAAGTTGAAACCACGAATGGAGTGGTTTGCTGGCAGGAAAAAAAGCCTATTCAAAAGGTGGGCTTATATATTCCCGGGGGAACAGCTCCTTTGTTTTCTTCAATTTTAATGCTGGCTATACCAGCTAATCTTGCGGGTTGTCAAGAAATCGTACTATGCACGCCTCCAGGGAAAGATGGTAGTGTCAATCCTGCGATTTTGTATGCGGCAAAATTATGTGGCATAACCCAAATTTTTAAAGTTGGCGGAATACAGGCGATTGGAGCCATGACCTTCGGAACGGAAAGTGTCCCACAGGTTTATAAAATTTTTGGTCCAGGAAACCAGTTTGTAACCGTTGCAAAACAGCTGGCAACGAAATACCAGGTAGCAATTGATATGCCCGCTGGGCCTTCAGAACTGCTTGTTTTTGCCGATGATGCTGCTAATGCAGCATTTGTTGCTTCAGATTTATTGAGCCAGGCAGAACATGGAATTGATAGCCAGGTGATTTTGGTGTCTACTTCCAAAAACCTGATCGAAAATGTTTCCGAAGAGGTTACCAAACAGCTTGAGGAACTTCCTCGAAAAGCTATTGCTCAAAAAGCAATTGAAAATTCCCGCTTAATACTGGTTGAAAATAAAGATGTTGCTCTGGAGCTCATCAATGAATACGGGCCTGAGCACTTTATAATCTGTGCGGAAGATGAAACTTTTATCACTGATAATATCGCCAATGCCGGATCGGTTTTTATAGGAAATTACGCCCCGGAAAGTGCAGGAGATTACGCTTCTGGGACCAATCACACCTTACCTACAAATGGCTATGCCAAGCAGTACAGCGGTGTTGGGCTGGATAGTTTTATGAAAACGATCACTTTTCAGAAGATTTCTGAAGCTGGTCTAGAAGAGATCGGTCCATCAATCGAACTGCTTGCCGAAGCTGAAGGTTTACAGGCTCACAAAAATGCGGTTACTTTAAGGCTTAATGAATTGAAGAAATGAGTGAATTCAATTTAAATAAACTGGTTCGGCCGAATGTACAGAAACTGAAACCTTATTCCTCTGCACGTGATGAGTTCAAAACTGATGGCAGGAAAATGGTTTTTCTGGATGCGAATGAAAATCCGAACGAAAACGGATTGAATAGATATCCAGACCCGCAGCAACAAAAGGTGAAAGCAAAACTTTCGGAAATTAAAGATGTTCCTGCGAATAAAATTTTACTGGGAAATGGGAGTGATGAAGTACTTGATCTTGTTTTTCGCGCATTTTGCGAGCCGGGAGAGGATAATATAATTACCCTGCCGCCAACTTATGGGATGTATAAGGTGCTGGCTGACATCAATAATATTGAAAATAGGGAAGTTCTGCTCAATCACGATTTTGAACCCGATGTGCCAGCGATTTTGGAGCAGGTTGATGAGCATTCGAAAATCTTATTTCTTTGTTCGCCAAACAATCCAAGCGGTAATGCTTTTTCAGAAGAACGAATTTCTAAATTGATTCAGGAGTTTCCGGGAATTGTGCTGATAGATGAAGCTTATATCGATTTTGCT
>CAXPUM010000042.1:0-5172 GCA_964220295.1 Flavobacteriaceae bacterium | reverse complement strand
ACATCAGTAGGATTATTAATAATCTCACCACCTACTTCTGAAAAATCTTCATCACAACCGATTAAAGTAAAAACAACAGCCAGAACAGCTGTTAAAAGAGTCAATCTATATAATTTCATTTACTGCTTAGTTACTATTCAGACAATACTTTTGTAGCATAAAAATCCTGATAGGCCTGAGCGAAAGCTTCTTTTTCAGCATATGGCAAGACCGGTAAACCAAGTTTTTCGGCGAACTTCTTAAGCTCTTCAGGAACGTTATCACCTCCCATTACTACAGCATCCGAATTTTCAACTGCAGTTTTGAGGATTCCGACGAAATTAGGCGTTTTCAAATGTTTTACATTCGAATTTTCCAGTCCGTCGAAAAGCACTTTTTTATGCATTTCATTATCTAACGTGCCATCAAAGCTTTGATTGTAAATTGAGGTAACAATTTTTGAATCTTTGAAAAGCGGCTCATTGCCATAATAGTTTCTCAGGTACAAAGGAAGAAGTGACGCAAGCCAACCGTGAACATGGATAATATCTGGAGACCAGTTCAGTTTCTTTACGGTTTCAATAACTCCTTTCGCGAAGAAAATAGCTCTTTCATCATTATCAGAAAAAAGATTTCCATCCTCATCGGTCAAAGTAGCCTTTCTCTTAAAATAATCCTCGTTATCTATAAAATAGACCTGCATCCTTTCTTTCGGGATAGACGCAACTTTGATGATAAGAGGCATATCAAGATCGTTGATGACCAGGTTCATACCTGATAGCCTTATCACTTCATGCAACTGATGCCTACGCTCATTGATATTACCGAATTTCGGCATAAAAATCCGGATTTGTCCTCCCAGATTATTAACCATTTTTGCGGCTTCAAATGATGTTGATGAAATTTCGGTTTCAGGTAAGTAAGGTATAACTTCAGACGAGACGTATAAAACTCTCTTATCTTTCATAAATTCTTTGCTTTAGTTACGTTTCCGAATAAAAAACACGCAAAATTACAAAATTTTATGCAGATTGCCTGAGATATATTAAGTTTGCACGCTGTTAATTTTATAATAAAATGCAGATTTTTAGGGAGAAGAGTGCTTTAAAAGAGGCCGTTAAGGATGTGAAATCGAACGGTTTGATCGTTGGATTGGTCCCTACAATGGGTGCTCTTCACGAGGGTCATTTATCACTGGTGCAAAATGCGCTACAGCAGAGTGACCAGGTGATTGTAAGTATTTTCGTGAACCCTACGCAATTCGATAATCCAGATGATCTGGATAAATATCCGCGAAATCTGGAGAAAGACCTGGAGCTTTTAAAAAATTCAGGTGCAGATATTTGGGTTTTTAGTCCGGATCCGCACGAAATGTACGGCGAAGCAATTTCATCGGAACATTTTGATTTTGAAGGTCTTGAAAAAGTGATGGAGGGTAAATTCAGAACCGGACATTTTGACGGTGTTGGAACCATCGTAAAACGACTTTTCGAAGTCGTTCAGCCAGATAAAGCCTTTTTTGGCGAAAAAGATTACCAGCAGTTGCAAATCATAAAAAAGCTTGTAGAAATTACCAATCTTCCTGTCGAGATCGTACCCTGCCCTATCCTAAGAGAAGATTCCGGTCTTGCAAGGTCCTCACGGAACGAGCGTCTAACTAGTCGAACCCGTGAAAACGCGGCGTTTATATACCACACACTTTTGAACGCTAAAAATTTATTTGGCACAGAAAGTGCAAAATATGTAACCGCCTGGGTAGAAGAGGAATTTCAAAAAAATTCAGAACTGAAACTGGAATATTTTGAAATCGCTCATGCGGAAACTCTTCAAAAAATTGACAAAAAAGAAAAAGGAAATAATTACAGAGCATTTATCGCAGCATATGCAGGTGACATTAGGTTAATTGATAATATCGCTCTGAATAACTAAATTGTAATGCAAATTCACGTAGTAAAATCTAAAATTCATAGGGTAAAAGTTACCGGCGCAGACCTTAATTACATTGGTAGCGTAACTATAGATGAAGATTTAATGGAGGCCGCTAATATTATTGAAGGCGAAAAAGTGCAGATCGTCAACAACAATAATGGCGAAAGGCTTGAAACCTATGTAATCCCTGGACCTAGAAATAGCGGTGAAATTACTTTAAACGGCGCTGCCGCCAGAAAAGTGGCAAAAGGTGACATCCTGATCATTATCGCTTACGGAATAATGGAACTGGAGGAAGCCAAAAGTTTCAAACCTGCTCTTGTTTTTCCAGATGAAGAAACAAACCTTCTGAAATAATCAGTTTGAAGAAAAAAATAATCAGATTACTTAAAATTTTTATTCCCCTACTATTGGGGATTTTTTTAATCTGGTATTCTTTAGGTACCGCCACACCAGCTGAAAGACAGAAACTCTGGGAAAGTATGCTTTCAGCAAACAAGACCTGGATAGCGGTTTCCTTTATTTTGGGGGCACTCTCGCATCTTTCCAGAGCCTGGCGCTGGAATTATATGCTGCAGCCAATGCATTACCAAACCAGTTTGAAAAACAGGTTCATGGCGGTTATGGTGGCTTATCTTGCCAATTTCGGAATCCCGAGATCTGGAGAAGTTTTACGGGCCGTAACGCTTTCTACTTATGAAAATGTTCCATTTGAAAAAGGCTTCGGAACAATAATTTCTGAAAGGGTCGCAGACCTTTTCATTCTCATCTTTATCGTCTTGATCTCCTTAACCCTACAGACAGACGACCTGATGAATTACCTGCATCAGCAACAAATCAACCCATTTAATACCTTTTTGATCCTTCTTGGATTGGTTGGCATTATCATCCTGGGGCTTAATATTGTAAAACGTTCCAGGTTAAAGTTTTTTCAGAAGATCAGGAAATTGGCCAAAGGTCTCCTGGAAGGCATGCGCAGTATCCTGAAGATGGAACGGAAATGGGCATTTTTAGGGCATACCGTTTTTATATGGACGATGTACGTATGCATGTTTTACGTCATCAAATTCTGCTTACCGGAAACGGCATCTGTAGCTCCCGGTATCATTATGGCCGCATTCGTCGTAGGATCGTTTGCCGTTTCCGCAACTAACGGAGGGATAGGAGTTTACCCCCTCGCAGTTGCCGGAATTCTGATGTTTTTCGGAGTTAAAGATCACGCCGCCGAAGCTTTTGGATGGATCTCCTGGGCCACTCAAACCTTTGTAGTTCTGGTATTTGGCGGCTTAAGCTTTATTTTATTGCCTATTTTAAACAATAGGAAATAATCATTACCTTTCCTGTCCGAATCAATACAAAACCTATGAAACGAATTCTACCGCTGTTGGTGGCAATTCTCCTGCCGCTACTTTGCGCGGCCCAGATTAAATATGAGAATATTTCTTCAGAAAAACTGGGCGAAACTCGACAGATAAAGATTCAACTTCCGCGAAATTACGAGGAAAATACCGAGAAGCGGTATCCCGTTTTAGTGGTGCTTGATGGTGATTACCTTTTTGAACCGGTGGCCGGCATGGTCGATTATTATTCTTATTGGGAAGATGTTCCAGAAATGATCGTAGTGGGCGTTAACCAGGACGGTATTCGTATGGAAGATACCCAGTATGACAAACAAAATTCTTTACCGGTAGATAAGGGCGCCAAGTTTTTTGAATTCCTCGGAATGGAACTGCTGACGCACATCGATGCAACCTACCGGACGGTGGATTTTAAAATAATTACCGGTCATGATTTTACTTCCAATTTCATAAATTATTACCTGCTTAAGGAAAATCCGGTTTTTAGAGGCTACATCAATTTAAGTCCTGATCTGGCTCCGGGAATGGCTGATCGAATTGTCAATTCTCTATCGAAATCTGAATCTAAGCGCTGGTATTATATGGCGACCAGCGATGAGGATATTCCGGCACTGAAAAAGTCGATATTAGGATTCAATACCCAATTAGAGGGGATTGAAAATGATAATATTCATTATAAGTTCGAAGAATTCAGTAATACGAGCCATTATACACTCGTTGGAAAGGCAATCCCTTCAGCAATTGCTGATATGTTTTCGATCTATCGTCCAATCAGTCAGAAGGAATTCAATGAAACATTGTTACAAACTACTATTTCTCCTACCGAATTCTTAGAACAGAAATACCAGTCGATTTATGACCTGTATGGCGTTAAAAAGAAAATCAGGCTGAATGATTTCCTTGCTATCTATCAGGCGATTGAAAAAACCAGAAACTGGGATGAATACAAAGGACTATATAAGCTGGCCTTCGATAATTTTCCAGGGACGATGCTGGGAACATTTTTCGAAGCGCGGTATGAAGAAGAAACCGGCAGTCCAAAAAGAGCAATGCGTATTTACCAGAATGCCTACGGGCAACAGAAAATCGCTTTTATCGACACCGATTTTATGCTGGCAAAAGCCGACGCAATTAAAAAAGATTTCGGTTATTAGCGTAAACAAAAATCATCCATGGCAAAGGTCAAAACCACCTTTTATTGCCAGAAATGTGGCGCACAATATTCGAAATGGCAAGGCAAATGCAACGCCTGTGGGGAATGGAACACGATAGTTGAAGAAGTCGTTTCCAAACCAGATCCCAAAGACTGGAAAACTTCGGCTAAAAAGGAGGCAGTAAAAGCTACGAAACCGCTTTTGGTTTCAGAAATTGAAACTGCTCCTCAACATCGTATGGTCACTGCAAACCAGGAACTCGATCGGGTTTTGGGTGGAGGGCTCGTACCGGGATCTTTAACTCTTTTAGGAGGCGAACCGGGCATTGGTAAAAGCACGCTGCTATTACAAATATCCCTAGGACTTCGGTATAAAACGCTGTACGTTTCTGGAGAAGAAAGCCAGCAACAAATCAAAATGCGAGCGGAACGCATTAATCCAAATCCGGCGAACTGTTATATTTTAACCGAAACGAAAACTCAGAATATCTTCCGGCAAATAGAAGAAATTCAGCCGGAAGTGGTTATTATAGATTCTATCCAAACACTTCACAGCGATTATATTGAAAGCTCTCCTGGCAGTATTTCTCAAATTAGAGAATGCACAGCAGAACTCATCAAATTTGCTAAAGAAAGCAATACGCCCGTCATCCTGATTGGTCATATAACCAAAGAAGGAAGCCTCGCCGGCCCCAAAGTTTTGGAGCATATGGTTGATACGGTCCTTCAGTTTGAGGGTGATCGCAACCACGT
>CAXPUM010000041.1:0-18410 GCA_964220295.1 Flavobacteriaceae bacterium | reverse complement strand
CAAAAATATTACCTAACAGATCATCGTTAGTTATTTCACCTGTAATTTCCCCAAAATGATATAGCGCCTGGCGAATATCTATTGCGAGAAGATCTCCAGATAAATCGTGATTTAGACCATCCTCAACTTTATTAATTTCTTCTAAAGCTCTAAGTAAAGCGGCGTAATGCCTACTATTCGTTACAATTGTGTCACTATTCCTAAGAGCACCGGTATTAACATATTCCAGCAGTTTTTCTTTCAGTTCCTCGACACCCTGTTTACTTTTTGCAGATAGTAATAAGTATTGAGCGCGATTGTTCATTTCAGAGATTTGGTCCAGTTCTGCTTTCAAATTGCTGATCTCTTCTTCAGCCAATCGGTCGGTTTTATTAGAAATAATCAATAATGGTTTCAGCGGAAATTTATTTTTGATCTTTTCAATTTCGATTTTCACTTCCCTCAAACGTTCTCTGTTTACCGCGATCTGAGAAGAATCTACCAGGTAAACCACTACCTGTGCCTGGCTGATTTTTTCAAATGTCTTTTTGATGCCGATGCTTTCTACTACATCTTTTGTTTCTCGTATGCCCGCGGTGTCGATAAAACGAAAACCAACGCCACCAATGCTCATTTCATCTTCTATCGTGTCCCGAGTCGTACCGGCAATATCTGAAACAATGGCCCGCTCTTCATTTAATAAGGCATTCAATAAAGTAGATTTACCAACATTGGGCTCACCAACAATGGCAACCGGAATTCCATTTTTCAACACATTTCCGGTAGCAAAAGAATCGATCAGTCTTTTTAGAACCGTCTGAATTTTTGAAATTAATTCTTGAAACTGATCTCGATTGGCAAATTCCACATCTTCTTCCGCGAAATCAAGCTCTAACTCGATAAGTGAAGCAAAATTCAAAAGTTCTTCACGTAGTTTCTGAATTTCATTTGAAAAGCCGCCACGCATTTGCTGCATTGCCACTTGGTGAGAAGCCGCATTTTCAGAATTAATGAGATCGGCAACCGCTTCAGCTTGGCTGAGGTCCATTTTGCCATTTAAAAAAGCGCGTAACGTAAATTCTCCAGCTTCCGCAGAACGACAACCCTTCCGAATTAATAATTGAATGATTTCCTGCTGAATATATGGGCTACCATGGCAGCTGATCTCTACCGTTTCTTCGCCGGTATATGATTTGGGAGCTCTGAAAACTGACACGAGTACTTCATCTAAAGTTCGTTCACCGTTCATAATATTCCCCAGATGCAGGGTATGGGTTGGCTGTTTCTCCAGCGCCTTTTTACTCTTTGCTAAAAAAAGGGGAGAAACAATTTTTAAGGCATCGGGTCCTGAAACTCTTATAATGGAAATAGCCCCGGCACCAGCCGGAGTTGCGAGCGCAACGATCGTGTCATTCAATTTCATGCCGCAAATTTACTAAAGTATTGAAGTGTAACAATATGAAATTTTGGTCGTCTATTATATAGACACCATTAATAACTATCAAAAAACCATCAATCATGAGAGAAGATAAACAACTACTCATTATTACGCATCTAAGTCAATTACTCGACCTGGTCACCGGATTTGGAGGATTACTCGTGCCACTTGTTATATGGATTACTCAAAAAGACAGAGTGGCTGGGATGGATATGCACGGAAAAGCAATCCTGAATTTCCAGATCAGTCTTTTTATCTATTCCTTATTGTGCATTCCGCTAATCATTTTTCTTGGATTAGGAATCATCCTGATTATCATTATCGGGATCATTGCCCTGGTTTTCCCAATTCTGAATGCGATAAAGGTGAGTAATGGCGAGATGCCATATTATCCATTAAGCATCGAAATCATTAAATAGTACTGTTTGGTTTATTTTGAGTGAACCACAAAGAAAAAGCCCGAAGCAAATGTGCATCGGGCTTTTTCGGTCTATTAAACACGAAACTTAGTTGTTCAGCATCACCGGCATTACCAGCATGGTAATTTTTTCTCCTGGATCAAGACCATCAACTGGAGTTAAAATTCCGGCTCTGTTTGGTAAACTCATTTCTAACATCACTTCATCAGCCGTTAGATTTCCAAGCATTTCTACAAGGAACCTTGAGTTGAAACCAATTTGCATATCGTCTCCCTGGTAAGAACACGTCAAACGTTCTTCGGCTTTATTGCTGTAATCCACGTCTTCCGCAGAAATATTCAGCTCAGCTCCGGCGATCTTCAGTCGAACCTGGTGAGTTGTTTTATTTGAAAAAATAGAAACCCTTCTTACTGAACTTAGGAACTGGTTTCTTTCAATAGTTAATTTATTCGGATTTTCTTTCGGAATAACCGCCTCGTAATTTGGATATTTTCCGTCGATCAATCTACAGATCAAAGTGGTATCATCAAAAGTGAACTTCGCATTTGAATCATTGTATTCGATCAATACATCACTTTCGCTACCAGCAAGAATTCCTTTCAAAAGATTCAAAGGCTTCTTCGGCATGATGAATTCAGCCGGAGCATTCGCCTGGACATCTTCTCTAGAATATTTTACCAGTTTATGAGCATCGGTCGCCACGAAAGTTAGTCCGTCTTCCTTGAACTGGAAGAAAACCCCGCTCATCACCGGCCTAAGATCATCGTTTCCTGAAGCGAAAATGGTTTTTGCAATGGCATTCGATAGAATATCGGCTTCGACAACCGTGCTGTTCGGATCATCCAACTCAACTGGATTTGGAAATTCCTCACCATCGGCATACGCAAGCGCATATTTACCATGGTTAGAGCTCAGTTCGATCGTGTGATTATCTTCCGCAACAAAAGTCAATGGCTGCTCAGGAAAAGTTTTTAAAGTGTCTAGTAAAAGCTTGGCAGGTACCGCAATCTTTCCTTCAGAATCAGACTCTACATTAAGCTTTGCGCTCATGGTCGTTTCAAGATCTGAAGCCGAAACGGTTAATTCATCGTTTTTAAGGTCAAACAGGAAATTATCTAAAATAGGTAATGTATTGCTGTTATTGATTACCCCTCCAAGTATTTGTAGTTGTTTCAGCAGGTAGTTGCTGGATACAATAAATTTCATCGGCTTTTGTTGATTAATTTTGAATCCTTTACAAATATATTTTATTAATGCTGAAAAGGAAGCCGGTACGCCGAGTTTTTATTAACAGTATTTGAAATCTTATTTAATTTAATATTCTGAAAATCAAATAATTGAAAAACAAAACCTGAAGCAGATTGTTAATATGTGTTAGCTGTAATAGAATTGTAATTTTCTCGGAAATCACTTCACGTATTGAGCGCGGCGGTAATAAGTAAAGGCTACACCAAAAAGTGTCAGCATAATCAACGGCACAAGTAGGTTGATCAATTGCCACTGCGTTCTTTCAGCTGCTACTTTTTCAGTATCCATAAAGGCAATTTTTACTTCTTTGGAACGAATATCAATCAGGCCGGTGTCATCCAGCATATAATTTACTGCATTCAGTAAAAACTCTTTGTTGCCATAGCTGTTTCCGGTGAAACGGTCAAAACCTAATTCTACTGGTTGGCCGCGTTGCAGGTCATTTTTGATCACATCACCATCTGAAATTACCAGTAGTTTTGTTTCAATACTTAGATCTTTCGCTGAATCAATTTCAAACGGTTTTACACGATTTTGATAAACCGATTTAAAGTTACCTTCCAATAGAACTGCCAAATTCTGCTCTCCACTATTGAATTTGCTAACGTCCGGCTTTTCCCCCACTAAGTCTAAAGTTATCTGTAACGGAGTTCCCTGAACTTCGGTCCTGGGAGAACTTGTAAGTAGGATGGTTTTTTTGATTCCGTTCTTTAAGGTGTCGATAGGATTCGCATATTCAAATTTGACCGCTTCCAGGTTGTTGATGATCGGGTGATCGTTTGGAGAACTCGTCAGCGGACTATAAAACCAGGGATACGGATTAAAGCGTGTATTGTTTCCATCACCACTCGCCAGGATAATTGGGGCAGAGTAGAGGTCTTTAACCAGTTCCGGGTTGATGCGAACACCGTAGGAGAAAAAATAATCGCCAAGATTCAGATCTTTTGGAATGGCAATAGCGGTTCCGCTTGGATTCATCAGGCTGTCGGTTTCCATATTGGTAGCCTCGGCCAGCCAGATCATTTTTCCGCCATTCATCAAATATTGGTCAAGCGCATATTTTTCTTTTTCGGTATAAGCCTGCGTAGGCTTTGGTTCAATTAGAAGATCGTATTGCTCCAGTTCTTTCAATGTTTTTTGTGGTGAACTCGCAACCGAATCTAAGGTGAAAGGTGCAGTGTAATAATACTGCTGGAGGGTTTGAATAAAATCGGCAATATTGGCATCAGGCAATTCACCATTTCCGCGCATGAAAGCGATCTTCTGTTTTTTCGGATATATAAGTTTACTAATCCCGTCAGCCAATGAGTATTCCAGTTGTTGTACCGAAGCCGTGACGCGTTCTTCATCGGTAGCACCAATCTGGTTTTTCATTAGCTGGATTTTCACTGTTTTTTGTCCGTAATTGGCAATTGCCCAGGGAAAAATAATGGTTTCGCTGTTTTTGCCATTTTCACGCACATTCACCCGCGCGGGCATCATTCCCATTTTTACGAATTCTTCTCCGACAGCATTGGCATCCTGACCCTCTTCTAAAGGATCAATAAAATTGAATTTAATATTGCGGTTTTCAGCAGCAAATTCTTCCAGCATTTGCTTTGTTTCACCCTGTAATCTTCTGAATTCTGATGGGAAATTACCCGTTAGAAAAACATCGAAAATGATGGGTGCATCTACATCTTTCAGGATTTTTTCCGAAGCAGGAGAGAGGCTGTAGCGCTGATCTTCGGTTAGATCGATCCTGGTATAAAAACTTTCTGAAAGCCAGTTGATGGCGATCAAAACAATCAGCAGAATCACTAAAGATTTTACGTTTTTATTTTTCATCACCTGCGGATCTTATTACGGGAAATATTAATTTCCGTTAGTTTCAGAAAAAGAAAAATAAAGCTGAGAAAATAGACAATATCACGCGTATCGATCACCCCACGGCTAATGCTCTGGTAGTGGAAATTTATTCCGAAGTATTCGAGAACGTAACTAGAATTTCCGGCAATCCCGGTTTCTGCGAGTGCTTCAAAGGCGTAAAATGAGATGAAGCAAAGCATCACCCCAATCAAAAAAGCGACGATCTGGTTAGAAGTAAGGCTGGAAGAGAAAATACCCACAGCGCAATAACAGCCTCCAAGGAACAACAAACCAATATAGGAACCAAGTGTCGCACCAAGATCAAAATTCCCGGCAGGATTACCCAAAGCGCTGATGGTATACAGATAAATCAGAGTTGGAATAATCGCAAGGATCACCAGAACCAGGCTTCCTAAATATTTTCCGAAAATCATTTTCTGAAGGCTGACAGGTTTGGTAAGTAAAAGTTCGATAGTTCCCATTCTTCGTTCGTCTGAAAACATCCGCATACAGATCGCGGGAATCAGGAAAATGAAAATCCAGGGAGCCAGTTGAAATAATGGCGAAAGGTCGGCAAATCCTGAATCGAGAATGTTATAGCCGCCATTGAAAACAAATAGGAAAAGCCCGGTGATTACTAGAAACAGACCAATAACTAGGTAACCGGTAAGGGAACTAAAAAACGATCGTATTTCTTTCTGAAAGATTGCGAGCATAATTTCAAAAAATCTATTCCAAGCTGACTAATTTATCAACACTCCAGGCTTCTGGTTTTTCATTAAATAACACCTTCGTTTTCGCCCAGACTGCTTTAAATAATTCAGAATTTCGATATTTTTCAAGGGCATCTTCATTCTCCCAGTAACTATACGTAAAAAAGCGATTGGTATTGTGTTTGTCGCGATAAAGCTCCAGAAACTTGCAACCTTGAAAACCGCGGATTTTCTCCTTATTTTCTTCAAAATTAGCTAGAAACTCCGGGATCTTTTCTTCTTTAAATCCCATTTTCACTATTCGTACGAACATTATTCGAAATTAATGGTTACGGTGTCCAGATAATCTAACCCGAATAGGGTAGAGGCGCCGCCAACCGTTTTTAAATTGCTTTTATAAATGGCCAGTTCTATATAGCCTGCCGAGTTAAAAACCGCCAGTTTCTTCCCGTCTTCTTCTCGACGTTTTTCTTTTTCCACTTCAAAATTAATGGCGTGGCTGTAAGCTTCATGAATTTCTGAAAAGCTAACATTCCTGGCGCGTATGGTGAATTCACGTCCTTTTCCCACATTTTCGAAAAACTTGCGGGAAACATTGGTGATCACATTTCCGTAGTTATCAATATAGATCACATGCCCCAGGATCTGGTTTTTGTCAGAATTAACCGTTGGCTCATATTGTTTGATATACTTGATCTCCTGGATGGTTTTCCCAATCACTTCCAGCGTTCCGCCACGTGCAAGGTGACAAGCAACTTTTACAAAAACGTCCAGCACCGGAAAATTGGTTTGAATTTTATCGTGGATGTTTATTTCCACAATTTTTTCCGGGTTGATTTCTGAAGCTAATAATGAGAGGATTCCGTTATTCGCACAAATAAAAAAATGATCGTCCAGTTTTACCGCCAAGTGCTTGTTTTCGGGCGTTAATTCAGAATCGATACCAATAATATGAATGCTACCTTTTGGAAAACTGCGATACGCGTTTTTAATCGTATATGCCGCTTCACTGATATGAAACGGACTAACCGAGTGTGAAATATCAACAATTCGAACCTCGTCGAGCTCACTGTAAATTGCCCCTTTAACCGCGCCAGCGAAATAATCTTTCTCCCCGAAATCGGTCGTTAAGGTGATGATTGCCATAGGCGATTGTTAATATTTTTTTAATCTGAAACTGGTTATTTTCCTTAAGTTTGTATAGAAGGCGAATATAAATCTATTTTTAGTGAATCGCTTTCGGCTGAAGGCTAAAATATCAGTAAAATTCTGCTTCAAAATTAGGATTTTGAATTGCGAAGGACAAATAAAATAGACCATCAAATTAACTGGAATGCTTCAACTAAAATTAAATAGCTTTTGAACGAACTTCTAATAGAACTTTCAGAAATCAGCCCACGTGAATTCTTCGGGCAACAGAACGAACACATTGAACTTTTAAAAAAATATTTTCCAAAACTGAAGATTGTTGCGAGAGGCAGCAAGATAAAAGTTTTTGGCGACGAGGAAATGCTGGAGGAATTTGACAAGCGTTTCAACATGTTGATGGACCACTTCGGAAAGTATAATAAGCTGGATGAAAACACGATTGAAAGGGTGTTGACCAGTGAAAGCGAGGAAGATTATCAAACTTCCGCAGAAAGTGGTGAAACGCTCGTACATGGCGTTAGCGGGAAAGCGATCAAAGCACAGACGGCTAACCAGCGAAAAATGGTTGAGCTTTCAAAAAGGAACGACCTGATTTTCGCGATAGGACCTGCAGGTACGGGAAAAACCTATACCGGTGTGGCGTTGGCAGTAAAGGCGCTTAAAGAGAAAGAGGTTAAGAGAATTATTCTGACCAGGCCAGCAGTGGAAGCGGGCGAGAATCTCGGATTTTTGCCAGGGGATCTGAAGGAAAAACTAGATCCTTACATGCAGCCACTTTATGATGGTTTGCGAGATATGATTCCGGCTGAAAAACTGGAAACTTTTATTGAAAAAGGAGTTATCCAGATTGCGCCTTTGGCATTCATGCGTGGTCGAACTTTAGACAATGCCTTTGTGATCCTGGATGAAGCCCAGAATACCACTCACGCCCAGATGAAAATGTTCCTGACGCGTATGGGGAAAAACGCCAAGTTCATCATTACTGGGGACCCGGGACAGATTGACTTGCCTCGCAGAACCATTTCAGGATTAAAGGAGGCTTTATTAATACTGAAGGATGTTAAAGGAGTAGGAATGGTGTATCTGGATGACAAGGATGTGATTCGTCACCGATTGGTGAAAAAGATCATCGCTGCTTATAAAACAATAGAACACAACGAATAATTCTTAAAAGGAAATTTTCCTGATGAGCAACACAATTATAAAAACGAATTTCGATTTTCCCGGACAGGTTTCAGTTTATAAAGGAAAGGTGCGTGACGTTTATGCGTTAAGAGATGAAAGACTGGTGATGATCGCCAGTGATCGCCTCTCGGCATTTGACGTGGTAATGCCCAAAGGCATTCCCTTTAAAGGTCAAATCCTGAATCAGATCGCTACCAAAATGATGGAGCACACCAGCGACATTGTTCCAAATTGGTTGGAAGCTACGCCAGATCCAAATGTAGCTATAGGACGAAAATGCGAGCCTTTCAAGGTGGAAATGGTCATTCGAGGATACCTTTCTGGTCACGCTGCCAGGGAATATAAATCTGGAAAGCGAATGCTTTGTGGGGTGGAGATGCCCGAAGGCATGAAGGAAAATGATAAATTTCCGAGCCCGATTATTACGCCCGCAACCAAAGCAGAACAGGGTGATCACGATGAAGATATTTCCAGGGAAGAAATTTTAAGAAGAGAAATTGTTTCCGAAGAAGATTATCAAAAACTGGAAGATTATACCCGTAAACTTTTTGAACGCGGAACCGAAATAGCTGCGAAACAGAATTTGATACTCGTCGATACCAAATATGAATTCGGAAAAACTTCTGAAGGTGAAATTGTCTTGATAGACGAAATCCATACTCCAGATTCGTCCAGGTATTTTTATGCGGAAGGATACGAAGAACGCCAGAAAAATGAGGAGCCGCAAAAACAACTTTCAAAAGAATTTGTTAGGCAATGGCTCATTTCTCATGGATTTCAGGGAGTGGAAGGACAGCAGATTCCAGAAATGAGCGATGAATACATCAATTCCGTTTCCGAAAGGTATATCGAACTGTATGAAAATATTACAGGGGAGAAATTTGAAAAGGCAGATGTTTCAAATATTGAAAAACGAATAGAGAAAAACGTAAATTCTTATTTGAAAGCTGAATAATTTATGGGTCTTGCAAAAAATCATGTACTATTCTCTTAAATTTTGAACCATTTTGCTTTTTTATAAAAGCAATATTTTCTGAATTGCTCACGATTTAATAATTTTAGAAGAAATGACCGGGAAGCCCGGTTTTTTCTTTTCTAATTAACAAGATCGTCAATGAGCAATTATCACATAAAAAACCTGGAAGAGTATTTTCAGGTATATCGAAAATCAGTTAGAGAACCTGAAAATTTCTGGCAGGAAATAGCCGAAGAGCATTTCGTCTGGCGAAAAAAATGGGATAATGTGCTTAGCTGGGACTTTAGTAAACCGGAAGTAAAATGGTTTGAAAATGCCAAGCTCAATATTACTGAAAATTGCATCGATCGGCATTTGCTTACAAAAGGTGATAAGCCTGCCATTATCTGGGAACCGAACGATCCCAAAGATGAAGCACAAATCATTACGTTTAAGCAACTTCAAAAAAAGGTCAATCAATTTGCAAATGTTTTAAAAGAAAACGGAATCCAAAAAGGTGACCGGGTTTGTATTTATCTACCAATGATTCCGGAATTGGCTTATGCTGTTCTCGCCTGCGCAAGAATTGGCGCGATTCATTCGGTTGTATTTGCAGGATTTTCGGCTTCGGCGCTAGCCACTCGAACGCTGGATGCCAATTGTAAAATGATGATCACGGCAGATGGAAGTTTCCGCGGAGATAAAACGATTGATCTGAAAAGTATTGTTGATAAGGCTTTAGAAGATTGTCCTGATGTGGAAACTGTTCTTGTAGCTAAAAGAATTGAATCTGATATCAAAATGAAGGATGGTCGTGATAAATGGCTGCAACCTTTACTGGATCAGGCTTCAGGTGAATGTGACCCTGAAATTATGGATGCGGAAGATCCATTGTTTATTTTGTACACCTCAGGATCAACAGGTAAACCAAAAGGGATGTTGCATACCACGGCAGGTTACATGGTTTACACAGCTTATACTTTTAAAAATATTTTCGATTATAAGAATGATGACGTTTATTGGTGTACTGCCGATATTGGCTGGATTACCGGTCATTCATATATTGTTTATGGTCCGCTTGCCAATGGTGCCACAACGGTGATGTTTGAGGGCGTTCCCTCTTATCCGGATTTTGGTCGTTTTTGGGAGATTGTAGAAAAGCATAAGGTCAATCAATTCTATACTGCACCAACGGCTATTAGAGCTTTGGCTAAAAAGAACCTGGAATTCGTCGAAAATTATGATCTGTCATCATTAAAAGTGCTTGGAACTGTTGGAGAACCAATTAATGAAGAAGCGTGGCACTGGTATGATAATAATATCGGGAAGAATAAGAGTCCGATAGTTGATACCTGGTGGCAAACAGAGACTGGCGGAATCATGATTTCACCTATTCCATTTGCGACTCCTACCAAACCCACTTTTGCGACTTTGCCTTTTATTGGGATCCAACCCGCCCTGATGGATGAGGAGGGAAAAGAGATCAAAGGAAATCAGGTTGATGGTAGGTTGTGTATCAAATATCCGTGGCCATCTATGGCTAGAACTATTTACGGAAATCATGATCGCTATCGCGAAACCTATTTTTCGACTTTTGAAAATAAATATTTTACCGGCGATGGTGCTTTGCGCGATGAAGTTGGTTACTACCGAATAACGGGTAGGGTAGATGATGTGATTATCGTTTCGGGTCATAATCTGGGAACCGCGCCGATTGAAGACGCAATTAATGAGCATCCTGCGGTAGCAGAATCTGCAGTTGTAGGATTTCCACACGAGGTCAAAGGGAATGCCTTATACGGATTTGTTATTCTGAAAGAATCTGGGGAATCCAGGAATCAGGACAATTTGAGAAAAGAGATCAATCAGCAGATCGCCGATAAGATTGGACCAATTGCTAAGCCTGATAAAATTCAGTTTGTGGAAGGTTTACCAAAAACACGAAGTGGAAAGATCATGCGACGAATTTTAAGAAAGATCGCTTCGAAAGATACTTCAGATCTTGGGGACACATCAACCTTATTGAATCCCGAGGTAGTGGAAAGTATTATAAATAATACTTTGTGATTAACGGTTTGGTATGCTGTTTGATTCCTAAGCAGTAATCATCTAAATTGCTAAATGATAAGAATTCAATCATTCCTATTTTCTTAATTTAGTGCAAATTGTTTTTAGAAAATTGGATGAATTGCCGCAGATGTTTGAAAGTTGTGAGTGGATGAATATAATATTCCTATTTCTATAAAATGTTTTGAAGAGATATTAAATGATTACAAAATAATAATATCGTATCTAGCTGATCACTTTGGAAGAATTTAAATTGGAAATAGTGTTTGAAAAAATATATTAGTTAAGTGAAAATCCAACATTTATAAAAAAGAATTAAAAACGACTAAATTTAGAAATATGAAAAAAATATTATTTATTCTAGCTATAGCAGCATCTTCTTTCGCATTTGCACAGCAACAAGGAGCTTATGGTGCCTTTGGAAGTGATCGTGGAATGGTAATTTTTACCAAAGAAAAAACACCAGACACGTACACGGGTTCTCCTTTTGTTGAAGACGAATTCGTAAGTGGAGTTATTAAGGATGAACAAGGAAGATCTCAAAAGGCATTCATGAAATATAATGCGGTGGAAGATGTTGTCGTTGTGAAACTGGAGCCTCTAGATCAGGACTCTTATACACTTCCTAAGCTTACGAAGATCACTTATGAATTTCCAGACTATACGTATTTTATTGATAATATCAAGACCGATAATGGTATTAAAGAATCCTATTTCGCTAGGTATTATAAAAGTGACAAAGTAGACTTTATCGGAATTCCAAGTGTGGATGTTACCCAGCCGCAGAAAGCCAGGACCGGTTACGAGCGAGACAAACCTGCTGATATTGATGTGGAGATGACATACTATATTTCATTGAATGGTGGTATTTATAAAGAAACCAGGTTAAAAGAAAAAGATTTGGAAGACTTTTTCAAATCTGATCGAATGGAGGAGTATTTCGATGACAATAAAATAAAAGATGAAAAAGATGTTGTAAAAATGTTGAAATATTATGACTCTCAATCTTCATAAAAATAAAAGCCTCCAAACGGAGGCTTTTTTAATACTTAAGTTTCAAAAGTTTTTGAAGTTCTATATTTTCCAAATTAGATATACGACCTAATAATTTCAGAAATATCAGGGCAGTTATATAAGCATCTCCCGATGCGGTGTGACGGTCAACAAGATCAATAGTATAAGCTTCAGCAATTTCATCCAGGGAGTAAATCTTTTCTTTGTCAATTAAATTTGTCAAAATCTTGGTCTTCTTGTACATCACAGCCGTATCCAAAACCGGATTTTGAAGTTTGGCAAGTCCCATCCTCTTCAAACAGGCGTTGATCATCTTCACATCAAAACCAGCATGCTGCGCCACTAGGACCGAATTTTTGCAGTATTCCAAAAAATTTTTGACTGCCTCTTCTTCGCTAACCTTTTCATATTTTTCATTCCGAATTAATCCATGGATTTTAACCGATTCCGGATTAAATTTTTCCTGCTCCACATAAATCTCAAGATTGGAGGAAATTTCTATTTGTTTATTTTTAACTGAAACTGCTCCAATGCTTAAAACACGATCGGTTTCAGTATTAAGGCCTGTTGTCTCGGTATCAAAAACGACAAATCGAACATGGCTAATATCATTAGGTAAATTTTCTAAGCTTTCTACGTACGTCCTATAGAAATCTGGTAAATCATCAGGAAGCTTTTTTCTTCCAAAAAATTTTCTGATCATAAATAGTAGGTGGTTTCGAATCGAATTTTAATCAGTTCCTGTATTTCCTTTATTGTTTTGAAACACCTTTTAAGTTTAATCTTGTCTTCTTTTCCTAAAGTTTCCAGATCAATGAATCTGCCGCTATCTTTATGCAGTAATCCTTGTTTCGTTCTGAATTTAATCAATGCTTTAGATGAATAGGCACAGGCGAAGTATAATTCTTTATTATTTGGTTCCAGCTGGGCTAATTTTTCAAATCTTTCTGCCGTATTACTGATATTTTTAACCCGGTGTTCCAGAATTAATAATCGTCCTGCATCAGTAAGCGGCATGATGCCTCGTTTTTTGATATCGAAAAAGTCCTTATTCTCTCCATCCTGTTCTACCAAAAATTGGCGAAAGAATCCAAGAGGCGAAGGATTTCTTAGCGCTTGGGCCGCCAGGCGATTTAGAAAATTTCGATTTCCTTTGAGAATGTCAAAAACATGATCAGAAATTTCATTGGTTAAATTCACATTTCCGTAAGAGATGTCAAAGTCAAAGAATATCTGGCAAAGTAAAATCTCATCGTTACCTGAAGTGGTGACCCATTGTGAAAATTGCTCTTTCCATTCAGATAGGGAAAGACAGTATTTCGGATTTCTCGCCATCATTTCAGCGGGACAAAATTCATATCCAATAATATTCAGTCTTTTAGTGACTTTGGTAGCTAGCTTCAGAAAATAGTCCCTGGTCTCTTCCAGTTTATTTGGTGCAACATCTGCAAAAACAAGAGCATTATCCTGATCGGTTGTGAGTAATTGTTCTTTACGACCCTGGCTACCCAATGACATCCACGCAAATTCGGCTGGTAGGGGATCTTCAATTTTCTCCAGGCAACGTTCAATAACCCTTTTGATTGTTGCATCGTTCAATTCGAACATGATCTTACTAATATGAGTCAGCGGGATATTACTGCGCAGATATCCTTCGAGTAAAAACATAGTTCTATTCCTGATTTTTTTCAGCCTTTTCGTACTATTAGCACGTTTGATCGCCTTCATGAGTACGGCGGGATTGTTACCCTGGCTAACCATAATATCATGTTCAGAAATGATACCTTTTACTTTCGTATTCGGCGTACCGTCTTTCGTGATACAAATATGGTTGATGTTATGCTTCATCATGGTAAGCTGGGCCTGGGCCAGCGTGATATCTTTGGAATAGCATATCACCGGAGATCGCATTATTTCGGTGATTTGATGATCGATATTCACTTTTCCGGTAACGACCATTTGCCGAAAGTCGACATCGGTGACAATCCCCATCGGGAATTTTTCTTCGGAAACCACGATGACCGATCCAACTTTTCTCTTTGACATTTTCTGCGCTGCTTTCCTAATCGTTGTTTCCGGCTTTACGGTAACCATTTTTTTTATGATGGGAACCGGTTGGAGTTCGTATAAAGCTTCTTTTTTAAAACTGATCTCTGCGTCTTCCTCTGTGAATAATTTACCTCGGTGTTCGGTGGCGTATGGATTTCGCGTATTGGAAGCAAAACTTTCCATTAGAAAGTTTCCCACTTTGGAATTGTTTATCGCCAAAGGTTTAAAAATCTGCAGCGGAATCGCGTAAATCACGCTTTCTTCTGAAGTAATGGCATTGATCTGGTAATTCTCTTTGGCAAAAAGTGGTCGCAAACCAAAGACATCTCCTTCATCGCATTTATCAATGGTTTCAGCAATTTGCTGCTCATTATATTTCTGAAGATCAACCGCGCCTTTATTTACTATGTAAAAGCAATCATGCACCGCTTCTTCCCTTTGAAAAATTAATTTTCCTTTTTCATAATATTGCACAACTACTTTTTCAGCCACATTCTGTAACTGCTCTTTCTCAAGAAGGGAAAATGGAGGGAATTCTGCCAAAAAATCGGCAATTCTGGATGCGATCGTATTATAGGTCATCCTGTAAATTTATCAGAATTTGACCTATTTCAGAGAATTGAAAACCTACTTTTTATCGGCGATCTCTATTTTATAATCTTTAATTAGTTGAAGTACGGCTTTCTCGGTTTCAGAAAGTTCCATGTAAGTTGGTTCTTTATCCTCCTTAACTTGTTCGAAATAAGGGCAAATCTCACCGGTTTCGTAGGTTTCTACAACTCTTGGGTGAACGTAGTAACTGCGGCACACAGCCCTGGTGTTTCCAAGACCTTCTGCCGCTGCATCAAAACCTTCCAGGATATGCTTCTTTCTTTCTTTTTCATCTTCAGAATATCCTAATTCACGAATAGTTTCAAAAAAGATCTTACTGGCAGACCAGGTTCTGAAATCTTTTGCTGAAAACATATCTCCGCTGATCTCGTGGATATAATCATTGATCATCCCGCTATCGATGGTTTGTTTGCAATTATTTTCATCGTAAAATTTGAACAACTCCCATCCCGGAATTTCTTCGCACTGATTAATAAGGTCTACTAAAATCTTGTTTTCAACGGTAATGGAGTGTTCTTTTCCTTTTTTGCCGATAAATTCAAATTTGATACCGTCTTCAAAAGTTTTGACGTGCTTGGTGCGGAAAGTAGATAAACCATAGGTTTTATTATTCTTAGCGTAATAATGGTTACCAATTCGGATATGCGTTTCTTCCATGAGCCTGATCACCAGTGCTAAAACTTTTCTTTTCGGCATGCCTTTCAAATCCAGGTCTTCATTTACTTGCTTTCTGATCTTCGGAAGCATTTCTCCAAAGGCAGTCATTTTAAAGAATTTTGTCTGATTCCGAATTTCCGACCAGACCGGGTGATACATATATTGTTTACGCTCCTTTTCATCGCGACCCACAACCTGTAAATGGCCATTTTTTAAATGACTGATTCTTACATTTTGCCAGGCTGGAGGAATCACCAGGGATTTAATACGCTCAATTGTGCTTTTATCTGAAATCTTTTCCTCTTTCCGATAATAGGCAAATCCGCGACCTCTTCGCTTACGTTGAATGGAAAGGTGCGACTCAGAAACATATCGAAGATTTGCTAAACGAACGGCCTCGTGAGGATCGTTCATAATAGTGGTCACATCATCTTGAGAGAGTGTCATAGACTTTTCTGATAAAGATAGGTTGAAACAGAAACGTCTTAGCCTAAATATTTGTGAAAAAACCAGACTGAAAAAATAAAACTCCCTTAAAATAAGAGAGTTTTATTTGCAATTGTTCAATCTATGTTATTCAAAATAACTAAAAGTGTCGCCGTTTTTAATCTTTAATAAAGATTCATAAATCAGGTTGATCACATTTTCAACATCATGCTTATGCACCATTTCCACGGTGGTATGCATATATCTTAATGGTAAAGAAATTAAAGCTGAAGGAACTCCGCCATTGCTGTAAGCAAAAGCATCGGTATCGGTGCCGGTAAACCTGGAGGATGCCATTCTTTGGAATGGTATTTTTTTATCTTCCGCAGCATTAATAATCAATTCTCTTAATTTATTCTGAACGGCAGGTGCGTAAGAGATAACTGGTCCGTCACCAATTTTTGCCAATCCGTTTGTTTTCTTTTCGATCATCGGGGTAGTGGTATCGTGCGTTACATCTGTCACGATTGCCACATTTGGCTTGATACGATGAGTGATCATTTCAGCACCGCGTAGCCCAATTTCTTCCTGGACCGAATTAGTGACATACAATCCGAAAGGTAATTTCTTTCCATTTTCTTTCAGCAACTTCGCTACCTGGGCGATCATAAAACCGCCAATACGATTATCTAATGCTCGACAAACAAATTTGTCTTCATTTAAGATAAAAAACTCATCTGGATAAGTAATTACACATCCTACGTGAACACCTAGTTTTTCAACTTCCTCTTTAGAAGAGCATCCAACATCGATGCAGATATTGTTCATTTTTGGTGACTGCTCCTTTTCCTTATCCCGGGTATGAATTGCCGGCCATCCAAAAACTCCTTGAACGATTCCATTTTTTGTATGAATATTAACGCGCTTCGATGCAGCGATCTGGTGGTCGCTTCCGCCATTTCTCACAACATAAATCAAGCCTTCGTCCGTTATATAATTAACGTACCAGGAAATTTCATCAGCGTGACCTTCTATGACTACTTTGAACTCGGCATCAGGATTGATCACGCCCACTGCGGTTCCATAAGTATCGGTGATGAATTCATCAACATAAGGTTTTAGATACTCCATCCAGAGTTTCTGACCTTCCGATTCGTATCCGGTTGGGGCTGCATTGTTAAGATATTTTTCAAGGAAATCCATTGATTCCTTGTCTAATATTTTAGATTTCTTCATAATTCTTAATTTTCAGCGAAATTAAGAAGATTTGTACGGAAGGCAACGACCTATTTACTAATTTTGGAATGATTTTGGCAAATCTGAACTAGATAAAGCATAGAGATTTTGAAGATTAAATCAATCATATTTTTACTATTTCTGCTGAATTTGGCGCAGCTTTCAGCACAAGAAAAAAAGGAATCTGAAGAAGAGACAGATTCTATTGAAAAGACCTACATGATTATTGATGGAGATTCTATTCCGCGGGAGATGATAGATCTTGAGGAAGTGGTCTTGTTAAAAAAGCTGAAGTTTGATGATATTAATGATCGTCGTCGCTATTTGATCCTACGTAGAAAAACCCGAAAAGTTTATCCCTATGCAAAATTGGCATCTGAGAGACTGATAGATCTTAATTCAAGACTGGACCAGATTAAATCTAAACGGGCCAGGAAAAAATATACAAAGATCGTTCAGAATTATATTGAAGATGAATTTTCTGCTGAGCTCAAAAAACTTACACATACTGAAGGTCAAATATTAGTCAAGCTCATAAACAGGCAAACCGGTTATACCGCTTTTGATTTGGTGAAAAATTTAAAAAGTGGCTGGAGGGCTTTTTGGTACAATACCACTGCAAGTCTTTTTGATATCTCTTTAAAAGAAGAATATCATCCAGAATCTAATAAAGAAGACTATTTAATTGAAGATATTTTACAGCGTTCTTTTCGGGACAATATTTTGGAAAGGCAGAAGAGCGCACTTGATTTTGAATATCTGGAACTAACCGATAAGTGGAGTAAGGATCATTCGAAGAATAAAAGAAGTTAATGCTCATTTCAGAATATCAGCTACTTAAAAACTAATCTTAATTTTTTCTGAAAATTTATTTGTAAATCCTTGTTTTGAAGAAATAAGTTGTCTTATATTTGCACCCGCTTTCGAAGGAAAGGGGAGTTCATTGAAAAGAAGGATTGAGAGGAGTTTGGCGGAGGAGAAGGTGTATGGAGATTACTTTGAGAGGCTTCCAAATTTTTTTAAAAAAAGTTTTGGTGGAAAGGAAAAAGTAGTTGTATATTTGCACCCGCTTTGAAAAACAAGCCACGTTCTGAAGAGTAGAAGAGAAGCTACCGTAAGGGGTTATAAAGAGAGAGGTTCGAGACCTTTAGTTTCAACGAGATTAAGAGAAGATCATTGACATATTGAATTGACAGGGATTATATTGAAAGGTATAATCCAGTGTATAAGAATTAAGACTAAAAGACGTCAAAGACCTGAGCAATTTCTTAGTAGTTGTTAAGATATATAAGATTTAACGATGAAGAGTTTGATCCTGGCTCAGGATGAACGCTAGCGGCAGGCCTAACACATGCAAGTCGAACGGTAACAGGGAAAAGCTTGCTTTTCCGCTGACGAGTGGCGCACGGGTGCGT
>CAXPUM010000040.1:0-11703 GCA_964220295.1 Flavobacteriaceae bacterium | reverse complement strand
GCTTTTTCCAGATTATCGCACCTCTCGTATTATTAATTTTGACGAGGTTAAGAATGCCGGTTTCTACAACATTTCTGATTTTAAGCGTTTTCAGCGCTGATACGTCGGGAATTACCTCGGTAATAGGTAAAAGTTTATCAGGATATGTTCTGGCTTTTATTTTATCATTCGGGGTCTGGTATTTTTCCTATAATATCATTCGTAAATACTTTAAAAGCCGGAAAGCAAGTAATGCCTGGACTGCGGCTCAATGGCTCGTGAGCGGTTCTTTATGGGCTGTTTGGGTGATGCAGGATGGGGCTAATATTGCCGTGTTCCTGCCGAGACAACAAAATCTTTTTCAGTTCGTATTATTTACCATAACCATATTCCTGGGACTGGGACTACTTTTTTATCTACGAGGTGATCGCATACAGGAAGTAGTGAGCGAGAAGTCCAGGATTTCTGATATTCGTGCGGCAACGCTGGTGGACTTCACGTATGTTTTATTGCTCATTTACAAACTTTTTATCAGTACCGTTCCTATGTCTACGACCTGGGTTTTTCTTGGAGTGATTGGAGGAAGGGAAATTGCGATCAGCCTGGCACGTAAGAAAAAAGGGAAAAAGCATCGTAAAAAAGCTTTCAGATTAATTGCCAGAGATTTTGGTTATGCTTTTCTTGGTCTGGCGATCTCGGTAGCCCTAGCCGCGGCGGCAAACAGAACCATTCGAGATGCCATTTTGAATTCGATGGCCTCTTTATTTTAATTCATTTTAGATGAAAAAATTACTTTATTTAAGCCTGCTTAGTATCATCCTTTTTTCCTGTGATAACAAGCAGCAAGCCGATCTATTGGTCTACAATGCTAAAATTTATACCGTAGACAGCAGTTTTAGTAAGCAGGAAGCCTTTGTGGTGAAAGATGGAAAATTCTTTGAAATTGGTGGTTCTAATGAACTTCAGAAGAAATTCGATGCAAAAAAGACGATTGATGCGCAGGGAAAAGCTATCTATCCCGGCTTGATCGATGCCCATGCTCACTTCTACAATTTCGGATTACAAATCCGGAAAGTGGATCTAACCGGAACGAAAAGTTTTAAAGAAGTGGTCACCAAAATTGTCCAGTTTCAGAATAAGAATCAATTGGATTATATTACTGGCCGCGGTTGGGATCAGAACGACTGGGAAGATAAAAACTTTCCCGTAAAAGATACTTTGGACCAGCTTTTTCCAGATACGCCGGTAGCTATTGTTCGAATAGACGGGCATGCGCTTCTCGCAAATCAGGCTGCTCTGGACCTGGCCGGAATTACTACGGAAACAGAATTCGAAGGTGGAGATATTGAGCAGAAAGAAGGAGAACTTACTGGAATTCTGGTTGATAATCCTATGGATCTTATTTCAGAAAGTCAGCAGGCTCCAAATTTTTCCGAGAGAAAAACGGCCTTATTGGAAGCGCAGGAAGTTTGTTTCAGCTATGGCCTTACCACGGTAGATGATGCCGGGCTGGACCGAGTGGTTATAGAAACGATCGACAGTCTTCAGAAAAGCGGAGACCTGAAAATGCGAATTTATGCAATGGTTTCTAACACACCTGAAAATCTTGATTACTACCTGGACAAATCACCTTATAAAACTGATAGACTAAACGTTCGTTCGGTAAAATTTTATGGTGATGGAGCTTTAGGTTCCCGAGGTGCGGCTCTAAAAGAAGAATATACCGATCGTCATGGCCATTTTGGAGCTTTACTGTCACCAGTTTCAGAATTCAAGAAAATTGCGGAGCGTGTCGCTAAATCTGAATTTCAACTAAATACGCATGCCATTGGAGATTCTGCTAATTATCTGGTTTTAACAACCTATGATTCACTTCTGAAAAATTCTCCTGATAGGAGATGGCGGGTAGAACATTCGCAGGTGATCGATTCGGCTGATTTTCATTTTTTTAGTAAAAATATTATTCCATCGGTGCAGCCAACTCACGCTACCAGCGATATGTACTGGGCAGAAGACCGGTTGGGTGAAAAGCGCATTAAAGGCGCTTATGCATATAAAAAATTATTGGACCAGGCGGGACTGGTTGCTCTAGGAACCGATTTTCCGGTGGAGCGCGTGAGTCCGTTTTTGACTTTTTATGCTGCCGTTTCACGACAGGATACCGATCACTTTCCCGAAAATGGTTTCATGCCTGAGGAAGCTCTAAGTCGTGAGGAAACCCTTAGAGGAATGACCATTTGGGCAGCCTATTCCAATTTTGAAGAAAAGGAAAAAGGCAGTATCGAAGTGGGGAAAATGGCCGATTTCGTGATGTTAGACCGGGATATTATGGAAGTGCAGATAGATAGCGTTCCTCAAACACAGGTTTTGGGAACTTATGTCGGAGGTGAAAAAGTTTATGGATCAAATTAGGTATCTTTGCCAACTCATAAAAATTTACAACAATGCAAGACGGATTATACGCTAAATTTCATACTTCTAAAGGAGAGATTTTAGCCGAACTGGAATTCGAAAAAACTCCCGGAACGGTAGGGAATTTCGTTGGTTTGGCGGAAGGAAAAATAGAGAATAAAGCAAAAAGCGAAGGAGAACCATATTACGATGGATTAAAATTTCATCGTGTGATTCCTGATTTCATGATACAGGGTGGTGATCCAAACGGAACCGGTGCAGGTGGTCCCGGTTATAAATTTGATGATGAAATTCATCCGGAATTAAAGCATGATGCGCCTGGGAAATTGTCTATGGCCAATGCAGGTCCAGGAACTAACGGTAGCCAGTTCTTTATCACTCACGTGGAAACACCCTGGTTAGACGGAAAGCATACGGTCTTCGGAAATGTGGTTGAAGGACAGGAAGTAGTAGATAAGATCCAGCAGGGTGATAAAATTGAAAAACTGGAGATCATCAGGCAGGGTGCTGCTGCTGATAAATTTGATGGAGCGGGAGCTTTTAAAGAATTTCATGCGGAAAAAGCGAAACGGGAAGAAGAAGCAAAAAAAGCTGCTGAAGCCGAAGTAGAAAAAATTGCTGCCGGTTTTGAGAAAACGGCAAGCGGACTTCGCTATAAAATTATTCAAAAGGGAGATGGTGCACAGGCCGAAAAAGGCAAAACTGTATCTGTTCATTATAAAGGACAGCTGGCAGATGGAACTGTTTTCGATTCATCTTACAAAAGAAATCAGCCATTAGAATTTCCTATTGGAGTTGGTCACGTCATCGCTGGTTGGGATGAAGGGATCCAATTGCTTCAGGTTGGAGATAAAGCCAGACTGGTAATTCCTTCAGATCTGGGATATGGAGAAAGAGGAGCAGGAGGAGTGATCCCACCGAATGCTGTATTGGTTTTTGATGTAGAACTAATGAACGTTAAGTAATTTTATTTCAATAATTTAATCAAAAAAGCGCCGGGAATCATGGCGCTTTTTTATTTTTAGTTAATGGAAGAAAAAGATCTTGAAAAATTAAAATTCCCAATTGGGAAATTTGAACGGCCTACAGATTTTAGTGGTGAAAGTCAAATGAAGGAGTGGCAAAAAGACATTGAAGACTTTCCATTGGCTTTGATAAGTATCGTGGAAGATTTTAGCGAGCAACAGCTGGATACTCCTTACCGCCTTGGCGGTTGGACGGTGCGCCAGTTAATCCATCATGTTGCCGATAGTCATTTGAATGCCTTTTTGCGTTTTCGTTGGGCTCTTACAGAAGATACCCCAACGATTAAAGCTTACGATCAGGATCAATTTTCCAGGTTACCAGATTATAATATGCCGGTAGAACCGAGCCTTGATTTTTTGGATGCTCTTCATAGAAAATGGAACTATTTACTGCAGCATATGACCAACGAAGATTATGAAAAGCAATTTTATCATCCGGAAACTGGTAAAAATGTGAGTTTGTTAACCTGCCTGGGAATGTATGCCTGGCATAGCAATCATCATTTAGCGCATATAGAGAATTTGAAGAAAAGAAAAGGCTGGTAAAAACCAGCCTTATTTATTTTCAATGACCACTGTCCATTCCCGGACTGACCAGTTTTTGATCAACCCATTAATCACATAAGGATCATTTTTCGCAAATTCTTCTGCAATTTTTGGAGAGTCTATTTGGAAGATCAGTGCAGCACCATCAGCCGGATTTGCAAAAGCTCCTGCCATCAATAAATGACCTTCCTGTCTGGCTTTTTCCGCGTGCTGTAAATGAACCGACCTGAATTCTTCACGCCTCTCCATATAATCATCTACCGTTTCGTAAAAAAGAATATAATAAGGCATTTTAAGACTTGTCTGGTTGAGGTGTCATTCTCAGGTAAGGCTTCACTTTTTTATATCCTTTTGGAAACATTTTATCGGCTTCCTCATCAGAAACTGAAGGGCTGATCACAACGTCTTCTCCATGCTTCCAGTTTGCAGGTGTTGCCACTTTTTGATAAGCCGTAAGCTGAAGTGAATCGATTACTCTTAATAATTCATCGAAATTACGACCTGTACTTGCAGGATAGGTAATCATCAATTTGATAGTTTTATCAGGACCGATCACATAAACCGAACGTACAGTTAAGGTATTATCGGCATTTGGATGAATCATTCCGTAGAGGTCAGAAACTTTTTTGTCTTCATCAGCAATGATCGGGAAATTAACCTGTGTGTTCTGAGTTTCGTTAATATCCTTGATCCAGCCTTTATGAGATTCCAGACCATCCACACTCAGTGCCATCACTTTTACATTACGCTTTTCGAATTCATCTTTGTACCTGGCAACAGTACCAAGCTCGGTCGTACAAACCGGTGTGTAATCTGCAGGGTGAGAAAACAGGATTCCCCATCCATCTCCCAGGTAATCATAAAAATTGATCTTTCCTTCCGAAGTTTCGGCATCAAAGTTTGGGGCTTTGTCTCCTAATTTCAATTCGCTCATAATTTTAATATTTAAGTATTAATCCTATTAAATCTATAGGATTATAAAAGTAAAAAATATGTATCTGTTTTCATTTAATTTCAGGTTAAATTATCCAGCCCATTTGATATTACAACCAATACTGGGTTTTTGTTTGGATGAAACAGGCCGGTTGTTTAAAACAGCATCCATAGCTTCCCGAAGATCACGTCCTGAAGGATGAATACCATTTCCAGGACGGCTGTCATCCAGCTGACCGCGATAAATTAATTTCAGCTCTTCATCAAATAAAAAGAAATCCGGGGTACACTCGGCATGATACGCTTTTGCGATTTCCTGTGTGCCGTCAAATAAGTAAGGAAAGGAATACTGATGTCTCATTGCTACTTCCTTCATTTTCTCTGGAGCATCTTCCGGATAATTTACTACGTCATTGCTCATAATGGCCGCGGTATTGAAACCAAGGGGGCGATAATCATTGGCCAGCATGACCAATTCGTCACTTACATGCTTTACAAAGGGGCAATGGTTGCAGATGAACATGATCAAAGTGCCTTTCTCTCCCTGAATATCTTCTAGCGAAATGAGATGTCCCGTACGAACGTCCATGAGTTTGAAGTCTGGCGCCTTGGTGCCTAAATCGAGCATTGCTGATTCTGTCCTTGCCATCTTTTTTCTATAAATTTACCCAATTAAGTTCAAAAATACTATGGAAAATAACCTGACCTGGAAAGAATTTGAGCGAGTGGAAATGCGAGTAGGAACAATTCTGAATGCGGAAATTTTTGAAGAAGCTCGAAATCCGGCCTATAAACTTCAGATAGATTTCGGGAAGGAAATAGGCGTTAGGAAATCATCTGCACAGATCACTCAACGATATAATACAGTTGATCTCATTGGAAAACAGATCATTGCTGTAATTAATTTTCCGAAGAAACAAATCGCAAATTTAATGAGCGAATGTCTGGTTTTGGGATCGGTAGGAGAGGAGAATGATATTGTTCTTCTAACCAGCGACCAAAAGGTTAAAAACGGGCTGCGAGTGGGTTAATTACCCTCTTTGAATTTCTTGTGTTCTTCGAGAAGGTTGCGAATATCTTTATTGTGGCCATATAGAACCATGATGTCGCCATGATTAAGCTTGGTAGTTGCCCTGGCAATTCCCTGTACAGAGGTACAGTCTTTATCAATACCAATTTCGCTCTTCTCATTGGTCACTTTCATGGTGGTGAGAACGATTAGATTGAACTCTTTCTTAATACCAATTTCCTCAACGGTCTTACCTCCATATTCTTTTGGAATACGGGTTTCCACGATGCTGTAATCATCATCCAGTTCAAAACTGTCAACCACTCCTTCAAGATTTAGTCGTTTGGCCCAACGATCGGCTGTTTCTTTTTCAGGATGAATGATTTCTGTGACGCCCATTGCTTCCAAAACCATTCGCTGAAGAGGGTCTACAGCCCGACTGATCAGTCTTTTTACATGTAATTGCTTCATCAAAGCGGCTGTCATGATATTGGCTCCTTTGTCTTCACCAATTCCAACGATTACCACATCGGTATCTCGTAATGGTAAGTTTTTTACAGCCTCCGGGTCTGTCGCATCCAGACTGATCGCGTGTGTGATCTTCTCCTTGATGCTTTCAACTTTACTCATTTTTATATCAACACCGATGACCTCGTTACCCATAGCAGAAAGTTTTTCTGCTACGGAAGCACCAAAAATTCCTAAACCGATTACGATATATTTCATAATTCCTTTTCTTTTAGTTGATTAAAATTTCATCTGTAGGGAAGCGATAATTCTGATGTTTAACCCTTCTTAATAACGCGATCATAATAGTAAGCATGCTCACCCTTCCTATGAACATGGTAAAAATGATGACCACTTTAGAATAGGAGGAAAGATCGGCCGTGATCCCGGTTGACAATCCTACCGTACTATATGCTGAAAATGTTTCAAAAGCGATGCTCAGCAAGGTCTTATCCTGGTCAAATGATGCAATGAGAAAAACTGAAAAACCAATGACCATCAGCGATAGTGAAATGATCGCAAAAGCACGTCTAATCGATGCATTGGAGATTTCCCTTTTATAAACTTCAATCCTGTTCTTCCCTCTAGCAAGGCTAAAAAAGTTGAGTGTTGCGATGGCAATCGTACTGGTCTTGATACCACCACCCGTAGAGGCCGGTGATGCTCCGATCCACATGAGAAGGAAAATGAGCATGATGGTGCTAAAATTGAGCTGGGTCATATCAACCGAATTAAATCCGGCGGTTCGTGGTGTGGCAGCGCCAAAGAAAGAAACCACGATCTTCCCAAACCAATTGTGTTCTGCCAGCGTATTGTTGTATTCAAAACCGTAAAAGCCGATGGTTCCAACCGCCAACAAGATCAGGGTGGTAACTGTTACAATTCGTGTATTTAAATTCAGCACCCAAGGAGAATAGATCATTTTGTCCTTTCGGGTGAATTTCAGCAGTAAATTCTTGATGCTATAAACCGAATACTTGTATAGATTCAGTACGATCGGGAAACCAATTCCACCTAATATAAACAAGGCTGCAATGATTAATTGGAGCGGATAATTGAATCGGAATGCTTCTTCATATAAACTATTTTGAAGCGTAGAAAATCCGGCGTTACAGAAGCCGCTTACCGCATGAAAAAGAGAAAAGAAAATCCGGTCTGAGATGAGCGCTATTTCCTTTTTACTTAAGCTGATATAGATAAGCAAAGCTCCAACCAATTCCACAATGATGGTGATGTAAAGGATCTTTTTCAGTACACCGATCACTTCACCGATTTTTTCTGAATTCGTGGCATCCTTCAGCATTAACTGGCTCTTATAAGAAGTTTGACCCCGAAAGAAATAACTGAAATAGCTCGCAAAAGTCATAATTCCGAGTCCGCCGAGTTGCATCAGCAAAACAATTACTCCCTGTCCGAAAGCCGTAAAATAGGTTCCGGTATCAACCACAATCAGGCCAGTCACACATACCGCACTGGTTGAGGTAAATAAAGCATTCAGAAACGAGATACCGTCGTGAGTGGCTTTAGGCAACATCAATAAGCAGGCTCCCAGTAAAATGATGCTCATGAAACTTATGATGAACAATTGAGCGGGATTGAGATATTCCCCTTTAAAATTGAATTCTATGGTAGAAAATTCCCGTATAAAGAAGATAAACAGCGCCAAATACAGGTAAAACATTTTGTTCAGAACCTCGAGGATGGCTAAGTTTTCCCTGATGAAGTCAATTTTTACAAGTATCAGGATGAAAAAAAGCGCTCCTAAAATGGCATCGAATATCCTGACCTTCAGCCGAAACTTGATCTTGAAAAATGCATAGCGCAAGATTACGGCTACCACCCCGGTGATGAGCGTAAAAAAGTATAAATGGTTAAGTTGTTCTTCTTCGTATTTCTGGTGGCGGAATCCTAGATCGTATACAGCGACCAGAACAGTAATTAAACTTAGAAAGAAGGAAAATTTATTCAGGAAGTTTAAAAAACGTTCGTTTTGTAACCAGCTTTTAAATCCTGAAAATTTCAAAGTAAAGTAGTTTTAAGCATACGCTTGAATTCTCATTTCCGGTAGTGATATCACCAAAATTTTAAAGCTACAAAGGTATCCAAATAAAAAAGAAGACTGCTAAAATTTCGCTAAAGTCTCTTTACATTTCATCGCCAAAAAATATAGCGTTCATGAGTAATTTGTTGGTTCCAAACCAAAAAGCCCTGAAATTAGTGTTATCAGTAAACAACATTATTTCTCCGCGGCCATGGTTTTCATATCTGAATGGTACCGTTCCAGCAAGAGAATCGAGGTTGGGCTTACTGATGTATCCACTTAAAAGCGGTTTTTGGATGTATTGTAAGGGATTGTTGTAACTCTGCTTATCTGCTTCCATGAAAATAGTATTGTCCCTGAAAAGCGGAATTTTATTTTCAGCGTAACCAAAGGCTATCGGGTGGCTTCGGTCCAGGTCCGCCTCGAAAATCGCCCCTCCAATTACCTGAGCTCCCCGAAAATCACCCCGCTCCCCAAAGCTGATATTTTCAGCAGTGAGATCATCATCCTTCAGATTGACATTAACGAGTTTATTTCGGTTCAACCAGTTAATGGCTCTTCCGTAGGCTATTAAAGTTCCACCATTTTTAATCCAGGTATCAAGCTCCTTGGTTACATTTTCATCGATCCCTCCCCAGGTTGGAGGCAGGATAATATCAGTATAAGAACTTAAATCGCTACGATTCAAATTACGAGTATCAAGCTTTGTTATGGTCATATCATAGCGTTGATCGAATAGGTGCCAGATCTCCCCGGCATCATAAGAGCTAATGCCATCACCCACGATCAATGCTACTTTCTGCGGAATAACAGGCCTAAATTGACCACTGCCAAGATTGATCCCTTTCGACATTCCGGTATTGGCTCCGGTTATTTTTACCTTGGTTTTTTCTGAAACATCCGAAAGGATCTGGTGGATTTCAGATGAAGATATTGATTGATTCATGGCTGGGATCATGATAGTTCCGTAGCTGTAATGATCATTTCCAAGGTTAAAAGGTTTCATGGCCACTTTTGCCCGAAGTCCTTTTTCCAAGATCATATTTAAAGCTTTTGGTGCGTAGTAGTTGTTCCAGTCCAATAAATAGGCGTAAGAACTTTTCTGAGGAGCTACAGGAGCCGGTATTTCAAAATGGTTAATCTTTTCACCGGCTTTAGAAACTGCCGCATTTTCCTCATAGTTTAGATTGAATGCCAGCGGAAAAGTCCAGGCAGAAATATCATAAAATAGGCTGTCTTCAAATTTTGTTCTTTCTTCGAACATCGCCTTTACCAGTCTTTGCTGCCGCTGATTTTTCGGAACAACGAATGTGGAACCGGTCTTGTAATTATTTCCGCCAGAGCTATAATTTTCTTTTAATTCATAAACTTCTATTTGATGCCGGTCCATGATTTTGGCTAACTCCCAGGCACGAGCCGGATCGTTGGAGCTTCCAAAAACGTAGGCGCCATTGCCGGCATTGTCACGCGCATTGTTATAAAAATCGCGCTGGTAATTTAAAAGTTTTTCTCGCATTTTACTGGCCGCTTCTAAGGTAGATAGCGCTGCGGTAAACTGGTTGCGAATCGTGAAAGGGAAGGTGAGAATACCATTATCGGTCTCCTGCGCGTGACCTCTTGAACTTGCCTGTTCAAAAAGTATCCCGATGCTTCCATTAATATCTGGAAAAGTAGAGCCTTTTCCGTAGTAGAAATCATCGTAATTTTCTTCTGTAAAATAGAGCGAACCGATCTCGTCAAACGCCGCCGCGTGGTAAGTGCCAATTTCCCTAGTAAGGTCCTGGTTCAGTTGAGGTGTGAGAGGATGAGTTCTTGACGGAATTCCGGGCTGGAAAAAGAATGTGGAATTCGATCCCATTTCGTGATGATCCGTTAGGATATTCGGGTACCATTTGTGAAAAGTTTCCAGCCTGGCCTGCGATTCCGGTAATTGCACAGGCAGCCAGTCGCGATTCATGTCAAACCAGTAATGATTGGTTCTGCCTCCTGGCCAGATTTCGTCATATTCGCGATCCTGGGGATCGGTATTGATATTTTTACTTTTGTTCGTGTTGGCCCAAAAAGCAAAGCGTTGCAGGCCGTCTGGGTTGAAAGCCGGATCTAGTAAAATAACCGTACTATTCAATTTATTCTGAATTTCCGATCCTTCAGCGGCGGCCAGGTAATAGGCATAGAGCAAGGCTGCATTGGAACCGCTCGGTTCATTTCCATGAATGGAAAATCCCTGGTTGATCACAATTGGCATATTCTCGGTGTTCACTACAGCCGAATTATTACCGATAAGCTTCAGGTGATTTTCTCTGATACTTTCCAGGTTCTGAATATTTTCTTCCGAAGAAATTCTTAAAAGCAAAAGCTGTCTGCCTTCGTACGTGAAGCCTCTTTCTTCGAGACTCACGCGTGGGGAAACTTCTGCCAGTTTCCGCATATACATTAAAAGACGATCGTGACTTACGTGCCATTCTCCAGGTACAAAACCAATGATCTCCTGCGGAGTGGGAATATCAGGATTGTAGGAAACATCCTGTGGCAGGTAATATTTCAAGCTTAAGGTATCTTGTTGAGCAAAAATGGAACTGCTGAAAAATAGGAATAGTATCAGAAATCTTTTCATGAAAAAGGTTTTGGAAAGTTTAAATATAAAAAAACCGTCCCTTTTTGGAGGACGGTTCTTCTAAACACTAAGATTAAACTTCTAAATATCGTCAAAACTCACATCGGTAAACTTTTCAGGATTTGTGCTGGCAGCAGCTTCCTGTTCCATACCGTTCGTTTCATATTCTTTTTTGAAATCTTTTTGATGGCGCTCGCTGATTACTTCTTCACCTTTTTCGTTGACGATGTAATTGGTCATTTCTTCCAGAATTTCTCTGAAACCATCAAAATCTTCTTTGTAAAGATAGATTTTGTGCTTTTTGTAGTAGAAAGAGCCATCGTCATTCGTAAATTTCTTACTCTCGGTAATGGTAAGATAATAATCGTCTGCACGGGTTGATCTCACATCAAAAAAATACGTTCTTCTTCCCGCTCTTAAAACTTTAGAGAATATTTCTTCTTTCTCCATCATTCCCTTGTCGCTCATAAAATTGATTCTTTAATGGTTTGTTTTGTTGAGCTCAAAAATCTAAAAATTTTTAACATCTAACAAAAAATTTTCACATTTCTTTTTCATTTAACTGTTTTGCGTAGAGCTCTTTGTAATATCCATCTTGTTCCAATAATTGGGCGTGAGTGCCTTCCTGTATGATGCG